>JAZKJM010000003.1:0-355690 GCA_040384265.1 Pseudomonadota bacterium | reverse complement strand
AGCAGATGCCTCACCGCCGGATCCCGGCACAAGGCCGGGATGACAGGCAGAATGAAGAATCGCCACCAGCCGCGCCCAGACGGACGTTTGGTAACCGGCCTGCACTTCCAGCATATGCAGCCGAATCATACGTTGCGGGATAATCTCGCACGGGAAAATGAAAGGGGCGATTCCCGATTGCTGCAGCAACCGCAGCGCAAACGCAGGGTTCTCCACCGTCAGCAACTTACGCATTTCCGCCGCGATCCGCTCGCCGGAAAGGTCGGTGAGCATGTGTTTATGCGCAGCAATCGCGGCAAGCGCCGCCTCATCCGCCGGGGGTTTACCATGGCTGGCGAGGAAGCGGAAATAGCGCAGCATGCGCAAGCCATCCTCCGCAATCCGCGTGCCTGCATCGCCAATAAAACACACGCGCTGCGCCGTAATATCCGTGCGCCCATTGAAAAAATCCGTGATTTCCCCTGCCGCATCCATATACAGCGCGTTCATCGTGAAATCACGCCGCGCGGCGTCTTCCTGCCAATTATCCGTATACGCCACCGTCGCATGCCGCCCGTCGGTGGCCACATCGCGCCGCAAGGTGGTCACTTCTAAAATACGCTGCGGCAGCACCAGCGTCACCGTACCATGGGCGATGCCGGTGGGCACTGCTTTCCAGCCATGTTGCGCAGCAATGTCGATTGTTTTTTCCGGCGGCAGGGTGCTTGCCACATCCACATCCCCCGCCTCGCGCCCGATCAGAAAATCGCGCACACAGCCGCCCACGGCGCGGGCTTCACCGCCCGCTGCTTTGGTGCTCGCAAAAAATTGCTGCAGCGCCGCTTCGCCCAACCACTCCGGTAACTCACTCATGCGCCCTCCTCACTGCCGCACGCATCCAGCAGCGCCCGCTGCACCGCAGCGAGTTTGGCGTAATGGATAATTTTGATGCCATATGCATCCTTCACATAAAACACATCCACCGCCTTTTTGCCATAGGTCGCGATATGGGCGGTCATCACCTGCAGCTGGCACTGGGCGAGTGCGCCCAATATGTCATACAGCAGCCCGAGTCGGTCGCGCGCATTCACCTCGATCACGCTCGCCTGCGCGCTCACCTGATTGTCGATAAACACCGACGGCGCCACACTCACATCCCGCCCGCGCGAAAGCACGCGACGCTTGGGCAGCTCGGTCGCAAAATCAAGCTGCCCGGCGACGCCTTTTTCAATCAGCGCCCCGAGCGTCGCAAGCCGCTCCTGCTCGCCCACAAAGCTATTGCCCTCAATGTCCTGAATGCCCAGCGTCGCCACCGCCGCACCGCCCGCCAGCACCATGGTGCGCGCCGACACAATGCTCGCGCCGATCCACGCCATCACCCCGGCCAGCGTACGAAACAGCTCCGGCGTATAAGCCATGCAGCAGGTGATTTCGCTCACCGCGCGGTAGCTGTCATGGGTGATAACCAGTGCCGGTTTTTGCGGTGCCTCGCGCCACATCGCATAGGCGCGGATGCTCGACACCTGCTCCTCGCGCGGGCGATACCACCAGCTTTGCGGCAGCTGCGCATCCATGAAATGCGCCGCCGCCTGCGCCATCTCCGGCGGCACTTCCTTGATAAGTTTGGCGTGGATGCTGGTCTGCGGCGCATGCTCGCCCATGCCCACCCCCATCTGCACCATCGCGCGGTGATAGAGGTCGCGCATCAGCGCGCCTTTCCAGCGATTCCAGATCACCGGCCCCACCGCCTTAATATCTGCCACCGTCACCAGCAGCAGCAGACGCAACCGCTCGGGCGATTGCACCACGCCGACAAAATCCTCAATGGTTTTCGGGTCATCCAGATCACGCTTAAACGCCGTTTCACTCAGCATCAAATGGTTTTTCACCAACCACCCGGCGAGCTCTGCCGTCGCCACGCTGAGGCCAAGCCGCGCTGCAATATGCTGCACCATGCCCTCGCCTTTTTCCGCATGGCTACCGCCAGTCCCTTTCGCCAAATCATGGCACAGCATGGCGAGGTAAAGCGGCGCACGGTCGGACGTTTCCTGCGCCACCGCCGTCGCCAGCGGCATCTCCTTCACCCACGCGCCGGACTCGATGGTGAACAGATTCCCTACCGCCACCAGTGTATGTTCATCCACCGTGTAGGTGTGATACCCATCATACTGCATCATGCCCGTGATCCGGCCAAACTCCGGGATCAACGCGCCGAGCACGCCGGTTTCATTCATCCGCCGAAGGGTGATGTCAGGCGGCTTCGGGGCGAGAAGTATATCCAGAAACAGCTGGTTGGCGCGGCCCTCAAACGGCAGCTGGCGGGTGATGGTGGGCAGCGCACGGGTGATCGCCAAATGCGCCCGCGGGTGAATATCGAGGCTGTTTTGCTGCGCAACATAAAACAGCTCCACCGCCAGCGACGGCAACGCACCCACATCCGAACCATCTGCAAAATTGACCCGACCGCCATCGAGGATAAAATCCTTGCCCAGCGCCTGCGACAACGCCGGCTGCGGGAACGGCGTCGCCGGGGTGCGCATGTTTTCTTCTTCCAGCATCGCGCAGAAAATGCGGGTCAGCGAACCCACCTCGCGCGTGAACTGAAAATAGCGCAGCATCAGCCGCTCGGCTTTTTCCTGCGCGGTGCGGCCACGGAACTTGAGCAGGCCCGCAATGCTCGTCTGCAAATCGAAGGTCAGCCGCTCATCCGCCCGGTTGCGCAGGATATGCATATGCGCCCGCACGGTCGCAAAAAACAGATAGGCCTGTCGGTAATGCCGCCACTCCGCCGGTGTCAGCAACTCGCTGCGCACCAGCTCGGCAGGCTTGCTGACATGGTAGCAATAACGCGCCAGCCAGGTGAGCGTATGCAGGTCGCGCAAGCCGCCTTTGCTCTCTTTCACATTCGGTTCCAGCATAAAGCGCGAATCGCCCCATTTGCTGTGGCGGCGGGTGCGCTCATTGAGTTTAGCCGCCACGAATTCACGCGGATTTTGCCCAACCACTTCCGCCCGCAACCGTTTCTTCAGCGCCAGATACGGCGCGCGCTGCCCGGCAATATAGCGCGCATCCATCAGCGCCGCGGCGATGCTCGAATCCTCCCGCGCGGCACCAATCGTTTCCTCCAGCGTCCGCGTCGCATGGCTCACCGCGATATGCATATCCCATAATTGCTGCAGCACCCGCGCGATCGCCTCCTGCGCCTGCGGCGAGCCATCGCCATGCACCAGCAGCAACACATCCACATCCGAAAAGGGGAACAGCTCGCGGCGCCCATAGCCGCCTACCGCAATCAGCGTCAAATCCGCGCCGGCAACCACCTGCGCCAACAGCGCATCGGTGCTGCTGGTCAGGCTGTTCCATAACGGCTGGATGCGGCTGACCCGCGAAAATTGCCCGATCGCCGCCGCGCGCGCCTGCTGGTAGCGCGCAAGCGCGGCGGCAGGAGGCTCAACAGATAGGGTTTGACTTCGCATACCGGCGACTATATCCCGCGAACGCTATGGTCTCCAATCATTTTGCAGCGCTGCGCGAGAAATTCCGCCATCACCCCCAGCTGGCGGCGATCGGCTTCATGCTGATTTCCACCACCGGCTTTTCCGCGATGAGCGTCGGCGTGCGCCTCGCCGCCGATGAGCTGGACCCCACGCTCATCGTCACCTTGCGCAATTTCCTGACGCTGATGCTGCTGATGCCTTTCGCGCTGCGCCACAATGCTGCGCTCATCCGCACCACCCGCCTCAAGGCCCATGCCTGGCGCGGCTGCCTTGGCTCCATCGGCATGATCGCCTGGACCTATTGCCTCACCATCATGCCGCTCGCCCACGCCACCGCGCTCAGCTTCACCGCGCCGCTCTTTTCCACCCTGTTTGCCATTATGTTCCTCAAGGAACATGCGGATAAAGCCCGCTGGCTGGCCATCATCGCCGGATTTTTCGGCACGCTGGTGATCCTGCGGCCCAGCCTTGCCGGGTTCCAGTGGAACGAGCTGCTGGTCATGTTCGCCACCTCCGCCTGGGCCATTACCGGCATGTTCGTCAAATCCCTCAGCCGCACCGAGCCCGCCCTGCGCATGGTGTTTTACATGAACCTCTTCATGTTCCTGATGGCGCTGCCCTTTGGCCTCATGCACTGGCAGGCCCCTACGGCACATGCGTGGCTGGTGCTGCTGGTCATCGCCATCTGCTCCATCATTATGCATTTCTCCATGGCGCGGGCCTATGCGCTGGCCCCGGTCGTCACGTTGATGCCGTTTGATTTCACGCGCCTCATCAGCAGCTCACTATTCGCTTACTTCCTGTTTGGCGAAACCAGCGATGCGCTGACCTGGCTCGGCGCGGCCATCATCGTCGCCAGCGCCGTCGCGGTCGCCCGGCGTGACGTGAAAGCCCCACCCGCCACCGTAATCCCGGAATAAACCGCCCCCGCGGCCCGCACCGTGCTTGACCGACGGGTGCGGTTCCTCCACCCTCCGCCCATGGCCAAAGCCCTCGACACACCCACCATGCTGCACGCCGCGCTCACCTCGATGAAGCGCGCGCTGATCTATGTCTTCATCTTCTCCTTCGCGGTGAATGTGCTGTCACTGCTGCAGCCGCTTTATTCCATGCAAGTGTTCGACCGCGTCTTCACCACCCGCTCGGTCGATACGCTCATTGGCCTCACCAGCGTCGTCATTATCGGCTATCTGTTTTTTGGCGCGCTTTATGCGGTGCGCGCCGGGGTCATCGCCCGCATCGTCGAGTGGCTGGAACGCACCATCGCCCCCCAATTGCTGCGCCTGTCGATCGAGCAGGCCGCCCAAACCGGCTCGCCCTATGCCGGGCAGCACCAGCGTGACCTGATGACGCTGAAAAACTTCATCGCCCTCGCCACCCCCACGGCGATGGATATTCCCTGGTCGCTACTCTTCGTGCTGGTGATCTATATGATCAATCCCATCCTCGGCTTCATTGCCGTGCTGGGCATTGTCATCCTGTGCGTGAGCGCCATCATCAACGAATACGCGACGCGCAAAGCGCTCATGCGCGCCAATGAAAAAGCGGTCGAGTCCGCCCTCAATGCCGATATGATCGGCCGCGGCGCCGAGGCCATCTGCGCCATGGGCATGAACGACGCCGTCGTCGCCAACTGGACGGCCGATAACCAGCGCGGCCTCGCCCTGCAGGACATCGCCCAGCAACGCAGCGCCGTCATCAACGGCATCACCCGCTCGCTGCGCATGCTGCTGCAAATCGCCATCACCGCAGTCGGCGCATGGCTGGCGCTCAACAACCAGCTTTCCTCCGGCGGGCTCATCGCCGCCTCCATCCTCGCCCAGCGCACCCTGACCCCGTTCGATAATGCGATCAGCATCTGGAAGCAGCTGATCGGCGCGCGGGATGCCTATCACCGCCTGCATGTAGTCATGCGCAATATTGTGCCACCGCAAGGCGCCACCGTCCTACCCGCGCCTAAAGGCCGCCTCACCGCCGAAGGGCTCTATCTCAGCTTCGGCCGCGCCACCCAGCCCACCTTGCGCAACATCACCTTCGAGCTGCAACCGGGCGAAAGCCTTGGCATCATCGGCCCAAGCGCAGCGGGCAAATCCACCCTTGGCAAAGCGCTTGCGGGCGTGTTCCTGCCGACCATGGGCACCGTGCGGCTCGATGGGCAGGAGCTGTTCCGCTGGGGCCGCGCCGAAGTCGGGCAATATATCGGCTACCTGCCGCAGCAGGTCGATCTCTTCGCCGGCACCCTTAAATACAATATCGGCCGTTTGCAAAACGACGTGCCGGACGCCCGCATCATCGAAGCTGCCATGAAAGCCGGCGTCCACGAGCTGATCCTCCAGTTCGAAAACGGCTACGACACCGTCTACGTGCCCGGCAACACCGTTCTCTCTCCCGGCCAGAAACAGCGCATCGGCCTCGCCCGCGCGCTGTTTGGCAACCCCAAGCTGGTGATCCTGGATGAGCCCAACAGCAACCTCGATGGCGATGGCGAACGCGCGCTCATGCACACGATCAGCGAGATGAAAAAAGCGGGCATCACCACCATCATCGTCGCCCACCGCCCCAGCATCCTCGCCACCGTCGATAAAATCATGGTGCTGCGCCAGGGCGCCATCGAAGCACTCGGCCCGCGCGAGGAAGTGCTGTCGCGCTTCTCCGCCAACCGCCGCCTGCAGGAAGGAGGGCAAGCATGAGCAAGCACAACCTGCCCATCCTGCCGCCGGGCTCCGGCAACCTGCCCGCCCGCAGCCATGGCCGCAAACAGGTCGCCCGCCTGCGCCGCGCCACCGGCCTGATCGACCGCATCGCCGGGCGCCTCTTGCCGTATGACGCCGCCGATCAAACCACCCCCGACCAGCGCGCCCGGCCCACCATTCTCATGGGCCTCATGCTGATGATCCTGCTGTTTGGCGTGGTCGGCCTGTGGGCCGCCATTGTGCCCATTGCCGCAGGCGCCATCGCGCCCGGGCGCATTGTGTCGGAAACCAACAGCAAAACCATCCAGCATCTCGAAGGCGGGATCATCAAGGAAATCCTCGTGCGTGATGGGGATGTCGTCACCCCCGGCCAGATCCTCGTGCGCCTCGATAGCACCAACGCGCAAGCCCGCAGCGATCAGGTGCTCGGCCAGTATCTCGCCGCTAAATCGACCGAAGCACGCCTCATCGCCGAGCGCGACGGCAAGCCCGCCATTGCCTTCCCGGACGAATACCTGAAGCAGGAAGCCAGCAATTCGAAAGTGAAAGAGGCGCTCGAAACCCAGCGCCGCCTCTTCACCACCCGCCGCGAAGCGCTGGATGGTCAGGTCAGCGTGCTTAACCAGAAAGCGGCGCAAAGTGGCGAAGAAATCCGTGGCCTGCGTGACCAGATCGCCGCCGCCAACACCCAGATCGGCCTGCTCGATCAGGAAATCACCGTGGTCGAGGGCCTGCTCAAAACCGGCAACGCGCTTAAGCCGCGCCTGCTTGCCCTGCAGCGCCAGTCGGCAGATATGGTCGGCCAGCGCGGGCAAGCGCAAGCCATGGTCAGCCGCGCCAGCCAGACCATCAACGAATCGAAAATCACGATCCTCAATGCGAAGAATGATTTCCTCAACAAGGTGAATGCCGAGCTGAAAGACACGCAAGTGCAGCTCTCCAGCCTCGAAGAACAGGCCCGCGCCACCGGCGATGTCGCCCGCCGTGTCGAGGTCAAAGCACCCATGGCAGGTACCATCACCGGCCTTGCCGTGCACACGGTCGGGGGCGTCGTCCAACCCGGCGAACCGCTGATGACGCTGGTGCCAAGCGATGACCGCCTCGTCGTCGAAGCGCGCGTTTCACCGCAGGATATTGATGTGGTGCATGCCGGTCTCCTCGCGCAGGTGCGCCTCACCGCCTTCAAGTCCCGCTATTTACGGCCGGTGCA
The DNA here is from genome assembly GCA_040384265.1 of Pseudomonadota bacterium. Taxonomy (GTDB): domain Bacteria; phylum Pseudomonadota; class Alphaproteobacteria; order Rickettsiales; family UBA3002; genus QFOX01. The sequence goes on along the minus strand of JAZKJM010000003.1, from coordinate 348,311 downwards.
AGGCAAAGTGATGACCGTCTCCGCCGACCGCGTCGATGATGCGCGCAGCCAGGAAAGCTTCTACACCGCCCGCATCGAAATTGCGCAAGGCGAGCTCGCTGACCTTGGCCCCACCGTCAAACTCACCGCTGGCATGCCCGCTGAGGCCCTCATCGTCACCGGCCACCGCACCATGCTTTCCTATCTGGTGCAGCCCATCCGCCAATCTTTTGGCCACGCATTCCACGACCAATAGTAGTTATTGAGTTGCGCCCTGCTCGCGCTCCTGCGCTCCCAATGGCGCGCCGCGCTGCGGGCTGATGGCTCGCGAGGTCTTCTGACCTCGCCCCTCATACTTTCCACACTCGCCACCTCACTTGTCACCCCGGGCCTGTCCCGGGGTCTGGCCGTGTGGCTGGGCCAGATGCGAAGAAAGCGCCCTACTCCCCCGACCACAGCGCCCGCGCATACGGCGCAATCGGGCTCACTGCTTTGATTTTCTCAGCAGTTTCCGTCGGCAGTTTCCCTGCCGCAAGGTCGCGCACCAGCTGCATATGCAGCGGCAATAATGTCGTCAGCGCAAAACGGTCCACCACCGTCGCCCGCGCCTGCGCCCGCATGGCCTGATTACGTGTCGGGTCATCGAGCACCTGCATCACTTTCGCCGCCACATCCTCCGGCGAAAAGAAATCCACCAGCAGGCCATTCACCCCATCCTCGACCACTTCCAGCACTGGTTTAGTGTTGGACGCCACCAGCGCCACCCCGCAGGCCATCGCCTCCAGCATCGACCATGACAGCACGAACGGAAATGTCAGGTACAGATGCGCCGCGCTTACCTGAAACGCTGCCAGCAGCTGGTCATACGGCACCGTGCCGATGAAATGAATGCGCGACAGATCCAGCGCCACTTCCTTCATCAGCATCTCGCGGTAACTGGTGCCCGGCGGCGCCTTGCGGCCATAGCTCACCTCATCCGCACCGATGGCGATGATATGCAGGTTGGGCCGCGCACGCAGCAATATCTCCGCCGCGTTCATGAAGGTCGGGAAGCCGCGATACGGCTCAAAGTTCCGCGCAATATACGTCACCACCTCATCGCCGGGCCGCAAGATTTTTCCATTCGGCAAGGTGAAGTTCGCCGCCGCATCGGGCACGCAGCGCTCCACATCCACCCCATCATGCAGCACGCTGATTTTGGGTTGATAGGCGGGCGGGTTCAGGCTCCATTGCCACACGGTCGGGCTCACCCCCCAATCCGCCTGCTCAAGACTCATCAGGTTGGTGACATTCTTCATGCGGATGCGGGCGAGATCGTCATCGTTCACCGCCTCGCCGAACCCAACATCCGCGCCCTTCGCCTGATAGTAAAATTCAAAAAAGCTCAGCACTTTCGCGTTCGGGAAAATCTCCTTGATGAACAGCATATCGCCCCAACCGGGATGGGCAATCACCACATCGGGCGTAAAATTCTCGCGCGTGCGCAAGGCGTGGCACACCCGCCAGACCTGCTGCCCCTGCAACACCGCTCGCGCAGTGCCCAGCAGATAGCGATGCGTCTGCGGCGCAGGCTCTTTGCCCATGCCGTAGGTAATCCGCGTCACCCCGGGAATCTCAGCCGTTTTATGCTTGGTAATAAAGAAAATCCGGTGCCCGCCCTCAGCCCCAAACGCACGCGCCAGATGCTTATACTGGCCCGGCATATTCGGGTGAATGAACAGCAGATTCATCGGCTACATAGCCGTCGCGACGGCGGCCTCGCGTGCGGCAATCGCACGGTTGCGGCGCGCATTATAAATCGTCCCGGCAAGGATGACGAGCGCCCCGGCGAACGTCCAGCCATCGATCATTTTTGCGTAAATCAGGAACGAGAAAATCGTCGAGAAAATCAGCTGCACAAAATTGAGCGGGATGATGACCATATACGGCACTTTCGCAATCGCCTTGGCCACCAGCACCTGCACCGTGTAGGTTAGCACACCGATCACCGCCAGCCACATCCAGCCTTCCGCTGACGGGTTGGTCCAATGCATAAGCCCCATCGGGATCGAGAAAATCGTCGTCATCACCAGCATGTAAAACGCAATATGCATCGGCGATTCGGTGCTCGTGAGCAGCTTGATAACCACGCCGCACAGCGAAAACCCGATCGCCGCGCCGAGCACATACAGCACGCCCGGGCTCAGCGGCAACATGCCCGGACGGGTGATAACAAACACCCCGATAATCCCCGCAATCAGCGCCACCCAGGTATGGAACCCGCTGCGCTCCTTGAGGATCACAATGGTTGCAATCGTCGCCAGAATCGGCGTGATGAAGTTAAGCGCCGTATGCATCGGCAAGGTGAAATCATCACCGAGATAGCCCAGCGAGGTCAGCGTCAGCGCATAAGCGCCATATTCCAGCACCGCACGCAGGCTGTAATGTTTCCAGCGCTTGGTCGCCAATCCCTTGCGGCTCTGCTTCAGCGCCCATGGCACCATGCACAGCGTCGCGATGGCGCTATAGCAGAACAGAATCTGGAACGGGTTATAGCTGAACCCATATTCCGCAATCGACAGGCGCGGCACGATCGAAAAGATAATCGTATTGCCCAGCAGCACGCCGATGAACATGATAATGGCAATCGTCGTTTCGCGGCTCTGGTTCATGGCGTGGTCCTAAAATGAAAACTGTTCGCTGGTGATGCGTTCTTCCAGGTTGCGCTCGGGGTCGAACAGCAACGACAGGAAAATGCCGCGATCCTCGAACACCGAAACACTCACCACATCGCGCACTTCAGTCGAATCGGCGACCGCGCTCACCGGCCGCTTATCGGCTTCCAGCACCTCAAACGTGATGCTCGATTGATGGTTGAGCAGCGCCCCGCGCCAACGCCGCGGGCGGAACGGCGCAATCGGCGTGAGCGCCAGCAAATCGCCGTTGAGCGGCACAATCGGGCCACCGGCGGAAAAATTATAGGCGGTCGATCCGGCCGGTGTCGACACCAGAATCCCATCCGCAATCAGCTCGTTGACGCGCACCACATGGTCGATCGAGATGCGCAATTTGGCAGCCTGCCGGCTTTCGCGAAACAGCGATACTTCGTTGATCGCCAGCTCCTGCCGCTCCTTGCCATCCGCCGTGCGCGCATACATCACCAGCGGGTGCAGCGTCGCCCGCCGCGCGGTCTCGATACGCTCTTGCAAATTGCCGACCTGATAGCTGTTGAGCAGGAACCCCACCGAGCCGCAATTCATGCCGTAAACCGGGATATTGCGGTGCATGTATTTGTGCAGCACCTGCAGCATAAACCCATCACCGCCAAGGGCGACAATCACATCCGGTTTGGTGCGTTTGCCGGTGATATCGAGGAAATCATATTGCGCCGAAAGCTCCGCAAAGGCGCTCTGCGCTTTGGGCGTGTCGTCAGCAAGGCAGGCGATGCGCATTGGGCTTTCCATTACGGCACGTTACCACGCCCACCGCCGATGACAACATAGTATTTCCGAATAACCTTGATTCGGAAATACTATCAACATCGTCGCCCAGAGCGGCGATGTTGTGCCGCGAAGCGAGCGAAGATAATGAAGAAACACTATAACTGGTGCTACGGCCGCTGCGCGTTCTGGCGGATCAGCGCGATGAAATACGGCAGGTATTCGACCTGATGATGCTCGCCCGCCATAATCACCCGCTCGGCAAGGCGGTTGGCATACAGCATGGAGCCGGGGATGGACGAATCGCCCTCCATATCCTGCACCGCGCGCAGCAGCAGGCGGATCGCATCCTGCATCGATTCCGGCAAGCCGGACTTCTGGTAAATACCATGGAAACCAAGCTCACCGCGATCGGCCACCAGCCGCATCGCGTTGACGAGCGGAATGCCTGAAAATTGCGCCAGCGCGCAGGTGAAAAACAGCAGCTGGCCACGGCATAGCGCCGTCATCACAATGGATGGCGTGAGCCGATCCTCCACTGCCATCTGGGCGACCAACACGCGCGTATCTTCTGCCGAGAGATGGCCCTCCAGCAGGCGCAGCATAAAATGCTCGCGCGCCGCGCCGGAATCATGCTTGGCGTCGGATTCGTTGAGTTTGTACTTGCTGCGCAGCTCCGCGGCCACCGCTTCACTCGCCTGGCCGATGATGCGCTCTACCACTGCAATCGGCAGTTTCGGCTGCTGCATCAGGCTTTCGATCACCCCGGCGTCATGCTGGAAATCCTCAGCGATTTTCTCCAGCGAACGGTCGCTGATGGTCGCGCCCTCGTTGGTCAGCAGCGAGGTCATCACCTGCGCATAGCGCGTTTCGACCAGCGCATCACTCACCCGCGTCGAAACCGTTTCGCGTTTGGAAATCGCCAACAGCTTGCCCATATCGTGGCTTTTTTCGACGATGTTCACCAGATCCGCATCGCTCAGCACAGTGCTGCGCACCAGCACCGGCAGGGCCACCGTATCGACATCGTTCGCCAGCGACAGCACAATATCGCGCGGCACGGCCGGGTTATCCTTGATGCGGTCGGCCAGCGTCTCGCGCACGCGCAGCGCCACATCCTTCATCAGCATGCGGAAAATCTGCTCCGCAATATCGCGCTCGCGGCCAGCGAATTTATCGTCGTTGTAATGGACGGAAATTTTATCGAGCACCGCCGCACGCGAATCCGAGGAGTCGTCATGCAGCAGATTCTGCACATCGATCGGCGTTAGGATGACAGCATTCTGTGTGGGCATGGGAATCAATGGATTTTCGGTTCGTGCATGGCCTGGCCAATCATGTTCAACAGCGGCTCCATATTCTCGACCGTTTTATCATACCCCGCCGAGCGGATCTTGCCCACCATCCGTGCGCCAAAATCATTGGTGCGGTAATTGCCATACTGCGTTTCCTCCAGCGCGAAGCGCAGCATGGTGTGGATCGCCTCATAAAACGAGGCGGGCAGGCCGGATGATTCATACAGCGCCTTGAAACCCAGCGGGCCCGGATCGATCACGAGAATGCGCGCGTTGCTGGTCGGGATGCCGACCCGCTTGGCAATCGCCGTTTCGAAAAACCGTAAATCGCCAATGCATAGCGAGCGGATGACAACCGAATCGCTCAGGCGGCGGTTGCGGTGCATATCATCCACCAGATGGTTGATATCGCGCTGGCTCATCCACGGCGAAATGAACTGCAGCACTGCCGTCTCGCGGGCGTTGGTCGTCACTTCTTCAACCACATGGTTGCCCATGCGGTATTTGCGCGTTAGCTGCTTTTTCAGCGTATCCGATACTTGCGCGAATAACCGCTCAGCGAATGCATACGGCAACCCGCCGCGCAGCACCAATTCCTCCAGCACGGAATTATCCTTGGCGAATTCTTCCAAAATCACATCCATGCTGGTATCGGCAATCGAGGCGCCCTTGTTGGCCAGCAGCTCGCGGGTGATGTCATGGTCACGTTTTTCAATCAGCTCATGCGACAATTGCTTCGAGATCGATTCCCGCCGCGCGATGGCGCGCAATTTGGGGTGCTCACGCGTCGCCCGCACAATCAGCACCAGATCATCCTCGCTCAGCACGCTGGAATGTTCCAGCACCAGCGTCGCCACTTCCGCGCAATCATTGGCGAGGGCGAGCACCAGGTCATGCGGGGCCTGCATATTCGCTTTCAGCGCTTCCGCCATCAGCAGCCGCACTTTCATTTCCGTATCCTTCAGCAGGAGGCGGAAAATCTCGTTGGCAAGGCGCACTTCACTTTCGCTATAGTCACCGGAATTATAGCCGCCCGCGATTTTCTCGCAGATGCGCTGACGCATGGCCGCGGAGGGCTCCCGCACCAGCAGCTCAATATCCTCACGGGTAACATTCATTGCAGAATTTACCGGTTGTGTTGCTACATGCACAATAACTTCCTTAATAACTATTAACCAAAATTTGTTAACATTTTATTAAAACAACGCGCCGCACTTGTAAATCTGTCATTTTATTATACGCGTGATTTGCTTGATTACCACTGCTTGACCTGTTTTATGGCTTCTGTACAAAGATATTTTCATCCCCATCGACTGAGGAGCAACAGTCATGAGCAGCCCCGCCCCGATCGGTAAAATCTACCCCGACGCCACCGCCGCGCTCGCAGGCCTCCTGCACGACGGCATGACCATTATGTCCGGCGGTTTCGGCCTGTGCGGCATCCCCGAGCACAGCATCGCCGCGCTCAAAGCCTCAGGCATCAAGGGCCTCACCGTCATCAGCAACAATTGCGGGGTGGATGAGTTTGGCCTGGGCATCCTGCTCAAAGACCACCAGATCGCAAAAATGATCTCCTCCTATGTCGGCGAAAATAAAACCTTTGAGAAACAATATCTTGCTGGCGAACTGGCCATCGAATTCAACCCGCAGGGCACCCTTGCCGAGCGCGTGCGTGCTGGCGGCGCGGGCATCCCCGCCTTCTTCACCAAAACCGGCGTCGGCACCGTCGTCGCCGAAGGTAAGGAAATCCGCGAGTTCCACGGCGAAACCTACGTGATGGAAACCGGCCTCACCGCCGATCTTGCCATCGTCAAAGCCTGGAAAGGCGATAAAGCAGGCAACCTCATTTTCCGCAAAACCGCCCGTAATTTCAACCCGATGATGGCGATGGCAGGCCGCGTCACCGTCGCCGAAGTCGAGGAGCTGGTCGAAGTCGGCGAGCTCCCGGCGGATGACATCCACACCCCGGGCATTTTCGTCCAGCGGGTGTTTTTAGGGAAGAGTTTCGAAAAACGCATCGAGCAGCGCACCACACGCGCGGCTTAAACTTATCTCAGGAGAGACTAATGATACGGCAGGCAATGATCGCAATGGTGCTGGCAGTAAGCGTAATGGCAGGCGCACCCGCCTTCGCCAAATCCTACGCCAACGCCACGCTGAACGGCTTCAACTTCAGCAAGCAACTGCTGCGCGACGCGCAGTTCGTCAACACCGATGCCAATCAGGCAAGCTTCCTGCAAAGCGACCTGACCGGCGCCACCTTCACCAACACCCAGCTTAATGGTGCGGATTTTCGCGGTGCGCTGCTGCGCAACGTCACCTTCACCAATGCTGACCTCGCGGGCGCCGATTTCGCCGGGGCGGTGTTCGAGCATGTGTCCTTCAGCAATGTCGATATCACCGGCGCGCGCCTCCAGCGCAACCAGCTCAGCCAGGTCGATATGGTCAACACCACCATGGATGGCGTGATCTGGATCGACGCCGCACCCGTCGTGCAGGTCGCCGTCGCCCCGCGGCCCGTGATGCGCGCGCCGGAGCTGGCCGCCGCCCTCGTCCAGCCGGGCAAAAAAGTCGATCTGACAGTCAATTTTGAATTTGATTCCGACAAAATCCTCGCCGCCGGCCATGGGCAGGTGGATGAGATTGCCGCCGCACTGCGATCGCCACAACTGGCCGGTGCCCATATCCGCGTCGAGGGCCATACCGATGCCAAGGGCAGCGACGACTATAACAAGGATTTATCCTACCGCCGCGCCGTCAGCGTAAAGCGCGCGCTGAGTGAGAACTATGGCATCCACAGCGCCGTGCTCACCGTCGCCGGGTTTGGCGAAGCGCAGCCCGTGGCAAGCAATGAAACCGATGAGGGGCGCGCGCTCAATCGCCGCGTGACACTCGTGAATATTGGCAACCAATAGCGACGGAGTAGTTATGCCCTGGGATAGAGATCAAATGTGCGCCCGCGCGGCGCGTGAGTTGAAAGACGGCTTCTATGTGAACCTCGGCATCGGCATCCCGACGCTGGTCGCCAACCACATCCCCACCGGCATGCATGTCACCTTGCAATCGGAAAACGGCATGCTCGGCATGGGCCCCTTCCCCATCGCCGGCACGGAAGACGCCGACCTCATCAACGCCGGCAAACAAACCATCTCCGAACTGCCCGAGAGCGTCTATTTCGATTCCGCGATGAGCTTCGCGATGATCCGCGGCGGCCATGTCGATCTCACCATCCTCGGCGCGCTGCAGGTGAACGAGCGCGGCGATCTGGCCAACTGGATGGTGCCGGGCAAAATGGTCAAAGGCATGGGCGGGGCGATGGATCTGGTCGCGGGCGTCAAACGCGTCGTCGTCATCATGGAACATAACGCGAAAGACGGCTCCGCCAAGCTGGTGCATGAGTGCAACCTGCCGATGACCGGGATCGGCGTGGTCGATCTCATCATCACCGATCTATGCGTCTTCGAAATCATCGACGGCACCATGCACCTCATCGAACTGGCCGATGGCGTCACCGCCGAAGAAGTCCGCGCCAAAACCGAAGCGACCTATACCGAGGCACTGACAAAAAAAGCGGCGTAAATCACTCCTATGGATCTGCTACGCGGATTTCGAGGGAGGGCTCTTATAACCCGCCCATCGCACATACCCGCTTCCACTCCGCCGCCGTCACCGGCTGCACCGATAACCGCGCCGAGGTCACAAGCGACATGGCCGCAAGTGCAGGCGTAGCCTTCACATCCGCCAACGTCACCGGTTTTGCAAGCGGCATCACGGCTTTCACATCCACCATCACGAACTTACCCGTCGCATCGCTCGGGTCGGGATAATAGTCGCGGATCACCTCGACGATGCCGACAATCTCCTTACCCTCATTGGAATGGTAGAAAAACCCGCGATCGCCGACCGCCATCGCCATCATCTGCTGCTTGGCAAGGTGGTTGCGCACCCCGTTCCAATGCGTGCCAGCAGGGCCAGCAGCCACCATCTGCGCCCAACTCCAGGTCGAAGGTTCGGATTTAAAGAGCCAGTACCGCATTACTCAGCAAAAACCACAACCACGCCGCGCTTCTTGAAATAGGTCTGCAGCATTTTGCGGCCCTGACGGTTATTCTGCGGCAGGCCTTCTTTTTCCATCTGCACTGACTTCTCACCGGCGGCAGCGAGCGCCTCTTTCAATCCGGCAATCGCCGCATCGAGGCCGACATTATTGCCATGCAGCGACGCATGTACTGCCGCCAGCGCCTGCTTGATCGCGTCGGTCATCACTTAAGCCTTCAGCTCGAAGGTCGCATCCACTTCCACCGCAACGCCAAACGGCAGGCCCGAAACACCGACCGCGAAGCGCGCGTGTTTCCCGGCATCGCCCATCAACTCCACCATCATGTCCGACGCGCCATTGGCCACTTTCGGGTGATCGGTAAAATCGTCCGGCGCATTGACGAACACGCCCAGGCGGATCAGCTTGCTGATGCGCGACAGGTCGCCGCCAAGGATTTTGCTGACATGCGCCAGCACATTGATAGTGCAGAGCCGCGCGCAGGCCTGCCCTTCCTCGATGCTGAACTCACGGCCGACCTTGCCGATAAACTGCGGCTTGCCGCCTTCCATCGGCAGCTGGCCGGATACATAGAGTGTGTTGCCCGCAATCACGCAGGGCACATAATTGGCCGCTGGCAAGCTGACTTCCGGCAGCGTGATGCTCAATTCCTTCAATTTCGCGGCGAGGGTCGTCATAAGTACTCCATGGTAAAACGTGGGATGGCTGCCCCTGTATTAAATGACAGGGCGAGGGATTGCAACGCATCTGGCACAAATGTCCCAAGGCAAAACACAGCCAAAGAATGCGATCAATTCATTGCTTTATATAATTTAAGTTCTTTTTCTATAGATTGGCCGCCCGAATCGTCAAAAAAATTAATATTGGTCCAGATATTAATAAAATATGACAGCCAATATATTAATTGTCCCACAAACTGCCCCACGGCCACCCCAAGGGATGCCGATCCGCTCAATAGAGAAATATATAAATATGAATCATTATGTTAACTAGACAACGCACCGACAAAAACGGCCCGTTTTTACCACCTATCTGTGGTAATTATGTATAACATCCCAGTAAAAATAATGACGATTTGATGACAATTGTCACAAAACCGTAACAAAACTGTAACAAAACTGTGATACTGTCAAATGACGGAATAATCGTAACAGTGAAGGGACCAAAATCCCGCGGTTATCTGGATAACGAAACAGATGGAGTGTTGACTATGAAACTAACCTTGAACAAAGATCATATGACGTCGCTGGCATGGGTCATGCTGGCAGTCTGCACCATGGCCACCATGGTTCCTATGGACGCACTGGCAGCAACCGGGACAACGACTGATGGCTCGGGCACTGCGCTTTCCGCTGTGCTCTGCGCCGTCGTCAGCTGGTTCCAGGGCCCAATCGGTGCCGGTATCGCGACCCTCGCGATCATCGTCATCGGCGTTGGCGCGTTGATGGGTAAAGTGTCGTGGGGTATGGCGATCATCGTCGGCCTCGGCGTTGGCGTTATCTTCGGTGCACCGTCGATCGTAAAATCGCTCGGTGGTGCCACCGCCTGCGGGACGACTACCTTCAGCGGGCTGAGCACCTAATAACGGCGCTTAACCCTAGCCGGCATGGTGAACCCATGCCGGCTAGCCTAAGAATAGTGGCGCTACCCTTCCTGCGGGAAGGGTAGCGCCACTTTCATCGTTTGATTACCGATCGCCTTTATTCTCACACGTCACCCGTCCATCGGTTTACACGAGTCAGCATGGCCGCACTGAAAAAATCCCTGCTAAAGCGCGCGAAGAAATCCGAAGGCATCACCGCCAAGGAGCTCGAAGCCCTGACCGACTCAATTTCGTGGCGAGGGTCGTCATAAGTCTCCTTGGTAAACGTTGGCCGTGCTTGCCCTGTATTAAATAATGGCAGGTCGTGGGATTGCAACGCATCTGGCGCAGATGTCCCAAGGTAAAATACAGCTGAAAATATGCTTATTATATTGCTTTATATGATTTATATTCTTTTTCTATGGATGGCGCACCCGAATCGCTCAAAAATTAAGATAGACTGCGATATTAATGAAATATGGCAGGCGATATATTAATTAGCCGGTAAACCGCCCCACGGCCAGCCCCAAGGGGCGCTGACCCAATCAGTGAAACAAAATACACATATAAATCATTATATTGATTGGTCAATACCCCGACAAAAACGGCCCGTTTTTACCACCTATCTGTGGTAATTATGTATAACATCCCAGTAAAAATAATGACGATTTGATGACAATTGTCACAAAACCGTAACAAAACTGTAACAAAACTGTGATACTGTCAAATGACGGAATAATCGTAACAGTGAAGGGACCAAAATCCCGCGGTTATCTGGATAACGAAACAGATGGAGTGTTGACTATGAAACTAACCTTGAACAAAGATCATATGACGTCGCTGGCATGGGTCATGCTGGCAGTCTGCACCATGGCCACCATGGTTCCTATGGACGCACTGGCAGCAACCGGGACAACGACTGATGGCTCGGGCACTGCGCTTTCCGCTGTGCTCTGCGCCGTCGTCAGCTGGTTCCAGGGCCCAATCGGTGCCGGTATCGCGACCCTCGCGATCATCGTCATCGGCGTTGGCGCGTTGATGGGTAAAGTGTCGTGGGGTATGGCGATCATCGTCGGCCTCGGCGTTGGCGTTATCTTCGGTGCACCGTCGATCGTAAAATCGCTCGGTGGTGCCACCGCCTGCGGGACGACTACCTTCAGCGGGCTGAGCACCTAATAACGGCGCTTAACCCTAGCCGGCATGGTGAACCCATGCCGGCTAGCCTAAGAATAGTGGCGCTACCCTTCCTGCGGGAAGGGTAGCGCCACTTTCATCGTTTGATTACCGATCGCCTTTATTCTCACACGTCACCCGTCCATCGGTTTACACGAGTCAGCATGGCCGCACTGAAAAAATCCCTGCTAAAGCGCGCGAAGAAATCCGAAGGCATCACCGCCAAGGAGCTCGAAGCCCTGACCGACATCGCCGATGATGTCATCGAATCCGATTTCGTCCCCTATGCCTGTCTGTTCGACAAAGACAGCATCGCCACCAAGGACGGCGAACTGATGCAGACCATCAAAATCACCGGCCTCGGGTTCGATGCCCAAAGCGAGGGCGACCTGCGCGCCTCCATCCGCACCGCCATCCGCGAAGCCATCCCCGATGCCTCGTACGCCATCTGGCTGCATACTTTGCGCCGCAAGCAGGCCGCCGCCGCCCGCACCCATTTTCCTGACCAGTTCAGTGGTAAAATCGATGAGGCATGGCGCACCATGCAGCCCGCCTCCACCATGTATGTCAACGAGCTCTATGTCACCATTGTGCGCGCCAGCGGATCGTTGGCACTGGCCAACGGCAAATTGCTCGCCAAAGGCCTCCTGCCCAAACGCACCTCCATCGAGCGCACGGCCGCTATGCAGGAGCAGTTGCGCGCGCTAAGCACCGTCGTCAATGCCATGGTGACGATGCTGCGCCCCTTCGGCGCGCGCCTGCTCACCGTGGTTGAGCGCAAGGGTATCTTCTATAGCGAGCAGCTCGAATTCCTCGAAAAGCTCATCAACCTCGAAGAACGCCCGATGCCGCTGCCGATGCGCGACCTGTCGCATGTGCTCACCAGCGGCGACATCACCTTTGGCTACAACGCCATGGAAGTGCGCACCGCCGAGGGCCACCGACGCTTCGCAGCCATCCTGACCCTCAAGGAATATAAGGAATCCACCCTCGCCGGGATCGATAAATTCCTCGAAATTCCCTGCGAGGTCATCATCAGCCAGTGCTTCGATTTCACCGGCGCCGACATCGCCCGCGAGGCCTACGAAAAACAGGCCCGCTACCTCACCTATAGCGGCGACACCCAACTGGCCGAATGGATGGAAATCGACCGGCTTTCCGACATCACACGCGACGGCGCACAGGCCTTCGGCGAGCAACAGACCAGCATTTTCCTGATCGCGCCGGGCGTCAACCAGCTGGAATCCAACCTGCGCATGGTGCAGCGCGCGCTCAACCGCCTCGGCATGGTCGTCATCCGCGAGGATTTGCGGTTCGAGGAATGCTACTGGGCGCAACTGCCCGCTAACTTCACCTTCATCAGCCGCAAAAACGCCGTTGATACCGACCATCTCGCCGGGTTCGTCAACCTGCAGGCAGCACCCATGGGCAACGCCGCCGGCTCGCCCTGGGGGCCGCCGCTGAGCGTCTTCACCACCGTGCAGGACGCGCCGTATTTTTTCAATTTCCAGCGCGACGGTTCCGGCCACACCATCATCCTTGGCAACCCCGGCAGCGGGCGCACCACCTTCACCCATTTCCTGCTCGCCCAAGCCCGCAAAATGTCGGCATCCATCTGGTATCTCGACGCCCATGGCCGCGCCGGGCCGTTCATGCAGGCCATGGGTGGCAGCGTCGTCACCCCCGGCACCGCTTCCTGCATGCTCAATCCCTTCCATCTCGCCGAAACCCCAGCCAACCGCGAGTTCCTCGCGCTCTGGCTCTCGACCTTGATCGACCCAACCGGCGCCCAGCTCAACCGCAGCTCGCTGTCCTATTTCCAGTCGGTCATCGACCGGATGCTGCAAATGCCACGTGAGCAGCGCCGCATCAGCGCCATGATCCCCATCATCCGCGAGGCCGATGGCCTGCTCGCCGCCACCGTCGCCCGCTATGCCAGCGGCGGCATCTATGGCGACCTGTTCGACATGCCGCAAGACACCTTCGCCCCCGGCAAACTAACTGCATGGGACATCAGCCGCTGGATGGCGGACCCCGCCGCCCGCGTGCCGCTCGCCGGCTACCTGCTGCACCGGCTCACCGGGGCGCTCAACCAGTCCCCTACCCTCATGGTGCTCGACGAGGCCTTCGCCATTCTCGATACCCCGCTCTTCGGCCCGCGCGCCGGCGGCTGGTGCGACTATCTGGCCCAGAACAACGCCGCCGCCATCCTCACCACCGATGCGATCGAGGCCAGCGCCGCAAGCCCCTTCACTGCCACCATCGCCGCCAAAGCCGCGACCATTTTCGCGATGCCCGACCGCAGCCCCGATAGCGGCTACAGCATGGGCTTCGGCCTGAGCGCGCAGGAAGTGGCGACGCTGGGCTATATCGACAAAAAAGCCCACCATATCCTGCAAAAGCGCGGCAACGAAGCCGTCGTCATCAAGATGCGCCTCGCCCTGCCACCACAAACCATGCTGACCCTTGCAGGCGCATCGAACCCTGCCGTTTCGCCAGCGGATACACTCGCCAACCTGATGGGGTACACAAAACACGCCGTATGAGCATTCTGCCGCGCATGGGTTCTATTCTTTTTGCTGTGGTACTGGTCGCCAGCGGGCTCACCCTGTTTGCCGACCACGCATTTGCGCAAGGCATGGGGACGGTCGGCGACTATAGCTGCTCGAACGGGCAGGCCACCGGCCAGCTGTTTAACTCCGGCAGCTCCTGCCCCACCACGCTCAACATGGATAACCTGTTCTCCTTCCTCGTCTGCAACATGGAGCAGCTGTCGAGCAACCTGATGGGCAGCATGTATTGCGGCATGATCAACACGCTCACCCCAGCCGTGTGGGCAGCAGCGACCCTTTCGGTGACGCTCTTTGGCGCCGGGCTGCTGGTTGGCGTCATCCCCGCCACCGGGCGCGACGCGGTTACCTTCCTGCTCAAAATTGCCTTTGTGACCGCCTTCGCCACCAATGCCGATATCATCATCAACTATGGCTACGCGCTGTTGATCGGCGGGGTGCAGGATGGTGTCGCCACCGCACTCGGCGGCATTGGCGGTGCTTATGCCAACGGCGCGCAGGTTTATGAGCATCTGGATGGGTTCCTCAACACCGCCTTCCATATGGCCACGGATGGCATGAATGGTACCACCGGCCCCGAGACCTGCAAAAACGCCATCTTCGCCGTCATGGCCACCATGAGCCTCGCCTTCCCGATGATCACCTATCTCGGATTGCTGCTGCTGGCGCGCATCGCCCTCACCTTCCTGCGCGCCGTGTTTGGCTATATCTACGCGATTGTCGGCATCACGTTCCTGCTCACCTTGTCGCCTTTCTTCGTCACGTTCTATCTCTTCCAGGTCACCCGCTCCTTTTTCGAAAAATGGTTGGGCTACCTCATCTCCTTCACCTTGCAGATGGTGATCCTGTTCAGCTTCATCGCCTTTATTTTCATGCTCGATGTGTCAAGCCTGGTGAGCAATGTCAGTAACATCATTGTCTATAACGAGGAAACACACGAAGGCACCGCGCGCCGCATGCCATGGCAATATTGCACCCTGTGCGATTTCAAGGTGGTGGATGGCAGCACCTGCACCCGCACCGCCCCCACACCGGGCCACCCATCGCAATGCGCGCTCGACTCGCCCGAGATCACCTCCAGCTCACCCAACTACCTCACCCGCGGCGAGCTCATCTGTAAAACTGATCCACCCCTGCCGATCAAGATCCTGTTCGCCGCCGCCCCACCAACCACGCCCACCCCCGGCCAGAACCCCACGACCAATACCCTGATCGAGTTCGCCTGCCAGGGCATTATGTCGCTGCTGCTGCTCGCTTTTGTTGTCGAGCGCGTGCTGAAACTGCTGCCGTCGCTCGCCCAGAAACTGGCCAGCAGCATGGCAAGCTATGCACCGCAGTTGGGCGGCGGCTATAACCCGATGGGCGTATCTGTGGTGCAAATGCCAGGCGAAGGCCAGATCAGCGACTTTGCCGAGGGCTATAATCGCGGCGTCAACCGCGAGCAAAACCGCAACGGCCTTTCCACCACCGCGCAGGGCATCAAGGATGGGTTATCGGCCATGACAACCGGCCGCCTCAGCGGCAAACCCAACACCAAAGGCAGCAATGATGGCGAGGAGCTGGGCGTGAACGTGAACGGCGGCCAGATCCGTCCCGTGGGCGTGCAGCGGCGCTTCCTGAACTTCATGGCCGACCCCAACAAATGGAACGATCCATCCGACAGGTAATGGTAAAAAACCCGTAGCGTCTTCTGTGCAGCTCAAGTTTTCCTGAATAACTTGGGCACGTTGCTTGCATTCTTCGCAGCCCCAGATATAGTCTCATTTTTAGGCTGTCGCCTAGCATGTAACGTGGTGTGTATTCTATGTTTAATCGGTCCCAGAAGGACGTTTCGGATAGTTCCAAACACTGGTATCAGGACAAGTACCAGCATGTGCTCACCCAGCGCAATGTGCTTGCCCTGGTTGCCATCGTCTCGCTGTTTGCCGCCACCGTTGCCGTCGTCGCGGTCATGCGCCTTGCCCCACTCAAATCGGTCGAGCCCTATTTACTGCAGATCGACGAAAAATCCGGTATCACCCAGCGCGTTATCCCGGTCACCAAAAAAGAATACACCGCCGATGAAGCGGTTGATCGCTATTTCACCGCCCTGTTCCTGCGGATGTTCGAGAGCTACAGCGCCAACACCCTGCGCTACAACTACAACGTCGTGCGACTGATGAGCACGCCCGACGTGTTCGCCTATTTCCGCAACCAGGTCAATCCCAGTAGCGAGACTGGGTTTGCCAAGCGCCTTGGCAGCGAGGGGCAGCGCGACATCAAGATCAAATCGATGGTCTATATCGTTAACCCTGGCGCGCAATCCAGCAGCACAAAAATCATGCAGATCCGTTTGAGCACAATCGAGTCTGCCCCCGGGATTGGCGACAAAGAAAACTCATGGATTATCACCCTCACTTTCGAGTATGCTGATCTCAATATCAATCAGGAAGAGCAATGGCTCAACCCGCTCGGCTACACTGTCACCTCTTATCAAATCCAGTCAGAGATCCAATGATGCAGACCACCGCAAAACATACGCTGAAGCATCGGATCACCATCGCGCTTGTCGCTTGTTTGCTGGCCATGCCGGCGACCGCCGCCCAACCCATTACGACCGATAGTCGCATAAAAACCCTCGTCTTCAGCCCTAACGAGGTGTTTGCCGTCACCACCCATTATGGCTACCAGAGTAATATCGAATTCGGCGCGCGTGAAACCATCGAAACGATCTCGCTCGGTGACCGCGTCGCCTGGCAGATAAGCCCGGCCGGCCGCCGCCTCTTTATCCGTGCGATGGAAGAGAACGCCCACACCAACATGACCGTTGTCACCAACCTGCGTGCCTATCAATTCGACCTGCGCTCATCCTCAGCAGATGCCGTGTTCGGCAGCGAAGAATTGACCTATGTCGTGCGTTTCTATTACCCTGAAGAAAGCGCCGATGGCCAGCCGGCTAACCCGGCCATGAACTTCCCGCAACCAGCACCACTGACGGTGCCTGCACCGGCCCCCGCCGCCATGCCAACCCCCACCGGCAACATTCCGCCTGCCCCCACTTCGGGGATGAACTACCGCTACACCTTCAGCGGATCCCGCACGATTGCCCCTGTAAAAATCTTCGATGATGGCAAGACCACTTTCTTCAAATTTCCCACCACCATGAACGCGATACCGCAAATTTCGGTCATCAGCGCCAAAGGTGAAGCCCTCAACCTGCCCACTCGCAAAACCAGCGACGGGCTGGTCGCGGTCAACGCCGTCGCGCCGCGATTTTCCATCCGCCAGTCCGGCGAACAGGTCGTGGTCTATAACGAAACCGGCGGGGGCAAATAATGGCTGATGTGCCCCCACCACCAGAAAATCCCTTCGAGTCGAGCAGCAACGAATACGACATGCCGCAACTTGAAAGCAACGGCGAGGGCAACGGTTCGGAGCAGGACCTGCCTGAAGGCACTCCCGCCATCGCTGCCAAGGCCGGGCGCGCATTTATCGTCCTGGGCATCGTCGGCGCCGCCGTGCTGCTGCTGCTCTACCTGATCTTCTCCGGCGATAAGAAAGAAGAAGTCAAGGAGGTCAAAAAACCGCGCGAAGTGGCCCCCAAGGAATATGAGCCACCGCCAGTGCCAATTGCACCGCCCGTGATCGCGCCGCCTCTCACCTCGCTGACGCCGCCGCCCATCCCCCAACCCGTGACGGTGCCCAATACCATCAACCTTAATCCGCTGGTCCCCAAGGATGACAGCACCGCCAAAGCAGAAATTGCAACCCGCATGCGTTCCAGCATCATGATCAAAGAAGGCGGTGGCGGTGAAGGTGGCATCGGTTCCCTGCTCGGTGGCAACAAACCTGCTGCTGGACAAAGCAATAATCCCAATAGCGCCTTCCTTGCCAGCGTCTCGTCGACGACGGTCGAGCAGGTAGAAGCAACCCGCATCAGCAACCTGCGTAACACCATTGCGCAAGGCCGTATCATTCAGGCGACCATGGAATCAGCCCTCAACACCGACCTGCCAGCCCCCATCCGCGCCATCGTCTCGCGCGATACGTACGGCGAAGCGGGCACGGTGCCGCTCATTCCCAAAGGCTCGCGCCTGATCGGCAGCTATAACAACACCCTAACCAACGGCCAGACCCGCGTCTTTGTCGTCTGGACGCGCGTTATCCGTCCCGATGGGGTGGATGTGATGCTCGGCTCACCGCTCGTCGATGGTATCGGCCAGGCCGGCGTCTCAGGCCAGATCGATACTAAATTTCAACAGATATTCGCGCGCTCGCTCATGTCGAGTGTCATGAACATCGCCCTTGCCATCGGTTCGGATGAAATCACCGGCGGCACCACCACCACCAGCAATTCGGCCATCGGCGGCACCCAGACCTCCGGCGACGCCGCGACCACCGCCACCACCAATGCCCTCAACCGCCTTGGTTCGGTGACGGATTCCTTCATCAAAAATTTCATGAACGTTCCACCGACGATCCTTGTCGATCAGGGCACCATCGTGAATGTGTTCGTGAATAAGGACCTGGTGTTCCCAAGCGACGCAAGCAACGGCGTGCGCATCGTCAACTAAACACTCTCACTTAAAGAGCCATCATGTCTTTCACCGCGCTCGATACGTTCCTCGAACCACTCAACGCCCTGTTCGCCGAAGAGGGGATCCAGGAAATTTCCATCAACCGCCCCGGCGAAGCATGGATCGAAAAACATGGCGATATGCGCTATGAATCCCTGCCGCTGCTGACGCTCGACCACTTGCATTCGCTCGCCCATCTCGTTGCCCAGTCAACCAGCCAGACCATCAGCGAGGAAAAGCCGCTCCTCTCCGCCACCCTGCCCGGCGGCTACCGTATCCAGGTCGTCTTCCCGCCCGCCTGCGCGGATGGCGGCATCGCCATGTCCATCCGTAAACAGTCGACCATAGTTATGTCGCTCGACACCTACGAGGAAAAAGGCGCCTTCGCCAACACCAAAACCGGCCTAGGCGTCCACGACCCGATCGATGATGTGCTGCAGGAACTTTACGACAAAGGCGATGTCAAAAAATTCATCTCGATGGCGGTGAAGAATAAAAAAAACATCATCATCAGCGGCGGCACCTCGACTGGGAAAACCACCTTCATGAATGCCGCCCTCGGCGAAATTCCTTCGCATGAGCGCCTCATCACCGTCGAGGATGCGCGCGAAGTGCAGATCGACCACATCCCCAACCGCGTCCATATGATGGTCAGCAAGGGCGGCCAGGGCCGCGCTAAAGTGACCACTCAGGAGCTGATCGAAGCCTGCCTGCGCCTGCGCCCGGATCGTATCATCGTCGGCGAGTTGCGCGGCGCTGAGGCGTTCAGCTACCTGCGCGCGGTCAATACCGGCCACCCCGGCTCCATCGCCACCGTCCACGCCGATTCGCCGGTGCTCGCCATCGAGCAGCTGATCCTGATGATCATGCAGGCCGATCTTGGCATCACCCGCGAGCAGATCAAGGCCTATGTCGAATCGGTGATCCAGGTCGTCATCCAGCTCAAGCGCGGCGACAAAGGCCGCCGTTATGTCAGCGAAGTCTACTTCAAACCGATGGATGCCGCGTAAGCCATAAGAACCCTTGCGACAAATCGCGCGCGGCAGTAAAAGAGAAGCCACCCACCGTCATCTGAAAGCGCCATGCCCGAGCATTTGAAAGGTATCTTCAACAAGCTGCTGCTGACGTTCATCGTCAGCATGACGTTGCTGGTGCCGGTCTATATTGGCACTGTCACCGGCTTCACCCTTGGCCACCGCTTCATGCTGAGCATCTACCAGCAACCGACCCCTTCGGTGCTTGATTACGTCCGCTCCGCGAGTAATCCCAAAGGCATCATCGAGGGCTACCGCACCATCAACACCCAGGCCAACTACTACAAACAATTCCCGCAATACCAGCAGGCCTATTTCAACGCCGCCTTCGACACGAAATTTTATGGGCCGCTGATTGCCGGTGCCTTCCTCGGCCTGTTCACCCTGTTTTTGATGCGCGCACCGCTGCTGGATTTCCGGCCCTTCCGTAAGAAGGAAAAAATCCATGGCGACGCCAAATGGTCGACCGAGTCCGACCTTAAACGC
Source organism: Pseudomonadota bacterium (assembly GCA_040384265.1). Taxonomy (GTDB): domain Bacteria; phylum Pseudomonadota; class Alphaproteobacteria; order Rickettsiales; family UBA3002; genus QFOX01. Next base: position 328,160 of record JAZKJM010000003.1, on the reverse strand, counting down.
GCCAAGCTGCGCGCCAAGAAAGGCCTGCTCTTGGGCCGCACCGGCGCTGCGAATTATCTCATTGCAGATGACTTCCAGCACGTGCTTCTCTTTGCACCAACCGGGTCCGGCAAAGGGGTGGGCTTCGTAATCCCCAACCTGCTGTTCTGGGAAGAATCCGTCATCGTTCACGATATTAAAATGGAAAACTACGAGCTGACCTCGGGCTACCGCAACAAGAAGCTCGGCCAGCCCTGCTATGTCTGGAACCCCGCCGACCCGAACGGGATTTCGCATTGCTATAACCCGCTCGACTGGATTTCCGAGAAGCCCGGCCAGATGGTCGATGACGTGCAGAAAATCTGCAACCTCGTGCTGCCCGAGCAGGAATTCTGGCAGAACGAAGCGCGCTCGCTGATGCTGGGCATCATTCTCTATCTGTGCGCCGTGCCGGAAAAAGTTACCAGCTTCGGCGAAGTCGTGCGCACCATGCGCAGCGACGATGTGGTCTATAACCTCGCGGTCGTGCTCGACACCATCGGCGGCAAAATTCACCCCGTCGCCTACATGAACATCGCCTCCTTCCTGCAAAAAGCAGATAAGGAACGTTCCGGCGTGGTCTCCACGCTGAACTCCGCGCTCGAACTCTGGGCCAACCCGCTGATCGACACCACCACCGCGAGCTCGGATTTCGACCTGCAGAACCTCAAGAAAAAGAAAACGACGATCTATGTCGGCGTCACGCCAGACAACTTACAACGCCTCGAACCGCTGCTAAAGGTGTTCTACCAGCAAGCGACCGACTTCTTAACCCGCGCCATGCCGAAGAAGGACGAACCGTTCGGCGTCATGTTCATGCTGGATGAGTTCCCATCGCTCGGCGAAATGCCACAATTCCAGATCGGTATCGCCTATTTCCGCGGGTTCCGCGTCAAGCTGTTCCTGATCGTACAGGATACCCAGCAGCTCAAAGGCATCTACGAAGAAGCGGGCATGAACAGCTTCCTGTCCAACTCCTATTACCGCATCACCTTCTCGGCCAACAACATCGAAACCGCGAACATGATCTCGCAGCTGGTGGGCAATAAAACCGCGATCCAGGAATCGCACAACAAACCGAAATTCGTCGATTTCAACCCCGGCTCGCGCACCATGCAGGTCAGTGAAACCCAGCGTGCGTTGCTGCTGCCGCAGGAAGTCATCCAGCTGCCGCGCGACGAGCAGATCATCCTTGTCGAATCCTTCTCGCCCATCAAATGCAAAAAGATTTTCTACTTCAAGGATCCCTTCTTCAAAAAACGCCTCATGCCACCGATTAACCTGCCCGTGCAGGAACCCTACGATCCGCGCAAAAAGAAAAAAGTCGCCGCTGCCCCACCACCACCACCCGGCGGCAGCAGCACTGACACCAAAACCGGCACCCCCGCCACGACCTAGCAGCTAAATGCTGCGTAACCAGGCGCGCTGATGTTACTCCCCTGCAGAAGCAAAACACACTGTGTCATCCCGGGTTTATCCCGGGATCCGGCCTCACCGCAGGCACCGAGTATGTTAGAAGGCCGGATCCCGGCACAGGGCCGGGATGACAGTGGGGGTGCGGCATGTGTTTATCACTGAACGCCACGCATGCGATGAATACTCCCTCCCGCCCTTACAGGGGGAGGAACTTGACCGAGCGCGCACCATCATCAGCCGACGATGGCATCAATACCGCAATCGCTCCAGCAGCGCGCCTGCAGCAGCAACATCCTGCCAGCGCGACGCATCGAAGCGCAGCACGGCACAGGCGGCGGTGGGGAATTTCATGATCATCCGGTCCGCATCGTCCTCATCCGCATAGTCACGCACCAGCAGCGCCAGCAGCGCGTGAATGCCCGGGTTATGACCAATCACCATCAGCTGCGTCACCGCATCGTCAGTCGCCTGAATCTGCGCCAGCATCTCTCCTGTCGTTGCCAGGTAAAGCTTGTCGCTCAGGATCGTCGGCACATTCTTGCCGACCGCATCCAGCGTCTGGCGGGTGCGGGTCGCGGTCGAGCACAGCACCTGCTGCGCCGCGATATGCTGCATCGCCAGCCATTGCGCCAGCGCCCCCGCATCCGTGATGCCGCGCGTGCTCAGCGGCCGCGTGTGGTCGCCGCCCGCATCCTCCTCCACCGCTTTCGCATGGCGAATGAGGATGACTCGGCGTTGTGTTACAGATTCAGTTGGGCTAGATTGCATGGGCGCATCATACCACTTCACCCCCACGACACAAGCGGCACCGCAGCATGGCACAGGCAAAACACCACGTTCCCGCCCTCGACCCCAAGGTCATCGGCGCCCATTTCACTAAACCAGAGCACCGTTTCATCAACCGCGAGCTCTCGTGGCTGGCCTTCAACACCCGCGTGCTGGAAGAAGCACAAAACCCCAATAACCCGCTGCTCGAACGGGTGAAGTTCCTCTCCATTTCTGCCGCCAACCTTGATGAATTCGTCATGGTGCGCATCGCCGGGCTGATGGACCAGGTGCGCCACGGCGTCCATGCCCAGTCGGCCGATGGGCTCAGCCCCATCCACCAGCTGCAATCCATCCACAAAAGCACGGATGCCCTCATCACCGCCCAGCAGCAATGCTGGATCGACCTGCGCAAACAGCTCGAACGCGAGCATGTCAGCGTGCAGACCTCGCAGACCATCACCAAACATCTCAGCAAAGCGGATCTCGCCTGGCTGAAAGATTATTTCGCCGCCAATATTTTCCCGCTGCTGACACCGATGGCGGTCGATCCGGCGCACCCGTTCCCCTTCATCCCCAACCTCGGCCTGGTGCAGGTGCTGGAGCTGTCGCCACCGCGCCGCCCGAGCAAGAAAATGATCGCGCTGGTGCCATTCCCGGCCAGCCAGCCGCGCTTCATCCAGCTCGCCAGCAGCGGAAAAAACCTGCGCCTGATCGCGCTCGAAGATGTCATCACCCTGTGTTTCCAGGAGCTGTTCCCCGGCTTCGCGCTGCACGGCTCGGGCCTGTTTCGCATCGTCCGCGATTCCGATCTCGAAATCGAGGAGGAAGCCGAAGACCTCATGCGCAATCTCGATATTGCGGTAAAAAAACGCCGCCACGGGCGCGTCGTCGGCATCACCACCAATCGCGGCGTGCCGCATAAATTGCTGCATTTCATGCTCGAACACCTGCCCGCCGATGCGCAGGATGTGGTTGAGGTGGATGGGCTCGTCGGCCTCGCCCAGTTGGGTGAGCTCTATGATTTACCCAAGCCCGACCTCAAATTCGAGCCGTTCAAAGTCCGCTTCCCCGAGCGCATCAATGATTTTGGCGGTGATTGCTTCGCCGCCATTCAGGCAAAGGACATCGTCGTCCACCACCCGTATGAAAGCTTCGACGTGGTGGTGCAATTCCTCCAGCAAGCCGCCATCGACCCGCTGGTCGTCTCCATCAAGCAAACCCTCTACCGCACCAGCCACGATTCAGCGATTGTCAAAGCGCTGATCGAGGCCGCCGAGAACGGCAAATCCGTCACCGCGCTGGTCGAGCTGAAAGCCCGCTTCGACGAAGAAGCCAACATTCGCCTCGCCCGCACCATGGAGCGCGCCGGGGTGCAGGTGGTGTACGGCTTCGTCGAAATGAAAACCCACGCCAAGCTTTCGCTCGTCACCCGGCGCGAGCATGGCGCACTGAAATCCTACGCCCATTTCGGGACCGGCAACTACCACCCGGCTACCGCGAAAGTCTATACCGATCTTTCCTTCTTCACCTGCGACCCCGCGCTCTGCCAGGATTCGGGGTATGTCTTCAATTACATCACCGGCTATGCCAAACCGGCGAAGTTCAAAAAACTTTCCGTCGCCCCGCTTACCTTGCGCAAGCATCTGATGAAACTCATCGCCATGGAAATCGAGTTCGCCAAAGCCGGGCAGCCCGCCAGCATCTGGGCCAAGCTCAACGCGCTGGTGGATGAAGATATTATCGATGCGCTCTACGCCGCGTCGCAAGCAGGCGTGAAGATCGACCTCGTGGTGCGCGGCATTTGCGGCCTCAAGCCCGGCATCCCCGGCTTCTCGGAGAACATCCGCGTCAAAAGCCTCGTCGGTCGCTTCCTCGAACATGCGCGCATTTACTGCTTCGGCAACGGCCACGCCATGCCGTCGCCCAACGCCAAAGTCTATATCAGCTCGGCCGATTGGATGAGCCGCAACCTCGACCGCCGCGTCGAATCCATGGTGCCGATCGAGAACGCCACCGTCCACCGCCAGGTGCTGGATCAAATCATGGTCGCCAACCTGAAGGACGAACGCCAGAGCTGGCGGCTGCATGCGGATGGCACGTACCGCCGCCTCAGCAACGACGAGCACGCCTTCGCCGCACATGATTATTTTATGACGAACCCCTCCCTCTCCGGCCGCGGCAAAGCCCTGGCACAGATGATGGGCGCCAGCTCGCCCGTGCCCATTGCCGCCCTGCCCAAGCATAAAAAGCGGGGCAAATAGCGGTGACGATTACCTACAACATCCCGACGGCCGATCACCCCAAAGGCCTGATCGCCATCATCGATATCGGCTCCAACTCCGTGCGTATGGTGGTCTATCACGCCCTCAAGCGCGTGCCGCTGCCGCTGTTCAACGAGAAATATATGTGCGCGCTGGGCCGCGGCCTCGCCCGCACCGGCATGCTCAACCCCGATGGGGTGAAGCAGGCCGAAGGCGCCATTGCCCGCTTCCTCGTCATGGCTAAACGGCTGCAAGTCGCCAGCCTCGATATCATCGCCACCGCCGCCGTGCGCGATGCCAGCAACGGCGCCGACTTCGTGCGCGCGCTGGAAAAAGCCCATGGCATCACCATCACCGTCATCACCGGCGAGCATGAAGCGGAACTCGCCGCCAAAGCGGTGCTTTCCTCCTTCCACGACCCATTCGGCATCTCGGCGGATCTGGGCGGCGGCAGCATGGAGCTGGCCACCGTCGAACGCACGCAGGTCGGCGAGCGCGCCAGCTGCCATCTGGGTTCGCTGCGCATCCTCGACAGCACCGACGGCAAGCGCGAGCGCATGGAAGAGATGGTCAAAAGCGAGCTGAAGGCGATCCCTTGGCTCAAGGAATCGGCACCACCGTGCATCTACGCCATCGGCGGCGGTTTCCGCGCACTGGCCAAGCTGCATATGAAGAAAACCCACTACCCGCTTGACCTCGTACATGAATACGCCATGAGCCGCCGCGCCGTCGGCCAGATGCGCGAGCGGCTGCTGGAACTCTCGCCCGCCGACATCGCCGCCCTGCCGGGCATCTCGGAAAAACGCGCCGTCACCATCATCCCAACCGCGCTCGTGCTGCACCAGCTGATGACCACCACCAGCGCGCCGGAAGTACGCTTCTCGGTCAGCGGCATCCGCGAAGGTTTTTTCTTCGACCTGCTCGAAACCCGCGCCCAAAAAGAGGACGCGCTGCTCGCCTCCGCCGCCGATCTTGCCGCCCTCATCGGTCGCGCCGGCACCTATGGCCGCGAGCTGTTCGACTGGATGACACCGCTGTTCAAAGCTGAGCCGATGGCCTGGGCGCGCATCCGCCGCGCGCTGTGCAAACTCTCGGAACTGGCCTGGTCGATCGATCCCAATTTCCGTGCCAACTGGGCCTATCAGCGCATCATCCAATCCTCGCTCAAAGGCATCGACCACAAGGAGCGGCTGATGCTGGCGCTGGCGCTCTACTACCGCTACCAGTCGCGCTGGAAGGGCGATAAATCCGAGATCAAACTGCTCGATGAGCGCGAGCGCCAATGGGCCCGCTGCGTCGGCCTTGCTGCCAACCTTGCCTTCCAGCTATCGGGCGGCCGCGGCGGCAACCTGTACCACGCCACGTTGCGTTTCCATGACGGTCAGGTGCTGCTCGCACTCGACGAGGAAGCCGCACCCTTGCGCACCGATACGGTCGAGAAAAAAATCGACGGGTTGGGCGAAGCACTCAGGGCCTTTTCCAACTTTGTCATGTAGCTGCGCTTCGCCACCGCCTCGACCCCGAATTGTTTCAGATGGTCGTTCACATACTGCGTGTCGAGCAGCACATAGCCCGCCTCCGCCAGAATTTCGACCAGCGTGACGAGCGCGATCTTGCTCGCATCCGTTGCTTTCGAGAACATGCTCTCGCCAAAAAACGCGCCGCCAATGCTCACGCCATACAGCCCGCCCACCAGCTCATCGTCGCGCCACACTTCCACCGAATGCGCATCACCTTGCGCATGCAGCGCCGTGTAAAGCGCCACGATCTGCTCGTTGATCCATGTCTCGTGCCGCGCCGGAGTCAGCGTCCCACAGGCGCGAATCACCGCCTCGAACTGCGTATCGACCGTCACCGTATAGGTATGTTTCTTCATCGACCGCTGCAGCCCGCGCGGAATGTTGAACCCGGCAATCGGCAGCACACCGCGTTCCTCCGGGCAAAACCAGTAAAGCTCCGGATCGTCCTTTTCGAGCGCCATCGGAAAATAGCCATTGCGGTACGCCGCAAGCAGCATATCGGGCGTGAGGGTGACGTTCTCCTCGCTCATCGGCGCTATTTCAAACCCGCCAGCGCCGCAATCGCCAGCACATAGCCCTGCGGCCCCAGCCCGCAAATCACCCCCTTCGCCAGTGGCGAAATATAGGAATGATGCCGGAACGGCTCGCGCTGGTAGATATTGGAAATATGCACCTCGATGATCGGCACGCCCACCGTTTTCAGCGCATCATGCAGCGCCACCGACGTATGGGTATAGGCCCCTGCATTGATAATAAGCCCCGCCGAGTCGCGCCCCGCTGCCTGCGTCCATTCCACCAGCTCGCCCTCATGGTTGGTCTGCTTGAACACCAGCGTAAACCCGTGCTGCGCTGCCGCTTCCGCGCACAACGCTTCGATGTCCGCCAGCGTCACATGGCCATAAATCTCCGGCTCACGCTGGCCCAGCATGTTCAGATTTGGCCCGTTCAGGATGGTAATCGTCGTGCGCATACTGCCTCGTTTCTTGCACAGTCGTATGAAATGCCTTAAATATGCCATAGTATTTCCGAATGACCTTCATTCGGAAATACTATCAAAATCACTGCCGAAAGCAGTGGTTTTGCGCCGCGAAGCGAGCGAATCTAATTAGGAAACACTCTATGTCTAGCACAGCCGCCGCGCATCTGCAAATCACCCTCAACGGCCAGCCCCATGCGCTGCCGTCGAATTCCTGCATCCGTGACCTTGTCGCCCAGCTTGCGCTGGACCCCAAAGCCGTCGCTATTGAGCAAAACCTCGCCATCGTCCCGCGCAGCGCCTACGCCACCACCCCCATCCACGACCGCGACGCCATCGAAATCGTCGGCTTCATCGGCGGTGGCTGATGCAGGATCCCCTCATCATCGCTGGCCGTAGCTTTTCCTCGCGCCTGCTCGTCGGCACCGGCAAATACGCCGATATGCAGCAAACACAGCAGGCAATTGAAGCCTCGGGCGCGGAAATCGTCACCGTCGCCCTGCGCCGGGTGAACCTTGCCGCCACCGGCGGTGATAGTTTGCGCGCCGCCATTCCGCCCGAGCGTTACACGTATTTGCCCAATTCCGCCGGGTGCTACACCGCGGATGACGCCGTGCGCACCCTGCGCCTCGCCCGCGAGCTCGGCGGCTGGACGTTAGTCAAACTCGAAGTGATCGGCGACAAAACCAGCCTGTTCCCGGATGTCGAAGAAACCCTGAAAGCTGCCGAAACCCTCGTGAACGAAGGGTTCGAGGTGATGGTCTACACCAACGACGACCCCATTAGCGCCCGCAAATTCGAGGCGCTCGGTGTGGCCGCCATCATGCCGCTTGCCGCACCCATTGGCTCGGGCCTTGGCATCCAGAACCCGCTCAATATCCGCCTGATCGTCGAGCAATCGCGCATTCCCGTGCTGGTGGATGCCGGAGTCGGCACCGCGTCGGATGCTGCCATTGCCATGGAGCTGGGCTGCGACGGCGTGCTGATGAACACCGCGATTGCGGAAAGCCGCGACCCCATCATGATGGCCACCGCCATGAAACTTGCTGTTGAATCCGGCCGCCTCGCCTACCGCGCCGGCCGCATGGAAAAACGCACCCATGCCAGCGCCAGCTCGCCGCAAACCGGGCTTATCACCGTCGCCGTTTAGCGCACCCGCGCCATGATGATTTCCTTATCGAACTGGTCACCCACCTGATAGAGATAATGCCCCTTCGGCACGAAGTGATACTGCTTATACAGCGCCTGCGCTTTCAGGTTTTCTTCCCATACGCCCAGATACACCACCGGTGCCGTCGCGATGCGTGGCAGCGACAGGATATGCAGCATCAGCGCCTTGCCCAGCCCGCGCCCCTGGTACGGCTTATCGACATACACCCGGTGGATTTCCTGCGCCCCCGCGGGAATGGGCTTCACCGGCAAACGCACGCGGCCAATTTTGCAATAGCCGATCAGCACCGCGCCATCATGCAGCATCAGCAGCGTGTCGCCACTATCGAGCGCGTCCTTGAAAAACGCCGGGCTAAAATAACTGGCCAGATGCGCATCCCGGTTTTCCGCCGTGTAGAGATGGCCGAACGTGTCGATAAACGTGCGCGTGGCGAGCGCCGCCACCGCCTCGCAGTCGGCGTGTGTGGCTTGCGTCACCATGTCCATCTCATGCGGCATTGAGGAATCTCCCTTGCGGTTGCTGGCGGTAGGAAAGCGCTTCCGCCAAATGCGTGCGGCTCACATCCTCCGCCCGTTCCAGATCGGCAATCGTGCGCGCGATGCGCAGCACCCGCGTCAACCCGCGCATCGAAAGCTGCAGTGTTTTCGTTGCATTTTCAAGCAGCGCCTGACCGTGCGCATCGAGCGGCACCAACTGTTGCAGCGCATCGCCGCTCACCTGCGCGTTGGTGCGCGCGCTCAGCTTCATGCGCGCAAACCGCGCCGCCTGCACCTGCCGCGCCTGCGCCACCCGTGCCGCCACCACGGCGCTTGATTCCGCCATCGCCGGCGTCAGCATCGACAACGTATCCACCGCTGGCACATCGACATGCAAATCGATCCGGTCGAGCAGCGGCCCGGAAATCCGGCCCTGATAATCTCCCGCGCAGCGCGGCGCTTTGTTGCAGGCCCGGCCCGCATCATCGAGATACCCGCATTTGCACGGGTTCATCGCCGCAATCAGCTGGAAACGCGCGGGATACGTCACATGCGCCTCCACCCGGGCGATGGAAATCTGCCCGGTTTCGAGCGGCTGGCGCAGCGATTCCAGCACACCACGCGGATATTCCGGCAGCTCATCCATAAACAGCACGCCATGATGCGACAGCGAAATCTCGCCGGGCACCGCCCGCCTGCCGCCGCCCACCATCGAGGCCATCGAGCTTGAATGGTGCGGGTCGCGGAAGGGCCGCGCACCCGCGAAGGCGCCCTTCACCAGCTTACCCGCGACCGAAGCGATGAGGTTCGTCTCCAGCATTTCCTCCGCCGACATCGGCGGCAGGATGGATGGCAAACACGCCGCCAGCATCGATTTTCCCGAGCCCGGCGGCCCGATCATCAGCAGATTATGCCCGCCCGCCGCCGCAATTTCGAGCGCGCGCTTGGCCACCGCCTGCCCGCGCACCTCCGCCAGATCCGGCCCTTTGTGATCCGCCACCAGCATCGCCGCTTGCGGCCGCGCCAGCACTTGCTGGCCCTTCACATGGTTAATCAGCGCCAGCAGCGAATGCGGCGCCAGAATATCGATATCCCCCGCGAAGGCGGCCTCCGCACCATTTTGCGCCGGGCAGATAATGCCCTTGTTTTGCGCCGATGCGCCCAGCGCCGCGGGCAACACGCCCGCCACTGGCTGCAATTGTCCATCGAGCGCCAGCTCGCCCAGCGCCACAAACCCCTCCAGCGCATCCGCCGGAATAAATCCAAGTGCCACCAATAGCGCCAGCGCAATCGGCACATCGAAATGCGAGCCTTCTTTTTGCACATCGGCCGGGGCCAGGTTCACCAGGATTTTTTTTGCAGGCAGCTGCATGCCCATCGAGCTCAACGCTGCCCGCACCCGCTCGCGCGATTCAGCGACCGCTTTGTCCGGCAGCCCCACAATGGTAAACGCCGGCAACCCATTGCCCAAATGCGCCTGCACCTCGACCGGCAAGGTCTCAATTCCCTGAAAAGCGACCGTGTGAATGCGTGTAACCATTCCCTAAACAGTAGCAATCCGCACCCAAAAACCCCAGCAAAAAATGCGCAGGGCAGCCACCCGCCATTTTTGCTGAAATAACGCACTATCATGATAAAAGTGAATAACTTATGCGGTTAAAAACCCATTCGCCTATCTGCAAATAAAGCCAAATCCTAACCCTATCGCAATGATTTCTTAGCGTTTTTTTAACATGCGCCGTGCATAGTGACCACAGCATGGAAAAGAGTGACCGCAGTGACGCAACGACGCATATGACCCCCCGGATGGCGGTGGGCCGCGGCCGTTCGCCCAAAGCCAAGACGCTGATCGCGTTTTCGGTGCTCATTATGCTGCTGTTCTGCGTCTTCGTCGCCTATCAGGCCTCCAAGGCCTATGAGCGCTCGATCGAGGACGGAAAAACCAACGCCACCCGCCTCACCCGCATCCTGTCCGATCAGGTCGATCTCACCTTCCTCGCGGTCGACCTCATGCTGCACCGCGCGGTTGAGCGGCAATATTTCAACACCATGTTCGGCGGTAATTTGCCGCACGATATCGAAAACAATTTCCGCCTCTGGGTCGATGAAACGCCGCAAATCGCCGCGCTGATGCTGGTGAATGAGCGCGGCGCCATCGAGGTCGCCGCCAATAAAAAAGGCTACGACCGCTGGTATAACTACGCCGATTCAGTCGAGAACGACCCCGCCTTCATCGCCATGAAGAACGATGGCGAGCGCAGCATTTTCATCGGCCAGCAACGCACGCGCAGCAAAGAACACCCGCAGGTGATCGTCATGAGCCGCCGCATCACCAAGCTGGATGGCAGCTTCGGCGGTGTCATCATCGCCGCCGTTGACCCGCAATTTTTCAGCGACTTTTTCGCCTCGGTCGATCAGGGCAGCAACCGTTTCATGTCGCTCATGCTCGATGATGGCACCACCCTGTTCACCGGCCCGCGCGACGACCCAAGCCGCGACAGCGTGATCGATTTTATCGGCGAGCACGCGCGCACCCATGGCAAGGATAGCGCCATCGTCACCGACACCAAAACCTTCGACAGCGCGATCAAAATCTACGCCTATGCGCGGCTGAAAAACCTGCCGATCATCACCGCCGTCGTCATCGACGAAAAAGATTTCCTGAGCAGCTGGCGCATCGCCCGCGGCAAGGATATTTCCTTCCTCGCCATCTTCACCATCTTCGGGTCGGTGCTGTCGTATTTCGCGCTTAACATGGCCCGCCAGATCATGCGGGTGGAGGAATCCGAGTCCGCCGCTATCCTTGCAAGCCAGGCAAAATCCGAGTTCCTCGCCAACATGTCGCACGAATTGCGCACGCCGCTTAACGCCGTCATCGGCTTTTCGGAAATGCTCGGCGCGGGTTATTTCGGCGCGCTCAACGACAAGCAAAAAGAGCGCGTGCAGGACATCAATCTCTGCGGCACGCATTTGCTGCAGCTCATTTCGGATATCCTCGAATTCAGCAAAGGCGAAGCCGGTAAACTCGAGCTCTACGAAGAAGAAATCGACATGCGCCGCGCGGTCGAAGAATCACGCCGCATCGTCGGTGAGCGCGCCAAGGCCAAGCACATCACCCTCACCGCCGAGTTCCCGGAAACCGTGCCGATCCTCATGGCCGACAAACGCAAAGTGCGCCAGATCCTGCTCAACCTACTCAGCAACGCAATCAAATTCACCCCCGCCCATGGCACCATCGCCATCAGCATCCGCATCGATCACCACCGCCAGATGCATCTGGTCGTCAGCGATACCGGCATCGGCATTCCCGAGAACGACATCGCCACCGCACTCGCCGTCTTCGGCCAGGTCCATCGCAGCCAAAGCCACGAAGGCACGGGCCTTGGCCTGCCACTATGCAAAATGTTTGCAGAACTCCACGGCGGCAAACTCCAGCTCACCAGCGAAGTCGGCGTCGGCACCACCGTCCGCGTCATCTTCCCCGAAAGCCGGGTGAAGTAACCCCATCAAATCGAGTAACTCTCGCCGTATTCCTCCCGCGGTGCCGCAAGAGAAGCCAGTTCGGCGATGAGCCCGAGCGAGCCGAACCGGCATGACGGCATGGCGACTTTGCCGCCCTCGCCCTCGTCGCACATGCCGACAAACCGCATGCCGGTGGCGTTCAGGTTGTTGGTCGCATCGCGCTGGTCATTCACCCGGTAAGCACCGCCAACCGCATGGCCATCGACGAGATATAACATTGGCTCCGCCGGCGCGCCCTCGACCACATCCACCGTCGGCACGCCCTCTTGAATAATTACCTCGGTCGAGACCACGCCTTCCTTGATGACGTTCATTTTATTGCGGTTCTTCTTGTTGATCTCGATCACCTCATCGCCCGAACGCACGGTCATAATGCCCATGCCATAGGTGCCGGAATCGGATTTCACATAGACATACGGCTCATCCGTAATGCCATATTCCGCATAGTGCGTGCGGATGCGGTGCATGACTTTTTCCACCCCCATCGCCACGCATTCCAGCCCGTGTTTCTCACCGAAATTCACCCGCCCGCATTTATGGAATTCCGTCGTGATCGTCCATGGATCGATCGAGAACGCCGTCGCGAATTCATGCGCCAGCTTATCATACGCTTCGAAATGGATCGACTTGCGCCGCCGGTGCCAGCCTTGGCTTGGCCGCGGTGCAATCGGCTGCGCCACGCCGCGCAGCACATCCGGCAGGCCGGAGGTGAGATCGTTATTGAGCACAATCAGCTGCGGGCAAAAAGCGCTCGCCGTTTTCAGCAAACTGCCATGGCGGGCAAGCGGCATTTCCTTGAGCACTTCACCGGTCGATGTCGTCACCTCGATCGGCGCCGCGGTCGCAACCAGGCTACCGATTTCCACCTCGCACCCCGCATCGCGCAGGATGCCCTGCAGCGCCGCCAGATTATCGATATAGCCCACATTGCGCGTATGGTTTTCCGGCACGATCAAAATCCGCGTCACCGTCTGATAGCGCGTCAGCCGCGCCTTCACCCGCGCTGCCGCCCGCGCCCGCGCCGCCACCGAAAGCTGGTTGAACCCGGCCGGGAATAAATTCGTATCCACCGGCGCCAGCTTGAAGCCCGCATGCCGCACATCCACCGAGGAGTAAAACGGTGCGCCCCCTTCCATCCGCCGCGCATCCATCCAGGCGGCGATTTCCTCGCCGCGCGTATCGGTCAGTTGTTTCAATTGATCCAGCACTTGCGCATGCGCAGTCGTTTGCGCGGTCGATAATAGCATCAGTGGTCTCCCCCAGCGACGAAGCGTGGCCGTGCGGCCCAATCGCCCCACGCGGCAAGCGTTGCGACGCACAATGTAATGACCGCGGTGTCCGCCCGCAAGATGCGCGGGCCAAGTCCGACGCCCTGCGCCGCTTTTACCCGCGACAGTGCCGCAAACTCCTCAGGCGTGAACCCGCCTTCCGGCCCGGCGAGAACCGCCCAGTTCTTAGTTGGCGGCTGTGCCGCAGGGTGCGAAGTCGCCCCCGCTACCGCTCCCCCTCGTTCGCTGCGCTCCGGCTCGCCTTCGGCTACGCGCGCACCGAACGACAAAAGCGCACTCGTCACCGACGCGCTCGCCCCGCTCTCATCCCCATACATCAACGGCACATTGTCCGGCCAGCTGCCAAGCAGCGTCAGCAATTTCACCGGCTCACGAATTTCCGGCCAGTCGATGCGCTCGCACTGCTCCGCCGCTTCGCGCGCAATCGCGGTCGCGCGGTCGATATTCACCTTATCGACAATCGTCCGCGCGGTGATAACCGGCTGCAGCACGCTCGCCCCCAGCTCCGTCGCTTTCTCGATGATTGTCTCCATCCGCCCGCCTTTGATCGGCGCGAAACATACGGTGAGTCCCAGCGGCGTCACCGGCGCGCGCAGCTGCATTTCCACCGCCAACACCAGCGAGCGCTTGTTCACCTGCGCAATGCGCGCATACCATTCGCCATCCGTGCGGTTGAACAGCGCCACCGCGTCACCCGCGCCAAGGCGCACCACATGGCCAAGGTAATGCGCCGCATTGCCCTCAAGCGTCACTGAGCCACCTGCCGCAAGGGCGGCATCAACAGCAAGGCGGTGGCGTGGTTTCATGGTCATCCCCCGCTTATACAGCGGCCCGCTGCATGAATGCAAGAATCCCCCTTTCGTAAACCCATCCGCCGCGCTACACCATGCCCATGACCCTGCGCCCCTACCTCACCCTCATGCGCCTCGATAAGCCGATTGGCATCTGGCTGCTGTTTTTCCCTGCCGCCTGGGCAGTCGCCTTCACCGCGCCGCACCCGGCACCGCTGATGCTGCTGATGCTCATCGGCGCCCTGCTCACCCGCGCCGCCGGCTGCATCATCAACGACCTCACCGACCGCAGGCTCGATGCGCAGGTCGAGCGCACCCGCCACCGCCCGCTGGCAAGTGGCGCCCTCAGCGTGCGCGCCGCGCTCATCCTGCTTGCCGTGCTGCTCATCCTCGCCCTTGGCATCGCCCTGCTGTTGCCACCGCGCGTGTTCCTGCTCGCCCTGCTCGCCCTGCCCATGATCGCCGCCTATCCGTGGATGAAGCGCATCACCTGGTGGCCGCAGCTGTTTCTGGGCCTCACCTTCAACCTCGGCGCATTGTTTGGCTGGCTCGCCAGCGGTGCACCGCTCAGCTGGCCCGCCTTCACCCTCTATGCCGCCGGTATTTTCTGGACGCTGGGCTACGACACCATCTACGCCGTGCAGGACATGGCGGATGATGCCCGCGTCGGCATCCGCTCCAGCGCGCGCGCCGTTGGTCGCTGGCTCAAACCCTTCGTTGCCGTCTGTTACCTGCTGACGCTTACGCTGCTCGCCGTTACCGGCTATGGCATGCATACCGGCCTCGCCTATCCCGCGGCGCTGCTGGTGGCCGCTGCGCACGCGCTGTGGCAAATCCGCCAGCTTCCGTGTGACCCGGCGCGTGCTGGCATGATTTTCCGCAGCAACCAGTGGTTCGGGCTAATCGTGCTGCTGGGCCTGCTTTTTGGCCGATTTATCTGATAAACGTGCAGCGAATGCGCTTTTTTCGCATATGTCACCACCCTGCTAACGCTTGCACCGCACCAAATAATGACATAATTTTAATTCATGTTCCGACGCCAACACCCCGAATTCGCCGAAACCGTGCTGGGTGCCTGCGGCTATCCGCAAGCCTTCATCGACGCGCTCGCGCGGCTGGATGCCAACGCCCGCAGCACGCAGGAACAAGCCGCGCTGGTGCTCGTCGCCATCGATAATCTGGCGATGATTATGTCGGGCTATTCCATGGCCGTCGCCGAAGCGGTGATGGATGAACTGCTCGCCCTCGTGCGCGAAAAAGCGGGCAACCACGCCTCCGTCAGCCGCGTCCAGCGCGACCAGATCGGCATCCTCATGCCCGCCACCAACGATTCCGCCGCCGAGCGCTGGTGCGTGGATATCGAAGACGCCATCCGCAATTACAGCTACGCCTCGCGCTACGGCGAATTGCATTGCCTCATTTCCACCTCCTACCAAATCCTGCCGGATGCCATTTCGCAGCCTGAGGAAATCCTCGGTCGCGCCCTCGTCATCCTCACCGAAAGCGATGGTGCGGAATCGCTCGGCGACGATATTTCCGGCGCCGATCACCGCGAGGAAATGAGCCTTGCCAACTATCTCGGCCAGGCCGTCAAAGAAGGCCGCATCCGCCTTGCTTACCAACCCATCATCGACAGCAAAACCGGCAAGGTCGCCCATTACGAAGCGCTGCTGCGCCTGTTCAACGAAGACGGAAAAATCAGCTCCGCCGGGGCCCTCATCCCGATCGCCGAGCGCATGGGCTTCATTCCGATGATCGATAAAATCGTGCTCGAAAAAGTCGTCCACGAGCTGCGGCTCGATGCCGAAGTGCGCATTGCCGTCAATGTCAGCAACCTGACCATCAACGATAGTAGCTGGCTTTCCGCCCTCACCGCCGCGGTCGATGCCACGCCCGATATCGCCGAGCGCCTGTCGATCGAAATCACCGAAACCGCCGTGTACGGCGACCTCAAACATTCCGCCCGTTTCTGCGCCGAAGTGCAGGCGCTGGGCTGCACCGTCGCGCTCGATGATTTTGGCTCCGGCTACACTTCGTTCCGCCAGCTAAAAACGCTCTCGATTGATTACGTGAAGATCGACGGCGCCTTCATCCGCGACCTGACGGATAACGCCGACAGCCGCTTGTTCGTCAAAATCCTGCTCGATTTCACGCGCGGTTTCGGCCTCAAATCCGTCGCCGAATTCGTCGAAACCGGCGAAATCGCCAAAATGCTGATGGAGCTGGGCGTCGATTACCTGCAAGGCTACTATTTCGGCAAACCCAGCAACACACGGCCCTGGGTGAAAGAAGCCTAAGGCGGCCTGCCCATTGGGGCGAAGCGTGGTGCCGCTTATCCGACTCGAACGGATGACCTACGGTTTACAAAACCGTTGCTCTACCAGCTGAGCTAAAGCGGCACAAATCGCCGTATAATGCGTTTTGTGCGCGCGCGCAAGTGCGCATCACCCGCGCGCCGGGAACCGCTGCGGCACGCCGAACAGATAGCCCTGAAACAGATCCACCTCCGCCGCCAGGTAGCGCTCATGCTGCGCCGCCGTCTCCACGCCCTCGGCCAGCACCTGCGCGCCGTTCTCATGCGCCAGTCGCACCACCTCTTCCAGCATCGCCTGCGCCCGCGCCACATTCAGCCCCTGCGCGAAGCCACGGTCGAGCTTTACATAGGCCGGGCGAATCTCCGCCAGCGTCGCCGCCAGCCCGTCGCTGCTCGCCACATCATCCAGCGCCAGCAAAAACCCATGCTCGCGGCAATACTGCGCAACCGGTAGCAGCCGCGCTCGTTCCCTCGCATCGGCCACCCGTGGCAGATCGAGCACCACCGAGCCTTCGGCAAGCTTCGCTGCGCGCACCGCCGCGCTCAACCCATCGAGATACACTTCTGGCCGCTGCACAAAACCGGGCAGGAAATTGACGAAAATCGCGCCCTGCCCACCGCTCGCCGCAAAGCTCGCAATGGCCTGCTGGTGCAGCAGCCGGTCGAGCGCATATTCCACCTGCAGCACCGCCGCCGCCTGCATGATCGCACCGCCGCCGATGACACCACCATCCGCCCCTTCCATCCGCGCGAACGCTTCGTATCCGGCGCGTTTGCCGTGGCGGTCGATCACCGGTTGCAGGTAACAGCCCAGCCGCCCATGGTTCACATCGGCAATCAGCCACAGCTGGCGGGCAATCGCGTTCACCTGCGCCACCGGCCGCATCGCCGCGGTGATTTCGGCCAGCGCCGGCAGCGCATCGCCGGTGAGCACCGCTGCCCGGTAACCCAGCGCTGCGCCGGGTTTTTCGGCAATGGCCGCCGTCATCACTTCCCATTGCGCCACCCAGTCGGGCCCGGTTTTGGTGGCTCCCACATCGGGTTTGCCATATACCGGCGCAAGGCCCGCCACCGACGGTGCGCCCGGCCCTTCCACCAGAATCCAATACGGGCAATCCTGCGCCCAGACCGAGAAAAATGAAGCAGCTTCCACCATCAGCCCTTTCTTTTCATGCCGTATGCAGTATGCATAAAACAGGGCGCAATAGCAAGCGCATGACAGGTAGCATTTGATGCGTATTTTATATAATTTACAGGAACTAACGCCATGCTGGTGATGGATTCAGGCCTCGGCGGCATCGCCGTCGTTCGCGCGCTGCGGGCGGCCCAGCCCGGCCTGCCGCTGCACTATCTGGCCGATACGGCGGGCTTCCCCTACGGCATGCGCAGCACCGCCGATATCACCGCCCGCGCCAGCGCCCTCATCGCCCAACTCGCGCCGCAATTGGGTGGCGGCCCGGTCGTGCTTGCCTGCAACACACTGTCCACCCTGTGCCTTGACCAGCTGCGCGGGCGCTTTCCCGACCTCACCTTCATCGGCACGGTGCCGGCCGTCAAAGTCGCCGCCAAGCAATCGCTCAGCCGCCGCTTCACGCTGCTCGCCACCCCCAACACCGCCCAAAGCGCCTACAGCATGGAACTGATCCGCCTGTTCGCGGATGGTTGCGTGGTCGATAGCTACGGCGCCCCCGGCCTTGCCGCCATGGCCGAGCGCCTGCTGCTGGGCGATGCACCCGACACCGAAGCCCTGCGCGCCGAACTCGCCCCCGCCTTCCACGACGACGCGCGCGGCCGCACCGATTGCATCGTGCTTGGCTGCACCCATTACCCGCTCATTCTGGATGCGCTGAGCGCCGTCGCGCCATGGCCCGTCACCTTCATTGATTCGAGCGACGCCATCGCCCGCCACGCGCTCAAGCAGCCGGGCACCCCGCCGCCGCACAGCATCGCCTATGTCACCGCACCCGCCGACCAGCCGCGCTACCGCGCCCTCTTCGCCCGCGAAGGGTTCGCCCAGCTGGATAGCATCACCGTTTCTTAAATCGCAGCGGGTCCACCACCTGCCGCAGCGCCTGCGTCAGCGGCACCGGCTCCCCCAGGATGAGGCTTGCAATCACCTCCGCCGCCAGCGGCGCCGAAAGCATCCCGCGCGAACCATGGCCGGTCGAAACATAGAGCCCCTCGCCCACCGCCCCCACATAGGGCAGCCGGTCCGGCGTGGTCGCCCGCAGCGCCATGCGCCCGCCGCATGCATGCCCCTGCAGCCAGCCCGGCAGGAACGTTGCCAGATCCTCAAGATTGCGTGCATGGTTGTCATCCGTCACCGTGCAGTCATCCACATCATGGTTATAGGTCGCGCCGATCAAATAGCGGTCGCCATGCGGAATCACATAGCCCCTGTGGCACAGCATGCTGCGCAGCGGCGCTACAACATCCGCGGCGTTGACCTCGCTCACCTGCCCGCCGACCGCATGCAGCGTCAGCCCCATCTCGGGCAATAATGTTGCACATTCATGCGCCGCCGCAACGCAGCATATATCCGCTGCAAAAATAGCCCCATCCTGCGCCGTCACTTCCCAGAACGCACCTTCGCGCTGCAACGATGTTGCTGCAACCTGTTCGCACACCGTGATGTTCTCATGCTGCAGCAATGCGCGGCATAATGGCCCCGGCGCAACCCATGTTCCCTGCGGGAACCACGCCCCGCCAGTGCCAAGCGCCACGCCCGCAAGCACGCTTGCTTCCTCGTGTTCCACCCAGTGCACAATCGCCGGGTCGAGCCCAAGCGTGGCGTTCAATCCGCGCAATTGCGCCTCTTCCTGCGCATGGCGCGGCACGCGCAGCATGCCGATGGTTTGGTGTGCAGCATGGCCCGCGTCCCACTGCAGCAATTGGCGCAGCATGAATCCATACGCGGTGAAATACCACGCGGCCGATGCCGTCCAGCGTTTGGTCAATTGCGGGAACAGCACCGCCGCCGCATTGCCCGATGCGCCTTGCGCAATCGCCCCACGTTCCAGCAGCGTCACCCGCACCCCGCGTTCCGCCAGCGCCCGCGCCACCGTGCAGCCCGCAATCCCCCCGCCGATGACGATGGCGCTT
Source organism: Pseudomonadota bacterium (assembly GCA_040384265.1). Classification (GTDB taxonomy): domain Bacteria; phylum Pseudomonadota; class Alphaproteobacteria; order Rickettsiales; family UBA3002; genus QFOX01. The sequence goes on along the minus strand of JAZKJM010000003.1, from coordinate 308,536 downwards.
TTCGCCGTCACGCGCGGGGTCTCGTCATCTGCCCGCATCCCCACCAGCATATCGCGCTTATGGCCAAACCCATCCACCTTGCGCATGGCAAATCCAGCTTGCATGAGCCCGCGCTTGACGCTGCCCGCGGCAGTAAATGTCGCCACCGTCGCCCCCGGCGCACTCAGCCGCGCAAGTTGTGCCATCACCGTTTCCGTCCACATCGCCGGGTTTTTCGCCGGGGTGAAGCCATCCAAAAACCACGCATCGGCCTGCATATCGAGCTGCGGCAGCAGCGCTTCCACATCGCCAAAGCACAAGGTCAGCGCCACGCGCGGCAGGTGGATGCGGTGGATGCCCGGCAACCGCAACGGATAGGCCGCAAGCAACAGCGCCGCTTCCGCCGCCAACTCCGGCTGCAACGCAAGCGCAGCGCGCAGCATATCCGGCGTCAGCGGGAATTTCTCGATCGCGACATAATGCAACCGTGCACCCGCCGGTGCCTCAGCCAAAAACGCCCGCATGGCGACCAGGAAATTCAGCCCCGTGCCAAACCCCAGCTCGCCAATCGTGAACTGCGCGCACCCCGCCCAGCGGTGCGGCAACCCGTTGCCCTGCACAAACACATGCTGCGTCTCGGCAATGCCGCCATCGCGGGAAAAATAAACATCATCAAACCCTTGCGCAATCGGCGTCGCGTCCGAAAAAGCGATCTGCGGCAGTTCAACATGGGCGGTGGCGTCGGTCATGCCTGAGGGCTACCCCATTAACGCACTGGCGGGAATGATAAAAATGTTGCGTCGCCGAAGAAACAGGTTTAATGCCCGCCTCTTTCGGGGGTTTCCCTATCGGGTTTCCCTCAAATATGGCACTGCTACTACAGCTATAGATACATGCCATGGCGGAGGGGTTTTATATGCCGTTAACAATCGCAGGCGTGAAGCGCACCCTTATGGGCAAGCCGCTCGATCCATTCCGCTCCGACACGCGCCATAGCCTGGCGCTGGTCACGTTCTTTGCCTGGGTCGGCATCGGCGCGGATGCGATTTCCTCCGCTAATTACGGCCCGGAAGAAGCCTTCCTCGCCCTTGGCGCCAACACCCACCTGGCCATTTTCCTCGCCATTGCCACCGGCATCACCGTCTTCCTGCTCGCCGCCGCCTATACGCAGGTGATTGAACTGTTCCCCAATGGCGGCGGCGGCTACCGCGTCGCTACCGTGCTGCTTGGGCCCAAAGTCGGCCTCGCCTCCGCCGGTGCACTGCTGATCGATTACGTCCTCACCATCGCCATCTCCACCGCAGCGGGGGTGGATGCGCTATTCTCCATGCTCCCGCTCGAATACCAGGGCTACAAGCTGTTCCTCTCCTGTCTCGTCGTCGGACTACTGATTTATATGAACCTGCGCGGGGTGAAGGAATCCATCCGCTTCCTGATCCCGATTTTCATGGGCTTCATCATCACCCATGCCATCCTCATCATCACCGGCATTGCCAGCCACGCGTCGGGGCTGAGCACCATCATGCCCAAAGCCATCGAGGAAACGAACAACATCGCCACCACCGTCGGCTGGTTTGCGGTGATGTCGTTGTTCTTCAAAGCCTTTTCGCTCGGCGGCGGCACGTATACGGGGCTGGAATCCGTCACCACCAGTGTGCGCAACATGGCCGAGCCGCGCGTGCGCACCGGCAAGGCCACCATGTGGGCTATCGCCTGCTCGCTGGCCTTCACCGCGGGCGGCATCATCATCATCTACCTGCTGTGGGACGTCCAGAAAGTCGATGGCGAAACGCTGAACGCCTCGGTGTTCAAGCTCATCACCGCCGACTGGGATTTCATGGGCATCAACTGGTCGGCGGAATATACCGGCATGTCGTTGTTTTTTGCCGCCGGGCTGCTGCTGACAGCCGCCAACACCGGCTTCATCGCCGGCCCCAACGTCCTTGCCTCGATGGCGGTGGATCGCTGGATGCCGCATATGTTCTCCTCGCTCTCCAACCGCCTCGTCACCAAAAACGGCGTGTTGCTGATGGGCGGCGCCGCCATCGGCGCGCTGATGATGACCGGCGGCGCGGTGCACCTGCTCGTCATCCTCTATTCCATCAATGTGTTCTTCACCTTCACCCTCACGCTCGCCGGCATCACCCGCCACCGCTGGCGCGAGCGGCAGAACCCGAAAATCTGGCACAAGCTCATCATCGCTGCGCTCGCCATGCTGGTCTGCGCCACCATTCTGTTCACCACCGTCATCGAGAAATTCTCCTATGGCGGCTGGAAAACCATCCTCATCACCAGCTGCGTCATCTTCGTGTCCTTACGCATCCGCCGCCATTACGAGCGTGTGAGCGCCCGCATGGCCGAAATCGGTAGCGAGCTTGGCAGCGCCATGTTCGGCGCCTCCGACCGCCCGATGCCCGCCGAGAAACCGAAAATGGACCCGCGCCAGCAGACCGCCGTTTTCCTGGTGGGTGATTCCGCCGCCACCGGCATGCACACGTTCCTGTGGGTGCAGCGGCTGTTCCCGGGCGTGTTCAAAAATTTCGTGTTCGCCAGCGTCGGCGAGATCGATACCGAGGAATTCTCCGATGAATCGCGCTGGCACGCGCTGCGCAGCGACACCAAAAAAATGCTCAAAAACTATGTCGATTTCTGCAGCGCCCGCAGCCTGCCCGCCACCTATTACCATGATTACGGCACCGACGTGATCGACACTGTCAGCCGCTTAAGCGAACGCATCAGCGCCGATTTCCCGCACGCTGTGTTCTTCGCCGCCAAGCTGATCTTCGAGAAAGACAATTTTGCCAACGCCCTGCTGCACAACCAGACCGCCTACATGATCCAGAAAAAGCTGCATAACAAAGGCCAGAACCTGATCATCATGCCGATGAAAGTGTGATGCGCGCCTAAACCACGCCCATGCCATGCAGCGTATTCATCGCGGCCACGCGTTGCGCACTCAGCGGCCCGTCATAGCGCATACTTCCAGCATCGGCCATGGTGAGCGGCACCGCATCCGCCGCCGCTTGCACCGGCGTGCCGGTGGGCAGGGGGCGGGCCGGGCGTTCCACCACTTTGGGCTGTTCGGCGACGCTCGCCACCGCATCATTCGCCGCCGGTTCGTCGCGGCCAACCCGGCCGACTGCGGCAGAGGGGTTCGCGCGCAGCGCATCCGCCGCCTCGACCGCACGATACGCACGGTGCAGGTGCGGCAGGTAATGCGCCTCGAAAACCTGATCGAGGCCGGGCGCCAGGAAATGCAACAGCTGCGGCTCCGAGCGATGCTCGACCTGCTTCAATTCCGCAAAACGTGAAATCACCTCGCGGAAGCGCTCCTGCGGGCTGTCATAGCCGCTGCGGTTATAGCGCATGCCCTCGACACTCAACGTATCGACCGCATGTTTCACCATGAATTTGAAGTCCTGCGCATCGCGCACATACGGCAGGATGCCCTCATCGATCGTCACGCCATACGGCGCGAAATACTCCCGTGCTGCCGCTGCAATCGCCGCTTTTTCCTGCTCATTGCCGGCATGGTGGGCATTCACGAATTTCTCGAATTCCGGGAACTTTTCGTCCATGATCCGGTTCAACACCGCAAAACGCTGCTGGTCGCTCATCGCTAAGGCGTCGATTTTGGCCACTTCCTCGGCGCTGAACTGGTCGGGCCACAGATTATGCGCCACCTCATGCACCAGCGTGCGCATGGATCCCTTGAGATCGCCCTTGCCGGAGAAATAAATCCGGTAGGTGCCGGTCACATCGCGCAGGTCGTTTGCCGCCTTGCGATGCAGCCCATAAATCCCGCGATGAAACGCAATATCATCCGCCGTCACTTCCGGCGAGAAGCAGATTTCGTAGCCCAGCTTATACAGCAGCGCCCGCTGGATCGGCTCCACAAAATTCAACGCCTCGGCAATGCGTTTTTCTTCCGCCTTCACCGGCACCGGCACCTCGAATTGATGGCGCACCTGCGCCCGGTATTGCGCAATCTTGGCCGTGATGCGCGCGTCGATCCCGGTGGTGATCTTATCCTTCAGCGGCGCGCCCACGCCCAGCAGCTGGCGGCCCAGATGCCAATGCTCGATCAGGTTATAGCCAAAATCCTGCGTCGCCGCATGCGCTGTCAGCGCCTTCACATCCTTCACATAGGCCGCATCCAGCCCGAGCAGCTGGCCGACACCATCCACCCCGCCCTTGAGCGCCGCTTCGCGCACCTGCTGCGGGCTGACGCCAATCTTGTCCGATAAATCCGCCAGCACCTGATCGGGCGTATTGCTGCGCAGCACATAGTCGCTGAGCTTGTTCATATAACCCTGCTGCGTCAGCTTCTCGCGCGCCAGCAGGTAAATCGACAGGCCGTTTTTCAGCAACTCCACCCCGACGGGATCACCCTGCGGGTGGTTCATCGTGTCGCGCACAATAGCCGCAAACGGGCGACGCTTGTCGCCATCGGCTTTCAGCAGCTCCGCATCCACGCCCGAATCGGCCTGGGTGTTGAAGGTCTTCACCTCCTCCATCAGCTTGCTGCGTTTCGCATCGAGCGAAACCGGCACCAGCTGGCCAAGGTTCAGCGCAATCGCCAGCCGCTCCGGCGACTCATAAAAGGAAGGGTTGTTGATCGAATAGGTCAGCTGCAGTTTTTTGCGTAACGTGGCCTCGCGCTCGGGCGCCAGCTCATGCGGGTGAATCACCAGATACGGGTCAATAAACAGTGAGCCGTATTTCACCTGGATGCGATCCGCCGCCACGAAATCCTGCGCATTCACGCCCGGCGTCTGCATCGACACGTCATTGGCTGCCTCACGGTGCAGTCGCGGCTTCAACAGATGCGCGAACGGCACCAATTTGCTGATCAGCGCCGGTTCATGCTTTGCCTGTTTTTCGCTGGGTGCCATCTATGCCCTGGCTGTGCTGGTGGAAGGTTGCGCCTCATCGTTCGCCGCCCGTTTCGCCCAGGATTCAGCGGCCGCCGCCGGGGCATTTTTTTGCGCCGTCTCCGCCGCTATTGCCACGCGGTCGGCCCAACGTTTATCCGGTCCTTCCGCCGCCACTTGCATGCTTGGCATGGTCGCGACGGTGGGCTCCACCACCAGCGTCGGCGTGCGCGTCGCCTGCCCGATTTTTTTGGCCTGCAGATCCTGCTCCAGCAGCGTATTTTCCGACAGCCAGTTCGCGCTCAGGTAAATACAGCCAATGCCGAGCACCCCAATCGCCGCCAGCCCCAGCACCGGTAACACGGTGCTGGCCGCCAGTGTCATTTCGGCGGCGGCCGGCAGAATGGCGAACAGCTTGGTCGCAATCGCGCCCACCAACCCGAACACCATCGCCGCGCCAATGCCATACGACATCTGCTGCTGAAAGCGCAGCCGCACCGTGCGCGCTTTGAACTGCTCGAATTCCTTCTTCTCAAGAATGCCGTTTTCTGAAACGCCGGTGGCCATAGCTTTACATCTCCAACGTCCATTCTAGCTAAAACCGCCGGAAGTTATATGAAGATTGTGTGAAGGTTGCCCGCCAGCCACCATTGAAAAGGCTTATAATTCAGGCTTCTGCCAGATATGCGTCACCCAGTCGCCCACCGTCAGCCGCGAGGTCAGCTCCAGCCCGCGCGCCGCATAGGCCTCACGGATGGGGGTCTCCTGCCAGACCAGTATGCCGCTCAAAATCAGCACCCCGCCTGCCGCCAGATGCGTATCCGCCGCCACACATAAGCGCATCAGCGGCTCGGCGAGGATGTTCATCACCAGCAAATCAAACGGCGCATGGGCCGCAATATCGGCATGGTCGAACCCATCGGCATGGATCGGCAAAATCCGCGCCGCCACGCCGTTGCGCTGCGCATTCTCGCGCACTGCCGCCACCGCACTGGCCGCCAGATCCACCGCCACCACCGGGCAGCCAAACGCCGCCAGCACCGCAAACGCCACAATCCCCGAGCCCGTGCCCATATCGCAAGCCATCGCCGGGGTGAACTCGGCCGGGTCAATCGCCCGCAGCGCCGCCAGCACCCCTTGCGTCGTCGGGTGCGCCCCATCCCCAAAGGCCTGCGCGCCGGCGTGTAAATAAATATCGTCCATAGACCCTGCTATAGGGTATAGTCACCCTCCCGACGCAAGCAAAAAGGAGGGACCATGCCCGTAACCGACCCCAGCGCTCCCATGAATGAACAGGCTGCTGCGGCAGCTGAACCGCAAACGCAGCCCACTACCCTCGCGCCGATGATTGAGGATGAATTCGAAGAAGAACCCGGCCAATGCTGCGGCTGCAGCAACCACCAGCACCGCTAACGGCGCTTAGCGATCATCCGCCGAGCGGATAATCGCTTCATTTGGCAGGTCACGCGCGCGCTGGAGCTGTAATTGCACGCGCTGCTTATCAAGGCGCCGGAAAAACCAGCGCACAAGCACTATAAACGTCGGCACCACCACCAATAATCCGATATCGATCGCCACGGTTGACCAGAAAAGCACCGGCTGGTCTTGCAATGTCACCAGCCCATGTTCGCCCACATGCATCGCCTGCTTGGTCGCGGCGTACCACAACTGGACGATAAGCGCCGCAGCATAAACAAGCACCACCGGCGCGACCAAAAACAGGCGCAGCCATTTAGGCCAGCGCCCAAACCACCGAAAGAAGCCAAAAGTCAGGCGATACGCGACATAGTGATAAACCAGCACCGCCGCTGCAAGCACAAGAAAGCCAAGGACTATCTGCGCCTCGGTCATTAAGCGGCAGTTGGCGTTTCATGCATGGTGAAGGCATCATCCCAGGTGCCTTGGGTGGCGGCCTTGGCATATTCCGTCACGCGGTTTTCGAAGAAGTTGGTGTGCTCCACGCCGTTGAGCAAATCATCCAACCATGGCAGCGGGTTTTTCTCGATCTGATACATCGGCTGCAGGCCCAGCTGGCCCAAGCGACGATCGGCGATGAAGCGAATATAGCTCTTCACTTCATTGGGCGTCAGCCCCTGCACTTCACCCACGCCGAACGCGAGGTCGATGAATGCATCTTCATGCGTCACAATCGTGTTGCAGGCCACATACAGGCGCGAGCGCAGCTCATCCGTCCACACTTCCGGATTCTCATCGCAGAAGGTCTTGAACAGGCGGATGATCGAGTTGCAATGCAGCGTTTCGTCGCGCGCGCTCCAGGTCACAATCTGGCCCATGCCCTTCATTTTTCCCCAGCGCGGGAAGTTGAGCAGGATCGCAAACGAGGCGAACAGCTGCAGCCCTTCCGTGAAGGCGCCAAACACCGCCATGGTCGTTGCGATGTCCTCTTTCGTCTCGACGCCGAATTGCTGCATGTAGTCGTATTTATCCTTCATTTCCTTGTATTTCATGAAGGCCTGATATTCCGTCTCGGGCATGCCGATCGTGTCGAGCAAATGCGAGTACGCCGCGATATGGATCGTCTCCATGTTGGAAAACGCGCTCAGCATCATCTGCACTTCGGTCGGTTTGAATACTTGCGAATAATGCTTCATGTAGCAGTTATTCACCTCGATATCCGCCTGCGTGAAGAAGCGGAAAATCTGCGCGAGCAGGTTTTTTTCCGCCGGGGCGAGGTTCTTTTTCCAGTCGCGCACATCGTCGGCCAGCGGCACTTCTTCCGGCAGCCAGTGAATGCGCTGCTGCATCAGCCATGCGTCATACGCCCACGGATACGCAAACGGTTTATAGATCGGCTTGGAATCGAGTAACGACATGGCTGGCTCCTTATTCTCTTGTTAGCGTTGCACGCATCCGGCAACGGTTATTGGCATGCAAGGCATTCCTCGTAGGTCGTCGCCTGTTTGGCTTTGAGCGACATTTCCATTTGGATTTCCGGCACTTTGTTGCTGACCTTATCCGAACGCTGCAGCGACGCCGAGCGGCAGTAATACAGCGACTTCACGCCTTTTTTCCAGGCCATGAAATGCAGCATATGCAGGTCACGCTTATGGATGTTGGCTGGCAAAAACAGGTTGGTCGATTGCGCCTGGCACACAAACGGCGCGCGGTCGGCGGAATGTTCCACCACCCAGCGCTGGTCCATTTCATAGGCGGTTTTGAACACCAGTTTCTCATTCTCATCGAGGAAGTCAAACTGCTGCACCGAACCTTCCTGCGTCGTGATGAGCGACCAGATTTCGTCGGTGTCCTGGCCCTTCTCGGCAAGCAACGCCTTCAGGTATTTGTTGCGCACCTGGAAGCTGCCCGAGAGGGTTTTCTGGGTGAACGCATTCGCCGCATAGGGCTCAATCCCGGGGCTGGCATTGCCGCAGATGATCGAGATCGACGCCGTCGGCGCGATCGCCATTTTGTTGGAGAAGCGCTCTTTGCTGCCAAATTCAGCAGCATCCGGGCATGGCCCGCGCTCTTCGCCCAGCTTCAGCGAGGCCGCATCCGCGCCTTTGCGAATATGCTCGAACATCTTCTTGTTCCACACTTTCGCCATCACCGATTCAAACGGAATCATTTTGCTTTGCAGGTAGGAATGGAAGCCCATGATACCAAGCCCGACCGAACGCTCGCGCGAGGCGGAATATTTGGCGCGCGCCATGCTTTCAGGCGCCGTGTCGATGAAATCCTGCAGCACGTTATCGAGGAAGCGCATCACATCCTCGATGAAGGTCGGGTGCGATTTCCACTCGTCGAAATATTCCACGTTCAGCGAGCTCAGGCAGCACACCGCCGTGCGGCTGACACCGTGATGGTCATAGCCCGTCGGCAGGGTGATTTCCGAGCAAAGATTGCTCATTTTCACATACAGGCCCGCTTCCTTATGATGCTGCGGAATCGCCTTGTTCACCGTATCGATGAAAATGATATACGGCTCGCCCGTTTCGATGCGGGTGGTGAGCAGTTTCGCCCACAGATCCCGCGCCTTGATGGTATCGACCACATGCTTGTCTTTGGGCGACAGCAGGTCCCATTTCTCGTCTTTCTCGACCGCCTCCATGAACGCATCGGTGATCGCAATCCCGTGATGCAGGTTCAGCGCCTTACGGTTCGGATCGCCACCGGTTGGGCGGCGGATATCGATGAATTCTTCCACCTCAGGGTGCGAAATATCGAGGTACACCGCGGATGAACCACGGCGCAGCGAGCCTTGCGAAATTGCCAGCGTCAGCGAATCCTGCACCCGCACAAACGGCACCACGCCGGAGGTTTTTCCGTTGCGGCCGACTTTCTCGCCCAGCGCACGCAAGTTGCCCCAGTAGGAACCAATCCCCCCGCCGCGCGAGGCGAGCCAGACGTTCTCGTTCCACAGATCGACAATGCCTTGCAGCGAATCTTCGGTTTCGTTCAAAAAGCAGCTGATAGGCAGGCCGCGAGCGTTGCCGCCATTGACCGAGGTGCCGCCGTTGGAAAGGATCGGCGTCGCAGGCATGAACCACATTTTCGAGACATAATCATAGATGCGCGCGGCATGGGCGTCGTCATCGCTGTAGAAGCTCGCCACGCGGGCGAACAGATCCTGGTATTTTTCCTCTGGCAGGAGGTAGCGGTCATCCAGCGTCGCGCGACCGAAATCGGTCAGGTATTTATCGCGGCTGTGGTCAACGTCGATTTTCGCAGTAGTAGCCATGTCTCACACCCCTTGTTTTGCTTTTTGTAGAATAGCCTTGTTTCCCTGTGCTCCGAAGTCTGAAACCAGCGTTTCCGCCATTTTCGTGCCCGGAAGACGGATACTACATCTTGTGTCTCCTCTGTCTAGCGGGAAAATCGTATGGCGAGCACTGATTTTTACTTGCATGGATTTATTTCTTTATAAAACAAGTGATTATTTTTATTGAAACGGTGGCTTTCCGGTTGGGACAGGCATTTCGTCCCCCACTGTTGCACATACAACATATAGTAGGACTTATTCTCCCCTTATGTCGCTGCCAGCAGGTCGATTCGGGCCTGTTTCGTGAGGATTTTCATCCGCTTTGAACCGCCACGGTAGCGCACCGGGCCCCCTCGTCAATGAGGAAATATCGGTGGATTACACCTGTTATATAGTGCTGAAAAAACAGCTCGCTAGAAGCCTTGTCCCACTATGCACAGCGCATGCACAGACTTATCCTCACCCACCTCCCACAAAAAATAGATTGGCCCGGATGCACCACCCCTGTATGTACCCAACCCACGCGCATGCGCACCCGTAGCTCAACTGGATAGAGCGTTGCCCTCCGAAGGCAAAGGTTGCTGGTTCGACTCCAGTCGGGTGCACCACCCTTCGCCTTTGGCTTCGGGTGGCTTACGCCTCTTCGCGTAAGACGCATGAAGCCAAGCTGGGGCGAAGGAGTGTCGCCCGAAGCTTTAGCGAAGGGGGACTGGAGCAATGATGTACTATGTTTACTTAATTCGTAGCATTGCTTTCCCGAATCAAACCTATATCGGATTCTCAGAAGATTTAAAGCAGCGCATGGCCGATCACAACGCGGGCAAGTCCACTCATACTTCTAAATATACGCCCTGGGAATTGGTCAGCTATCATGCCTTTGCCCATAAACACACTGCGCAGGAATTTGAATATTACCTGAAATCGGGTTCCGGGCAGGCGTTTGCAAAGAAAAGATTTTGGTAATAGGTTCACGGCCGTTCGATGTTCATGATAAAGGCAACAGCATGCGGATATGGATCCTGAAAGATAGCGAGCAACTGCCCCAGCGTGGCCTTACAATGGTTTCAGAGCGTGCTCTACATTAATAATCAGCAGGAATCGGCTCGTTTCTAGCGAGCATAATTGCTGTTTGGGATAATACTAAGATCTCAGCCTTACATTTCTTTTCTGAAAGGTCTCTACTCATGCATTCTTGGTAATAAGCAGACGACTCATCTGAACAGTCATCAGTAGCAAGTTTTAATGCAGATCTTCCGCCATCATGTGAAGTATAACTGGTAAACCGATTAGCGGCTTGCATGATACATAGCTTAAACCTGGACTGAATTTCATCCGCTGATCCATCTGAATTTTTGGCAAGAGCATTTGCCTTTGCGCCCAGATGCCATGGTCCACCAGAATTATAACCTGTCTCCGTGAATTTGGCTGAATCTTGTATATTTATCGAACTGCTCATCGTTTTGGAAGTTTTAGAGTTTTTCGGTGTGTCTTCAGAGCTTGCGAAAACCATGAGCATAATAGCCGACACTACTACAAATGCCCGCAAGCAACCTTTTGATTTCTGTCTAGAGCCGCAGCCAACACAAAATTTAGCATCTGAACTAATTTGTCTCTGACATTCTTTGCAGAAAATAAGCGTCATAAACATTGCTCCTGTTGGGTGACCTACGTCTTAGCTGGCTTTAAGCAATAGATTATCAGCATAAATCATGCAATTATCCAATTCCTTAAGTGACAAGTCATGGGAAGAATTATATCATATAATCAACAATTTAGTAGGCAAAAGAGCTCGTAATTGTGCATTGCGATTCTTAAAAACTTCAGTTAGGGGTTACTATCGTAAAGACAAGAGGCGCTGGTCGGATGCACCACGCTCTGCCGTTCATGATAAAGGCAACACCATGCGGATATGGATCCTGAAAGATAGCGAGCAACTGCCCCTCACGCCGGACACTAAACCGATGCGGGTGGGCATGCTGTCGGAGCAGTTGCAGCAGCGCGGCCACGCGGTGCATTGGTGGTGCTCGACCATCCACCATATGAAAAAAACACTGTATGCGACGCAGGACACCGACCAAACGCTCAGCAGCGGCGTCCAACTGCATATGCTGCATGCCGGGCTTTACACGCGCAACCTGTCGCTCGCCCGCATCCGCCACCATCGGCAGCTGGCCAAACGCTGGCGCGCCATCGCCGAGCAATCCGCGGAGGCACCGCAGCTGATCCTCGTCGCCTACCCGCTCATCGAATGGGTGCGCGAGGCGCTGCGTTATGCGCGCCCACGCGGCATTCCCGTCATTGTGGATGTGCGCGACCAATGGCCCGACAGCTTCGCCAACTACGCCCCCGCACCGCTCAAACCCTTCGTGCGGCTGGCGACATGGCTGCTTTATCCCTATGCCAGGCGCAGCCTGCGCGCAGCGACCCGACTGACCTCGATGAGCGGCCCGCTGCTGCAATGGGCACTCACCAAATCCGGCCGCATGGATGGCGCCGCCTGCCCCATTTTCTACCTCGGCACGCCGCTTTCCGAACCGCCGATCACCCCGGCCGTCGCCCAGCCCGGCGAAGTCATCCGCGTCTGTTTCCTCGGCACACTCGGCCACACGGCGGATGCGCTGACCATCGCCAAAGCCGCCACCATCCTCGCGCAGCAAGGCGCGCCGATCCACATCACCCTGGCCGGTAACGGCGATGTGGCGCCCGCTTTGCGCGACTATCTCGATGGCCGCGACCTATTCAGCCTGCCCGGCTGGCTCGATCAGGAGGCCGGGCGGCAGCTGCTCGCCAGCAGCCACATCGCCCTGCTCACCGGCGATGCCGAAGCCATGCCCAACCGCTTCTTCGATTATGTGGCGGCGGGCCTGCCCATCGTCTGCTCCCTGCGCGGCGAAGTGCGCGCCTATATCGAGCAGCACCAGCTCGGCCGCACCTGCCCGGCAGGCGATGCAGCCGCCCTCGCCCAGGCCATCCGCGATGTCGCGGATGCACTACCCACCTACCGCGCCGCAGTCACCACCGTGCCCCCGGTGCATTATTCCAAACAAGCGATCTACACCGCATTTGCTGAGTTTCTGGAAAATGAATATGCCGCCGCGACGGCCAGAAACGCCTAAAGCGTCACCGCGAAGGCAGACTCCCACAGCGCCACGCTATAGAGCCTGAACCGGCTGCGCGCATCGAGGGTGGGGTAAAGCTTCTCCAGCTTCGCGCGATCTGATAGCGCGCCGAGCAACGGCGAGGCGAGCACTGCTTCCTGCATCACTGCCGCGTGGCGCTTCAGCCAGATGCCTTCAGGCGCTTCGAACCCGAATTTATTTTTGCGCCAGACAATTTCGCTGGGCATTTTTTCGCGCATACAATGGCGCAATATCCATTTCGACCAGCCATCGTGAATCTTATAATCTACCGGCAGCGCCAGCGCCATTTCGACCACCCGGTAATCGAGGAACGGCAGCCGCGTTTCAATCGCGTGCGCCATCGAGTTCTTGTCCTCAAAGCGCAGCAAAATCGGCAAATTGGTGGTCGTGATATCGAGCGCCTGCAGCCCCCATACATCTGTCACCGCGCGCGCCATCGCCTGCAAATGCTGCGGCCGCGCCGGGCGCTGTTTCAGGTAGCGGTGGCAATGCCCGTAATAGCCATAACGAATATGCGAACTCGCCGCGCCGAAGAGATATTTCGCAATATTCAGCACATGCATTTTGCTGTTATGGCGGCGAATCTGGCGGATCTCGCGCAGCGTTGCCCGCAGCCCTTTGCTGCGCAGCATTGAAAGGATCGATGTTGCGTAATAGCGCTCATACCCCAGCAGCAATTCATCGCCGCCCTGCCCATCGAGCAGCACCGGAATGCCGTTATCGCGCGCGGTTTTCATCACCCAATATTGCATCACGATTGAGGCGCTGCCAAACGGCTCCTCCTGCGTGGTGACTACCGCCGACAGGCTCTCGACAAAATCCTCATAGGTCGGTTTCACCTGATACCAGTCGAGTCCGCAATGGCTCGCCACTTTTTGCGCGTAGGCGACTTCGTTATTGCTTTCCTGCTCGCTCACCGCCGTGATCGCCGCGAACGACCCATCCGCCGATAACTCGGATGCCAGCGTGGCCACCGTCGAGCTATCGAGCCCGCCCGAAAGACAGGTGCCGACCTTCACATCCGAGCGCAGCCGCAGCGCCACCGCATCGCCCAGCAGCGCACGCAGTGCGGCACTTGCTTCGTCGCGGCTCAGGGTGCTTAACCGTGGGCGGACCAGCGTGTAATAGGCCTCAATCCGGTGGGTGTGCGTCGTGAGGTCGTAGACCAGCGAATGCCCCGCCGCGAGGCGCACCACCCCTTCAAAAAATGTCGCCGTGCCGAGGTCGTTGCCCCCGGTGACGAGGAAATTCTCCACCGCCGGGCGGTGCGCCTGCACCCGCTCCAGAAATGGCAAAATTTGGCGAATCTCCGAGCCAAACACCAGCTGCTGCGCGCCATCGTGATAGTAAAACGGCTTCACCCCAAACCGGTCGCGCGAGCAGAAAACCCGGTTGCGTTTTGCATCATGGATGGCAAACGCCCACATGCCGTTAAAGCGCGTCACGCAGCCCTCGCCCCACGCATCATAGGCGGCGAGGATCACCTCCGTATCCGTTTCCGACTGGAAGCCATAGCCCAGCGCCACCAGCTCGGCGCGGATTTCCTTATAATTATAAATCTCGCCATTATGGATGATGGTCAGGCCCGTGGTGCCATAGACCATCGGCTGCGCGCCAAGCGGGCTGAGATCAAGAATCGCCAAGCGGCGATGGCCAAGCCCCACCGGCCCAAGGCAGGCAACACCCTCACCATCCGGGCCGCGATGGGCGACGCGCGCCGTCATCGCGCGCAGGGCCGCTTCATCCACCGCCGCGCGCTGCTTCTCGATAATGCCAGCAATCCCACACATGCAGGGCATACTGCATTTATGTTGCCAATCCGCAAGTGGATAGATTATGTGAGGCTCAGTTTTCACCCCGCCCACCTTCACTCAATGGAGCCCCCGTGTCCGTTGCCATGGTCAGACAGGATTTAATGGTCGCCCTCAAGCGCCACGATGCCCTGCTCTATTTCGGCTGGGACGATGTCCGCCAGCAGTATAAACGCACCCTGCTTGGCCCCATCTGGCTCACCTTCAGCACCTGCGCCTGGATTTTTGCGATGGCGCTGGTCATGGCCTCGCTGTTCAACCAGAACATCTCTGATTTCCTGCCACGCACCGCCACCGGCATGTTCGTCTGGACATTCTTCTCCCTCTCCATCCTTGATGGCGCCACCGTGTTCGTGGGTGCCGCGCCGCTCATCAACGCCACCCGGCTGCCGCTCTTCTTCTACCCGCTGCGCGCCCTCATCCGCTACGTCATCCTCTACGGCCATTACCTCGCGGTCTGCCTGTTGCTGATGATCTGCATTGGCCACCCGCCGGGCTGGATGGCCTTCCTCGCCATCCCCGGCCTGCTGATCCATGTCGCCACGTCGTTCGGCTTCATCCTGCTATTTGGCCTCAGCAACGCCCGCTACCGCGATATTTTTCCCATCGCCGGCGTGCTGTGCCAGCTGATGCCGCTGATGACCCCCATCGCCTGGCAGCGCGAGATGTTAAAAAAACACACCTGGATCGCCGATATGAATCCGTTTTACCATCTCATCGAGATCGTCCGCGCGCCGCTGATGGGCCACACGCCTGCCGCGCTTTCCTATATTGTCTCGCTGGGTACCATGGTGGTCGTGCTCACCCTTGGCCTCATCATCTATAAGCGCGTGCGCTACAAACTGATTTTCTGGATATAGCCCATGGCCCGCATCGTCTTTGAGAATGTCTGCGTCCAATACCCGCTCTATGCCGTGCGCACCAGCCAGCTGCGCCACAGCCTCGTTAACATGGCCACCGGCGGGCGCATCTACGAAGAGTCCAACCGCGTCTCGTATGTCGAGGCGCTGCACGATATTTCCTTCACGCTGGAAGACGGCGACCGCCTCGCCCTCGTCGGCCATAACGGCGCCGGGAAATCGACGCTGCTCAAAACCCTCGGCGGCTTCCTGCCCACCGCCTCGGGCAAGCTCACGGTCGATGGCGACATTTCCGTGCTGCTCAACCTCATGAACGGCCTCGACCCCGAAAAAACCGGTTACGAGAACATCCGCGGCATGGGCCTTATTCTGGGCATGAACAAAAAAACCATCGCCCGCATCACGCCGGAAGTGGAAGCATTCTGCGAGCTGGGCGAGTTCCTTAACCTGCCCGTGCGCATGTATTCCGACGGGATGCGCGTCCGCCTCGCCTTCGCGGTTTCAACCTCCATCACCCCGGAAATCCTGGTGCTGGATGAAGCCATCGGCGCCGGTGACGCCCATTTCCTGCACAAAGCCACCGAGCGCGCCCACCAGCTCTACGACCAGGCCCGCATCATGGTCATGGCCTCCCACGCCCCCGCCATTCTGCGCGATCTGTGCAACAAAGCACTGCTGCTCGAAAAAGGCCATATCCGCATGTTCGGCAAGGTCGATGAGGTCCTCGATCTGTATGGCGAGCTGTCGCGCAACACCAACGCCACCGAGCACGCCGCATGAGCAGCCGCACCCCCACCGTCGTCACCGTCGTCGGTGCCCGCCCGCAATTCATCAAAGCCGCCCCGGTCAGCCGCGCCCTGCGCGATGCGGGCATCCGCGAGATCCTCGTCCATACCGGCCAGCATTTCGATGACAGCATGTCCGGCCAATTTTTCCGCGAGCTGGGCATGGAGCCGCCCGCCCACCAGCTTGCCATCAACAGCCTCGGCCATGGCGCCATGACCGGCCGCATGCTGGAAGCCGTCGAGACCATTTTGCTGCAGGAAAAACCCGACGCCCTGCTCACTTACGGCGACACCAACTCCACCCTCGCCGGGGCGCTCGCCGCCGCCAAACTCCATATCCCGGTCGCCCATGTGGAAGCGGGCCTGCGCTCCTTCAACCGCGCCATGCCGGAGGAAATCAACCGCATCCTCGTCGATCATATGAGCGCCCTGCTCTTCTGCCCGACCGAGACTGCCATCGCCCATCTCGCTGCCGAAAACATCACCCACGGCGTCTCCCATGTCGGCGATGTGATGATGGATGCCACGATCGATGCCACTAAGCGCGCCGCCACCCAATCGACCATCCTTGCGGATCTCGCGCTTGCCCCAAAAACCTATGCCGTCTGCACCCTGCACCGCGCCGAAAATACCGATAGCCCGGAGCGGTTCGCCGCCCTCATCGCCTGGCTGGAAGCGCAAGGAGCGCATACGCAAATCGTCATGCCCGTTCATCCACGCACGCGCAAAATCCTCGCCGCGCTGCCCACTGCACCGCAGCATCTGCGCCTGATCGACCCGCTGGGCTATCTCGATATGGCCTGGCTCGTCCACCATGCAACCGCCGTTTTCACCGATTCGGGAGGGCTGCAAAAAGAAGCCTATTTCCACCGCGTCCCCTGCGTCACCCTGCGTGACGAGACCGAATGGGTCGAGACCATCGCCGCCGGCTGGAACCGCCTTTGGACGGTCGCGGACTACCAGCCACGCCGCGACATCGCCGATTACGGCAACGGCGACGCCAGCGCCCGCATCGCACAGCAGCTGAAAGCCTTCCTCGCCGCGCGCTAACATACTGCCCCGACACCCGTTTATCTTGACCAGCCGCCACTTACACTTTAGCTTCCACGCAGGAAAAGAAGGACCCTACCATGGACATCACCGGCAAAAAAATCGTAGTCATCGGCGGCGCTGGCCTCATCGGCTCGCACACGGTCGATTTACTGACCCGCGAAGACGTCAAAGAAATCGTCATTTACGATAATTTCGTCCGCGGCAGCGAAGAAAACCTTGCCCAGGCCCTGCGCGATCCGCGCGTCAAAATCTACGAAGCCGGTGGCGATATCCAGCAAACCGACATCCTGCACGCGGCACTCGATGGCGCGCACGGCGTCTTCCATTTCGCCGCGCTGTGGCTGCTGCAGTGCCACGAATTCCCGCGCAGCGCGTTCGATGTGAACGTGCGCGGCACCTTCAATGTCATGGAAGCCTGCGTCGAGAAAAAAGTCGGCCGCCTGGTCTATTCCTCCTCGGCCTCGGTTTACGGCGACGCCGTCAGCGAGCCGATGGATGAGGATCACCCCTTCCTCAACAAAAACTTTTACGGCGCCACCAAAATCGCCGGCGAGGCGATGATGCGTGCCTTCCATCACCGCTACGGCCTCGATTTCGTTGGCCTGCGCTACATGAACGTCTACGGCCCACGCCAGGATTACCACGGCGCCTATATCGCCGTGATCATGAAAATGCTCGACGCGATCGACCGCGGCGACGGCCCGACCATCCTTGGCGATGGCAGCGAAGCCTTCGATTTCGTCGCCGTCGAGGATTGCGCCCGCGCCAATCTGTGCGCCATGAAAGCCACCACTGCCGACCGCTTCTACAATGTCGGCACCGGCAAGCGCACCTCGCTCAAAACGCTCGCTGAAATGCTGCTCACCCTCACCGGCAGCACCAAGCCGATCCAGCTGGCCCCACGCTCGCAAGCCACCCTCGTGCGCAACCGCATCGGCTGCCCAAAACGCGCCAGCGCGGAAATCGATTTCACCGCCGCCATCGATCTCGAGGAAGGGCTGCGCCGCCTCATCGCCTGGCGCGCTGCCCATAAATCGGAAGTGCAAACCCGCCGCAAAGCCGTGGGGCTGGCCGCATGATGCCGCACGCACGCCCGGCCGTCATCGAGGATACACGTACCGTTTCCGTTGCCGACCTCGCGCGCGCCGCCCACGCCGCACGCCTCAGCCTTGCGCAAACCTTGCCGCTGCTGGCCTCGCCGGATTCCGGCAAGCCACTCACCCAAACCGCCAGCGGGCTGAACGACGGCGACCACGATTACCCGCTGCGCAGCGAGGTGCCCCTGCTGCTGCCCACCCGCCTGCACCACGCGTTTACTGATCGCCTGCAAGTGCCCTTCGCGCTCGATTACGACGCCTTCATGCAATATTTCCTGCTCGCCTCCATCAAGCAATCCGGTGAGATCAACGCGGCGCCCGATAACATCCATTACCAGCGCCACCTGTTCCGCCTGCGCACCCTGTGCGCCCAAGCCCACGGCAGCGTGCTCGATATCGGCTGCGACGACCCGCTCATCGGCGCGAGCCTGCTGCCACCCACCGCCAGCTATATTGGCCTCGACCCCTTCTGCATCCGCACCGAGCCGTTCCGCCTCATCGGCGTCGGCGAATACCTACCTTTCGCGGATGCTGCGCTCGATAACGCGCTCTTCAACACCAGCCTCGACCATATCATGGATTGGCGGCGCGGCCTGCGCGAAGCCCACCGCGTCATCAAACCCGGCGGGTCACTCTATCTGTGCAGCCTGGTCTGGACCCATAACGCCGATTTGATGAGCGATGCCGTCCATTTCCACCATTTCCGCGAAAGCGAACTCATCGACGCACTCGCCGGCATGACCATCGAGGAAACCACCCGCTACGATTACAAAGGCGACCCCCACCGCTACGGCCTCTACCTGCGCGCCACTAAGCGGAGCAGCTGACATGTGCGGCGTCGCCGGATTGATCCAGCTGGATGGCACGGCCGTCACCCCCACCACCTTGCAAGCGATGACCGATGCCATCGCCCATCGCGGCCCGGATGGCGAAGGCCATTGGATCGAGCAGCATGTCGGCCTTGGCCATCGCCGCCTCGCCATCATCGACCTGTCCGCCCAGGCCGCCCAGCCCATGCACGCTACCGATGGGCGCTATGTGCTGAGCTATAACGGCGAGGTCTACAACTTCCGCGAATTGCGTGACGAGTTGCAGGCGCGCGGCGTCAGCTTCCGCTCGCAGAGCGATAGCGAAGTCGTCCTCAACGCGCTGATTGCATGGGGCCCCGCCGCGCTTAGCCGTTTCAACGGCATGTTCGCGATTGCGCTGTGGGACCGCCACGAAAAAACCCTGCTGCTCGCCCGCGACCGCTACGGCATCAAACCGCTCTATTACAGCCAGCAAGGCCAGCAATTCGCCTTCGGTTCGGAGCAAAAAGCCATCCTCGCCATCCCCGGTTTCCGCCACACGCTCGACCGTGCCGCGCTGCTCGAATATTTTACCTTCCAGAACATCTTTACCGACCGCACGCTGATCCAGAACATCCAGCTGCTGCCTCCCGGTCACTACGCCCTGCTCGACACCACGCGCGCCGCGCCTGCCCTCGCTCTCACCCGTTACTGGGATTTCCATTTCCGCGAGCCCGACCACGCCATCAGCGCCGAGGAATACCGCGAAGAGCTCGACCGCCTCTTCGCCCAGGCCGTGCAGCGCCAGATGATGTCGGATGTCGAAATCGGCTGCTACCTCAGCGGCGGTATCGATTCAGGCTCCATCACCGCGATTGCCGCAGCGGCGAACCCCTACCTCAAAACCTTCACCTGCGGCTTCGATCTCAGCTCGGCATCCGGCATCGAGCTGGCGTTCGATGAGCGCCACAAAGCCGAAGCCATCTCCGCCCGCTTCAAGACCGACCATTACGAGTTCGTACTCAAAGCCGGCGACATGGAACGCGCCATGCCCAACCTCGCCTGGCATCTCGAAGAGCCACGCGTCGGCCAGTCTTATCCCAACTATTACGCCGCCCGCCTTGCCGGTAAATTCGTCAAGGTCGTGCTCTCGGGCGCCGGTGGCGACGAGCTGTTCGCCGGTTACCCGTGGCGCTATTACCGCGCCGCCACGAGCGATAATTTCGAGCATTACATCGACCAGTATTATATCTTCTGGCAGCGCCTCATCCCCAACTCCGCCATCAAAAAACTCTTCGCCCCCATCTGGGGCGAGGTCGGCCATATCCAGACCCGCGATATTTTCCGCGACGTGTTCGCCAACCACGCCAACACGCTGGAGCGGCCGGAGGATTACATCAACCACTCGCTCTATTTCGAAGCAAAAACCTTCTTGCACGGCCTGCTCGTGGTCGAGGATAAACTCAGCATGGCCCACGGCCTCGAATCGCGCGTGCCGTTCCTCGATAACGACCTGGTCGATTTTGCCATGCGCTGCCCGGTCAGCCTCAAGCTCAACAACCTGCGCGAAGTGGTGCGCCTCAACGAAAACGAGCCCGGCCACAAAACCGGCAATTATTTCGAGAAAACCCACGACGGCAAACAAATCCTGCGCGATGTGATGGCCCGCTACCTGCCCGGCGACATCACCGGCGCCGTCAAACAAGGTTTCTCCGCGCCGGATGCCAGCTGGTTCAAAGGCGAAAGCATCGATTACGTGCGCAGCCAGCTGCTTGAAGGCAACCCGCGTATCTACGACATCCTCGACCCTGCGACCATCCGCACGCTGGTGCAGGAACATCTGGACGGCAAGCAGAATCGCCGTCTATTTATTTGGTCACTGCTTAACGTCGAAACATTCCTGAACCGGTTCATGGCCTGATGCATCCCAGCACCCGCAAAACCCTCCTCATCACCGGCGCCAACGGCTTGCTGGGCCAGCAGACCATCGCCGCCTGGCATGAAACGCACAGCCTGCACGCGCTGGTGCACACCCCGCCTGCGAATCCTTTGCCCGGCGTCACCTACCACCGCATCGACCTCGCCACCGCCTGGGATGACAGCCGCCTGCCCGCCCGCATCGATGCCGTGCTGCATCTCGCCCAATCCGCCCATATGCGTGACTTCCCGGCCCGCGCCCGCGACATCTACGCCGTCACCACCGACGCCACCTCCCGCCTGCTCGACTACGCCTGTCGCGCCGGGGCGCAGCATTTCATTTTCACCTCCACCGGCGGTCTCTACGCACCCAGCGCCACACCGCTCACCGAGGCCTCGGCCATCGCCATCCAACCCGGTCCGCTCGCCCATTATTTCGCCAATAAATACGCCAGCGAACTGCTGGTAACCACCTACGCCGCGCAGCTCACCCCCATCATCCTGCGTCCGTTCTTCATCTATGGTCCCACGCAACGCGACAGCATGCTGATCCCGCGCCTCATCGCCCGCGTCAAAAACGGTGAACCCATTACCCTGCAGGGGCCAAACGGCATCGCCATCAACCCGCTGCATGTCAGCGACGCCGTCGCCTGCCTTGCGCGCGCATGGACCCTCACCGGCGCCCACACCATCAACATCGCCGGGCCCGAGATGCTCACCATCCGCACCATCGGCGAGCAGATCGGTGACGCCATCGGCAAAGCACCCACCTTCCTCACGGATGCCGCCGCGCCTGACATGGTCGCCGACATCACGCATATGAGCGCAACATTGCTGGCCCCACGCGCCCGCTTCGCCGACCAACTCCACAGCTTTGGCGGAGCAGCCCATGAACCCGTTTAGCTGCCTCTCCCAGATCGACGTGAACAACCCGGCAAGCTGGCAGGGCACCTGTTTCCTCAGCTTCGATATCGACTGGGCGCATGACGATGTGCTGCGCGACGCGATTGCACTCGTCGAGCAAGCCGATGTCCACGCCACCTGGTTCGTCACCCATGATACCCCGCTGCTCGCCCATCTGCGCCGCAACCCCAAATTCGAACTGGGCATCCACCCCAATTTCAACGAGCTGCTCATGGGCCGCGACACCGCCGGGGCGGATGCCGACCAGATCCTCGCCACCCTCAAAGCGCTGGTGCCCGAAGCACGCACCCTGCGCAGCCACTCGCTCGTGCAAAGCGAACGGCTGGTCGATCAGTTCCACCAGCACGGCATCACCCATGTTAGCAATTTCTTCATCCCCGAAACCGCCGAGCGGCCCTTATGGCCATGGCAGTTATGGGACGGCATGACCGCCATCCCCCACGGCTGGCAGGATAATGTCTCGATGCGCCTGCACGGCACCATCCAACCGCCACCACCCCTGTCAACCGGCTTGCGGGTGGTGGATTTCCATCCCATCCACGTGTTCCTCAACACCGAACGCGTCGCGCGCTACGAGTCCGCCCGCGCCCATTTCCGCACCCCCGAGCGGCTGCAGCAGGAGCGTAACCAGAGCACGCCCGGCGCCCGTGACATCCTGAACCACATCCTCGGAGCCGCCTAATGCGTATCGCCCTCATCGGCCGTTCGGAAATACTGTATGACACCGCGCACGCCCTGCGCGCGCTGGGCCACGAGATCGCTGTCGTCGTCACCGCGAAAGAAGCACCGGAATACACCCGCTCGCTGGAGGATTTTAAACAGCTCGCGAGCGCCTGCAACGCGCCGTTTTTCCACGCCCCCAGCATGCAGGATCGCCAGGCCGTACTGCAGCAACTCGCCTCGCTGCCGCCCATGGATATCGGCATCAGCTACAACTACACCGGCGTCATCCCGCAAACGATCATCGACCTGTTTCCACTGGGCATCCTCAATGCCCATGGCGGCGACCTGCCGCGCTATCGCGGCAATGCCTGCCAGGCATGGGCCATCGTCAACGGCGAGGAACGTATCGGCCTGTGCGTTCACCGCATGGTCGGCGGTGAACTCGATAGCGGCGACATCGTCGCCCGCGAGTATCTCGCGCTCGTGGAAGAGACCTCCATTACCGAGGTCGTGCAATGGATGGGCGAACGCATCCCCGTCCTGTTCACGCAAGGGCTCAGCGCCTTAGCGCGCGATCCATCGTTCGTCGTTGAGCGGCAATCGACCAACCCTGCCGATGCCCTGCGCTGCTATCCGCGCAAACCGGAAGATGGCCGCATCGACTGGTCATCCAGCGCCGCAAACATCCTGCGGCTGATTAACGCCTCGAACAAACCCTATGCCGGAGCCTTCTGCCACTACGAAGGCAAGCTGATGATCATCTGGAAAGCCAGTATCATCCGCGATGAGGAGCGGTTCGTCGCTGTCCACGGGCAGGTCATGCGCATTGGCGAGGATTGCATCGATGTCGCCACCGGCGACGGCAAATTACGCATCTTCACCGTCGAATACGATGGCACCGTCGGCACGCCGTCGGCCTTCATCCGCTCCATCCGCAAGCGCCTTGGCGCAGGGGTGCAGCATGCTTGAGTTTTCCCCCGCCGGCTATGGCCACCTGCTCACCGCCATCAAAACCCATGGCTACCGCACCATCCCCTTCGATGCTGCAGTGCAAACCACCGAACCGTCCCGCCGCCTGCTGCTGCGCCACGACATTGACTTCAGCCTCGACTACGCCCACGCCATGGCCACGCAGGAAGCCGCAATGGGCCTCACCGCCACCTATTTCGTCATGCTGCGTTCGCCGATGTATAATCTGATGAGCCGCCACAATGCCACCCGCCTGCGCGATATTGCGGCCATGGGCCACGCCATCGGCCTGCATTTCGACGCGGCGTACAATCAAGGCTCCGAGCGCTCGCTTGCAGCATGGATTCGCTTTGAGGCCGAGACCCTATCCGCCCTCGCCGCCACCCCGGTCACCGCGTTTTCGCTGCACCAGCCGTCGCCGGAAGTGCTGCAGCAAAATATCCTCATCGAGGGGCTGGTGAACACCTATCACCCCACCCAGCTGGCCGCGTTCACCTACTTGTCGGACTCCAACCGCGACTGGCGCGGCAAGGACCCCATCGCCCTCATGCAAGCAGGCACGCCCCATATCCACCTGCTCACCCACCCCATGTGGTGGATGAACGAAAACCCAACCACCCACGGCTGCTGGGACGATGTCATCGCCCTCAACTTCAGCCGCATGCAGGAGCAGCTCCTTGCCACCGAACGCGCCTATGGTGAAAAGCGCCGCATCCAAATCGGGCCTGCCGCCCCATGAGCACCCCGCGCCCCATCGAACGTCTCCTGCTGCTCGGCGATGACTATGGCATCCCCGAATTGCTGGCGCATGTGCCGCGCGAGCGCGTCGTCGGCATCGTCGCCACCGCCAACCGCCCGCAATACCACGCCACCCTCGCCGCACTCGCCGCCGAAGCCGGGCTGCCCCTGCTCATCCAGCCACCCGCACAGGAAACAGAAGCCGCTGCACAATTCATCACCCAGCTTGCAGCCCTCGCGCCGGACGGCCTCCTCTGCCATTCCTATGCCATGCTGGTGCGCCCGCCGATGCTGGCGCTGGTCGATGGCCATGCCTTTAATGTCCACGCCGCCCTGCTACCGCGCCACCGTGGCCCCAACCCTGTCCAATGGGCCCTCATCCACGGCGACACCCACACCGGCATCACCCTGCACCAGATGAGTGAAGGCTTCGATAGCGGCGCCATCCTCGCCCAGCAGCAGGTGCCCATCACGCCCGAGGATACCTGGGTGACACTCCATGCCCGCATCCGCGAGCAGACCCCGGCGCTGCTCCAGCGCGCCCTGCCGGGTCTGCTGTCCGGCCATTGGCACGCCACCGCGCAGGATGAGCGCCTCGCGTTGCATAACCCGCGCATCACCCGCGACAGTTTCCGCCTCGATGCGTCGATGTCCGATCGCGCCATCTACAACCTTATCCGCGCGCAGGTCGCCCCGCTGGCGGGCGCCTATGCCGACACCCCGCAAGGCCGCATCCGTTTCCCCGACTTTGTCCCGCTGCACGACATCCCCGCCTTGCGCACCCGCCTTCAAACCACGAGCACCCATGCCCATTGACCCACGCATTAAACGCTGCCTGCTGCCATTCTGGCGTTTCCTCCTGGCGATGCGCGTGCGCGTGGGGCATATCCCCAACCATCTGCGCGATACGCTGCGCTGGCGCTGGCAGATGTGCCTTTACCGCCTGCGCAACCTGCCGCATCGCCGCGGCACAGCGCCGGCGAACGCGGCGCTGTCGCCCACAACCACCCAGGCGCTACGCAGCTGGGTGCAGCACGCTGCGGGCCTGCCCGCCACGCCGCACGGCGAAGAGACGATGGCCGACCTGCTCACCGAATTGCGCTTCCTACGCACCCGCGCCGCGCAGCTGCAACCGCTGTTTAAATCGCTCACCGGTCGCCGCGTCCTTTATGCCGGGCAAGCCTATTACAACGCATGGTATCTCGCACGCGCCTTACGCGAACGCGGATGGAAAGCCGACCTGTTAAACTGGGACCTCAACGAATCCAGCCAGATTTATTACCACGGCGAGGATATCCGCTTCACGATGGAAAACCCCTACCCCGTCGTGCGCGACCTGCGGATCTATGTCGCCGCCTTGTATGACTACGATGTTTTCCACTTCAGCAACACGCAGGGCATTTGCTTTGGCTTCCCGCTGCAAAGCCTGTTCGAGCGCCATTGGGGCAAACATGCCGAGGTCCACCTGCTCAAGCAATTGGGCAAAAAAATTGTCTATAGCAACAATGGCTGCCAGGATGGCGTCTCGCAAACCGCCTTCGCCCAATGGGGGCCGGAATCCATCTGCGCCATCTGCCCATGGCTGCACCGGCCGGATGTCTGCAGCGATACGCGCAATCTTTCATGGGGGAAATTCCGCAACGAAGTGGCCGATTACCAATGCCTGCTCGGCGGCAACCGGGTTGATTATAACCTCGCCCCCACCGTCCATGAATCCCCGGAATTCTACTGCCTCAACCCGCAAGTATGGGATCCCGAACTCCCCATTCCTGCCGAACTTTTCCTGCCCAAAGCAACGCCCGATACGCTGCGCGTCTACCACGCTGTCGGCCACAAAAAGGAACGCACCAGCGAGGATGGCATCAACATCAAATCGAGCCATATCTACCTGCCGCTGATCGAGAAATTGCAGGCGGAAGGCATCCCTCTCGAACTCATCGCGCCGACCGGCATTCCCAACATGCAAGTCCGCTTCCTGCAAATGCAGGCGGATATTTTCCTCGAAATGCTCACCTTCGGCTGGTTCGGCGCCAATGCCCGCGAAGCGATGATGCTCGGCAAACCCGTCATCTGCTATATCCGCCCCGAATGGCTCGAAAGCCTGCGCCGCGAAATACCCGAATACGCCGACACCCTGCCCATCATCAGCGCCACCCCACACACGGTTGAAGCCATCCTGCGCGACCTGATCGCCAATCCGCAAAAACGCCGCGAGATCGGCGAGCGTTCCCGCGCCTTCGCCCTCAAATGGCACAGCATGGATGCGGCGGGCAAACGCTTCGACGAGATCTACACCAAACTCCTCTCCGGCGACCCGCTCTGGGTGCAGCATTATGCGTGAGCATCTCGTCGCCATCCATCAGCCGAACTTCTTTCCATGGCTGGGCTATTTCGACAAACTGCGCCGCGCCGATAGTTTCATCTTCCTCGATGATGTCCAGTTCCCCAAAACCGGCGGCGCCTGGACCAACCGCGTCACCATCCTGCAGCAACAAAAAGCCCATTGGCTGACCGCCCCCATCGACCGCAAGTATCACGGCCTGCGCAACGTCAACGCCATGCATTTCGCCGCCACTGACTGGCGCGAAGCCGCCCTGCGCCAGCTGCAAGCCGCCTACCAGAAAGCACCCTTCGCGCAGGAAGTCTTCGCCCTCATCACCCCGTTGCTGATGAACCCGACCACCAACATCGCCGACTACAACATCCACGCCGTCACCCAGCTTTGCGCCGCGCTCGGCCTCAGCACCCGCTTGCAACGCAGCTCGGCGCTTGCCATCGAAGGTGTCGCCACCGAGCGGCTGATCGCACTCACCAAAGCCGTCGGCGGCACGCAGTATTTATGCGGCGGCGGCGCCGATGGTTATCAGCAGGATGCCCTGTTCGCGCAAGCGGGCCTCGGCCTTGTCTACCAGCAATTCACCCCCACCCCCTATCCCCAGAAAAATACACCGGAATTCGTTGGTGGCCTTTCCATCATCGATGCCTTAATGTTCCACGGCACCACCACCCTGCAAGGAATGCTCGCATGTCAAAAGCAATGATACTCACCGTCGCCCGCCCCGTCTGGCATGCCCTGCCGTCGCCTGTGAAGCTGCGCCTGAAGCCGCTGGCCCGCCGCGCGCTGGGCGTCCGCACACCCGCCGCTGCCACCGGCGCTCCGATCGCCACCGATGGTGGTTCGGTCGCCGCCTATTGGACGGATCACAACGTTACCCTGCACCAGCGTTTCGCCTCGCGGCAGGAGTCGCTCGATTACTTCCACTGGCGCTGCGACCAGTATCCAGGCTACCTCGACCTCATGCCCGTCAGCGGGCAGGATGGTAAGGACATCCTCGATTTCGGCTGCGGCCCCGGCAACGACCTCGTCGGCTTCGCGGAATATTCCAAGCCGCGCTCCATCACCGGCTGCGACGTCTCGACCGCCAGCGTCGCCGAAGCCAAGCGCCGCATGGAACTGCATGCCACCACCCCGTGCAACGTCATCGTGCTGGATGCGCAAGCCACCACCCTGCCATTCGCGGATGCGCAGTTCGACTACATCCATAGCTCGGGCGTTTTGCACCATGTCGTCGATTTGCCCGCCACCATGGCCGAGCTGCGCCGCATCCTGAAACCCGGCGGCACCATGCGCGTCATGGTCTACCACACCGACAGCATCTGGATGCATCTGTACGTCGCCCATATCCTGCGCCTGCGGGATGCCACCATCCCCAAAACCCTGCCGATCAAACAAGCCTTCACCCGCTCGACCGATGGCCCGCAATGCCCCATCGCCAACTGCTACACCTACGAGGAATTCGCCGCCATCGCCCAGCAAGCGGGCTTGGGCGCCAGCTTCCGCGGCGTTGCCTGTTCGCTGTTCGAGCGCAAACTGGTGCAGCAATCGCTCAACGATGCCGCGATGGATCTGCGCCTGGAAGCGCCCCACCGCCAATTCTTGCTGGAGCTGACGTTCGACGCGCAACTCAACCCCATCTATCGCGGCAAAAAAGCAGGGATCGATCTGGTCATCGAGCTGACCCGACCGCTCTAGCGCGGCAGGTAATCCTGCAGCACATGCTGCGTCAGGAAGCGGCTGCCCGTCACCGAGAAATGGTCATCATCGACATAGAGCAAGGTGCCGTCATGCCGCATGCGGCACAGCCCATCCGGGCAGAACGCCGGTAGCGGATCGATGAACGTCACCCCCGCAATTTTCTGCACCGCCGTGCGGTATTCGCCCTGGCGTTCCATCACCGCTGCCAGTGGCACCGTGCAGTCCTTGCCCTGCCGGCGCAATGGCCGCGTGATGCACAGCGCCGGGTCGATCCCCGTCTCCGGGTTCTCCAACACATAATACACCCGCTTGCCCGCCCGCTTCAACACCGCCACCGTCGCCGCCAGCCCACGGTCGAAAATCACCGTCGGCGGCAACCCCGCCCATGCCGGGTTATCGGTCTGGATAGGCTTGTCCCGATAATCCTTTTCCGTCTCTCCATAGCCATTGCCCGTGCGGTAAATCGGGCCGCGGGTGACAATGAACACATCCGTAATATCGCGCTTGGCTACCAACAGCGCCATCATCTGGGCGATCTGCGCGGAGCATTTTTCACGGGCAGGCGGCGTATCCCCGGTCACTGCGCCAACCAGCGGCGGGCAGCCGCTATTGGCCAGCATCACCAGGTTCCTATGCCGCGCGGCGAGCGCTTCCCCCATCCCCGTAAACGTCACCTGCGCATGCGAATCGCCGATCAGCGCGACCGTGCGTTTCGCCCCCGCATCCTGATACCGGCAATAGGGAAAACGAATCGGCGTTCCCACATAGGCAAGGCATGCCGGGTCCGTATCCGCCGGGCGCACCAGCTCCGCCGCATTATCCGCATAATGCGCCACGCTCGCCCGTCCCGGCAATCCATGCCGCAGCGCAATCCCCGCCCCCAGCA
Source organism: Pseudomonadota bacterium (assembly GCA_040384265.1). Classification (GTDB taxonomy): domain Bacteria; phylum Pseudomonadota; class Alphaproteobacteria; order Rickettsiales; family UBA3002; genus QFOX01. Next base: position 279,296 of record JAZKJM010000003.1, on the reverse strand, counting down.
GTCCAATCAGCAGCATCGCCACGCACAGCAGCACCGTCTTGCGCGGTGCATGCGCCCCAAACCGTATCGGCCGCTCGACCAGCCGGTACGTCGCCACCGCCAGCAGCACGCTCACCGCCACGCAGGCCCACCGCACCGCCACCGGCGGCGGCGCCGAATACAGAATGCGCATGAACGACAGCAACGGCCAGTGCCACAAATACAGCGGATAGCTAATCAGCCCAATCGCCACCATCCACCGGTTCGCCAGCAGCCAGCGATTCACCTGCGCCTGCGCGCCCGCTGCAATAATGCAGCATGCCCCCAGCACCGGCAGCAATGCCCACAGCCCCGGGAACGCATAGTTGCTGCGCAGCAAAACACAGGCCGCCAGAATAAGCGCAAGCCCCACCCATGACAGCCCATGCCGCCATTTCACCGGCAGCGCCTGCCGCTGATGCAAGTGGTGATAGGCCAGCAGCGCACCGGCCGAAAGCTCCCAGAAGCGCGTCATCGGGCTAAAGAACATGACACTGCGCGCATAGCGCAAACCGATCAGGTTCGCGGCAAAACTCAGCAGCGTCACCGCCAGCAGCATCGGCACCATCCTCGGCTTCCACCGCCAGCACACATACAGCAACCCCGGCCAGATCAGGTAGAACTGCTCCTCCACCGCCAGCGACCACAGATGCAACAACGGCTTCGTCTCGGATGCCTGGTCGAAATACCCCGCTTCACGCCACAGCATGAGGTTGGAAATAAACGCAGCCCCCGCGCCCACATGGCGGCCCAGCTGCTGATACTCCTGCGCCAACAGCGCGAAATACCCAAAGGCCAGCACCGCCACCAGCACCAGCGATAACGCCGGGAAAATCCGCCGAATGCGGCGGCCATAAAACCTGGCGAAGCTAAATGTGCCCGCCTGCAACTGCCGCAGCACAATGCCCGAAATCAGGTAACCGGAAATGACGAAGAACACATCCACGCCAACGAACCCGCCCTTCAGCGAGGACGGAAACGCGTGGAAAATAATCACCGCTATCACTGCCAGGGCGCGTAGCCCGTCTATATCCGCCCGGTACTGGTCTGCACCCGGCGCGCTCATGCCGCCTTGGCAATGAGCATCTTGTCATCATGCTGCGCCATGGCCTTCGCAATCATCTCGGCGTTGGCGTTGGTCCATTCCACCGTGCGCTTCAGCCCTTCTTCGATCGACACTTGCGCCGTAAAGCCCAGTTGCTCGCGCGCCTTGTCGGTGCTGGCGAAACGCTTGCCGGAACGGTCCCAATCGCGCGCCGGTTTCAGGTCGGGCGGCGTCGGGTTTGCGGTCAGCGTATTAATCAACGTTGCCAGCTCGAGGATGCTCGTTTCCTTGCCAGTCGCGAGGTTATAAACCTCACCCGGTTCGCCGCGCAGCGCACAGGCCATCAGCCCGCGTGCCATATCTTCGACAAAAATAAAATCACGGCTGGTCTGGCCGCCATTATCCAGCGGCAGCGCCTCATGGTTCAGCGCCCGCCAGATGAATGTCGGCGTCACGTTGCGCCACACCGTGTGCACCGTGCCGCGCCATTTGCCCGCACCCAAAATCTCGCGCGGGCCGTAAACATTGGAGAACCGCGCCTTCACAAACGGCAGCTTATGCTGCGTGAAATAATAATTCCCGTAAAACTCGCCGATGATTTTCGAGATCGAATACGGGCTATCATGGTACAGGCTCACCGGCGCTTCTTCCGTCGTCGCGCTGGCTTCATCGTAGGTTTTCGCGGCAACTGCACACGCAGCAGCGGCATACACCACCTTCTTCAACCCGGCATAGGATTTCAAATGCTCAAACAGTTTAAGCGAGGTCAACGTGTTGTTATCGTGATCCGCAATCGGGTCCGCCATCGAGGACTGGTTGCCGTGATAGCAGGCAAGATGGAACACATAATCAAGGTCGCGCGGCAGCTGCGCCAGCACCGCATCATCCGCAATGCTGCCCTCGATGAAACGCACCCGCGCATCCGCCGCCACGTTGGAACGCTCAGAGGACAATAAATTATCAACGATCAGCAGCTCGCGTGGATTTTCCGCCAGCACTTGCGCCACCAGGTTGCTGCCGACAAAGCCCGCGCCACCGACAACCAGCACGGATTGATGTGCAAAGGTCGCGCTCATGCGGCTTTTCCTGCTTTCAAATGAGAGAACACATCATTCACGCCATGCGCATCATACCAGCTGAGCTGGCGCGCGATCATGTCTGAAAAACCAATCTTCGGCGTCCAGTTGAAAGCTTTTTGCGCCGCGCTGGCATCGAGCATCATCACCGGCACATCATCCGCCGCCGGTGCCACAACCGGCACATCCTGCGGCGGCAGGCCCAGATGGGCCGCAACCAGATCAAAAATTTCCTTGATCGTGTGCGCTTCGCCGCTGGCGAGGTTGAACACCCCGGTCGGCGCATCGAGCTGCATCGCCACATCCATGAAAGCGAGGAAATCGCTCATATCCATAAAATCGCGCGCCGTGTCGGAACAGAAACAATTCTGCCCGGCCTTCAGCCGTTTATAAAAACTCGGGATCGGCCCAATCGCAAGGCGCGGGCCCGTCACGTTCGCCAACCGCAGCGACAGCACCGGCACCGTGCCCAGCATCAACACCTGCTCACCCGCAGTTTTGCTGATGCCATAGCTGGTGAACGGCGCCACCGCATGATCGTTCGGCACCGGCAACGCGCTCGGCCGCCCGAAGCATAAATTGGTCTGGAAATGCACGATGCGTTTCACCCCATGCGCCTGCGCGGATTTCGCAATATTCACCGCACCCGTCACATTGGTCGCCACATCCTCCGCCCAGTCGTTCGGGTCCTTATAGGACGCTGCGGAATGCACCACCAGATCGGGCTTGAACGCGGCCATGCAGTCATCCACCAGCGCGGCATCGGCAATGCTGCCTTCACGCAGGGTGAGGCCCGCCATTTCCGGCACCAGCTCACGCTTGCCGGTCGCAAAATTATCGATCACGCACAGCGTGTGCCCCAGCGGCAACCAATGCTCGATGAGGTTGGAACCAAGGCAACCCGCGCCGCCGGTGATGAGAATTCGCATGCGCTAGCTCGCTTTTTTGCTGTCGTGTTTCAGATGGGTGTAGCCGCCGACTACGCCGAACTTGCGATAATAGGCCACCGCCGCTTCCACCGTTTTCGCCAATGGCGTGAACGGGATGTTGCCAAAATCCGCAAACGTGCGCGACGGATCCAGCAGGATCGACGGCGCATCATCGGGCGACAGCTCGCGCATATCCGGCTCGGGATAGGCGTTCAGCCCCATCGCGCCGACCACCGCATCATACAGTTCCTTGATCGCAATATCCGTCCCCGAAGAGAAGTGATACGCGCCGCTGCCCGTGCCATCGCACGCTTTCACGACGTTGGCAGCAAGGTCGCCGACGAACACAAAGTCGCGCCGCGCCGGGGTGACGAAGCATTTCTTGCCCTCGCTCAACCGCTGGAAGAAAATCGGCAGCGGGCCGCTGGTGTTGCGCGGCCCCACCACGTTGGCCAGGCGGAACGAGACATAATCCAGCCCCGAAATGCTGAGGTAATCCTCCGCCGCCGTTTTCGAAATCGCATAGCTCGAATTGGCCGGGAACATCGGGTGATCCAGCGTGATCGGCTGCTGCAGCGGCTTCACGCCATAGCACAGCGCGGTCTGGAAATAGATGAAGCGCTTCACCCCATGCTGCTTGGCCGACTGCACCAGGTTGGCCATACCCACCACGTTGGTCGCCGCATCGCTGATATAATCCTCCGGGTCCTTATAGGACGCCGCGGTGTGCACAATCACATCCGGCTGGAAGCGTGCCATCGCATCCGCCACCAGCGCCGTATCGGCAATGCTGCCCATCACCAGCTCCAGATTGTCCTGCGCTGGCAGATGCTCCGCGCGGCCCGTCTCCAGGTTATCGATGCCCAGCACTTTATCCCCGCGCGCGAGCAACAATTCCGCAACATGCGACCCGACTTGTCCACATGCGCCCGTGATGAGTGCTTTCATGATTCTCTCCGATTCGTTGATGGTGTAATAAATAGGCTCGATTCCTTACCCCACTACCCTGCCGTGATGCAAGCAGGATATGCAAAAAAGCCTCTCGAATCCACTTGCTTCTCGTACCAAAACCGGGTTAGTTCCGGCGTATTATTTTTTCACCTTCCCTACCCAGAAAGCGTCAAGCACACGATGCGCAGTACGGCCCCCTCCATCGCCATGCCCCAGCAAGGCATGCCCTCCTATAAAAGCCGCCTGGAGCGCGTCCTGCTGCTGTGCTACTATGACCCCAACGGTATCTCGACCGTGCCCGAGACAGTCAGCAACATGCAGGCCATCTCCCAATTCCAGATGACCGTGCTGAACCTGTTCGAGCACCGCATGGGCCTTGGCTTCCTGACGCTCGGCGCAAACAGCGTCGACCTGAATGATTTCGCCGCCGTCGTCATCCACAACACCGTTTCCTACAACGTCGATAACATCCGCGCGCTCGATAGCCAGCTGGCCACCAAATTCCGCCAGTATAGCGGCCTCAAAATCCTCATGAAGCAAGACGAAAACTATCGCTTCCAGGAACTCGCCGCCTATATCGGCGAAACCGGGTTCGACGTGATCTTCACCTGCCTGCCCCCCACCGCCGTGCCGCTCGTCTACCCGCCATCGGTCGTCGGCAATCCCCGCTTCGAGCGCATGCTGACCGGTTATGTCACCCCCACCCTGCGGCGCCTGCGTCCGGACAATCCCAACCGCGCCATCGATATCGGCTATCGCGGGTCGCTGCAGCCGCTCAATTTCGGCCGCCTCGCCTATGAAAAACGCAAAATCGGCGACGACGTAAAAGAAAAACTGGCCGGTTCCGGCCTCGCCCTCGATATTTCCAGCCGCTGGGAAGACCGCTTCGGCGGCGATGCCTGGTTCGATTTCCTCGGCTCCTGCAAAGCCACCCTCGGTGCCGAATCCGGCGCCAGCATCTTCGACCTCAACGGTGACCTGAAAGAACGCTGCAAAGCTATCAGCGAAAAACTGGGCCCCGACCGCGAAGACCACGCCTTCGCCGAAGCCTACCTCGCCGAGCTTGCCGACCTCGAAGATAACATCCACTACCACCAGATTTCGCCGCGCCATTTCGAGGCGGCGGCAACCGGCACCGTCCAGCTCCTCTATCCGGGCGACTATTCCGGATTGCTGCAGGCCGGCCGCCACTATTTCACGCTCGAACGCGACTACAGCAATCTCGATGAAGCCGTCGCACTCATCCGCGATGAGCGCGCCCGCAGCGCCATGGCCCAGGCGGCCTACGAAGAGGTCGTGCAAAACCCGGTCAACTGGATCGAAACCTTCGTCACCCGCTTCGATACAATCCTCGACGAAGAAATGGCCAAGCGCAACCTGCGCGCCACCAGCAGCATGCGCTGGGACGACGACGCCCACCACATCCTGCTGATTGCCGCGCATGAGCCGCGCATCGACCCGCGCCTGTCGTGGATCGCCAGCAACGCGCCCGCCTCGCTGCGCATCCACCAGCTGGGTGTCCTGCCGCCGCTATCGCCGCTGAGCAAAGTCGAGGAGCGCCAGCCGCAAGGCCTGTACCTCGCCATGCCGCGCCAGGGTTGGCGCCCGGAAAAAATCAATGCATGGATGACCATGGTCGGCCGCTGCCCGGCGGGCACTGCCGCCCTCCAGCAGCTCACCTTCATCCACTACGCAACCAAGCTGCGCGACGATGATTTCTGCGACCTGTTCGGCGCCCCGCGCAAACATGAGCGCATCATCCAGTTCCGCTGGTACCTCAACTACCTGCTCGACACCACCTTGACGCTGATCGAACAGGCGACGCGCTTGCGCGGTGTGCAGGGCATCATCGCCACCGACTTTGAAACGCTGATTCCCGCCCTGCTGCTCAAAGGCATGTTCAACATCCCCGTCTTCTACGACGCGCACGAATACTGGCCGGAATCCGACGTTTTCTCGCTCGAATTCGAAAAACAATTCTGGGTCAGCATCGAAGGCCACCTCACCCCTTACGCCGATTACCGCCAGACCGTTTCGCCCGATCTCGCCGATGTGATGAGCGACCTGTATGCCATCCCCTTCAGCGCCACCCCCAACTGCGAACCGCGATCCGGCCTGCTACCCTTCGCGCCGCGCACCAAAACCGCTGATGCCGATTGCATCTTCCTCTTCCAGGGCGGCTTCTCTCCCGGGCGCGGCATCGACCTGCTGATCGAAGCGTGGCACCAGACCGACCCGCGCGCGATCCTCTGGCTGCGTGGCCCCAACGGCGATGAAAAAGAGAAAATGAAAGCGCTCGCCGCTACCACCGGCCTTCTGGGCAGCCGCATCCTCTTCCCGGATGCCGTGGCCGAAGAAGCGCTGATCGCCGCCGCCGCGCAGGCGGATGTTGGCCTCATCCCCTACACCCCGATCAATATGGGCTACAAATATTGCTGCCCTAACAAAACCTCGCAATACATGGCCGCCGGCATCCCGATCCTGGCCAACACCACCAAATATGTCGAGAAACTGGTGAAGCATTCGGGCGCAGGCATGGTCATCAACTTCGCCCATCGCGGCGCATTGGTTGCCGCCATCAACCAGCTCACGGGCGACCCCGCCGCCCGCCAGCAGATGGCGCAGGCCGGGCACAGCTATTTCCAATCCACCTTCAACTGGAATGTGCAAAGCCAAGGCTTTTACACCGCGATGCTGCAGCAGGTTCAAACCCGCACGGCGGCAGCCCTGCAGCTCTTCCCGTACCGTCCAGAAAATATCAAAAAACAATCCAAAATCACCACACCCAGACAGTGCAGCACCGCATCCGGCCTACCCAACCTGCGCATGCTGACATTCCGCGTGCTGCGCTATAGCTGGTCGGTGTTGCCATGCTCGGTGACCAAGCGCCTGCTGCCGTTCGCGCAGCATTTCTTCAGGAAATACTACCTCAATTAAGCAGCGCCGCCACGATCTGCGCAAAATGCTCGCCCTCATGCTGCCAGTTCACCACTGCGCGCGCGGCCGTCACCTGTGTTTGCAGCTGTGCCAGCATCGCGGGTTCGAGCGCCCGCTCCAGCAACGCGGCCAGCGCCTGCGGCTGCTGGGTATCGCCGGTAAAGCCTAGCCCGTGGGCGGCGATCAGGCGGCTGATTTCCGGTAAATCCGTCGCCACCATCGGCAGGCCCGCGGCGATAAATTCAAACAGTTTATTCGGCGTGCAATAGCGATAATTCAGGCAAATATCACGGTAGGGAATCACCCCCAAATCCGCCGATGCGGTATAGCCCAGCAGCTGCTCCTGCGGCACCGCCGCCAGCACATGCACCCGGCCGCTAAGCCCCATCTGCTGCGCCCGCGCCCGCAGCTTCACCGCCGCCGGACCGCTGCCCAGCAGCACCAGATGCACATGCGCATCCCGCACCGCACCCATCGCCCGCACCAGCCCATCGAGGTTGCGGTGATACGACAACATGCCCTGATAGAGCACCACCCGCGCCGCCTGCGGCAAACCCAGCAGCGTGTGGAACAGCCGCCCCTTGCGCAGCGGCGCATCCGCCAACCACTCCGCGTTATAAACCACGCCCACGTCACTGAGCCCATAGCGTGTTTGCAGCACATGCGCGATGGATGGATTCACCGTCACCACCCCATCCGCACCGCTGATAATACGCGCTTCGAGCTTCCGCCACATGCGCTTTTCCAAGCCGGAAAATTCCTGCTCGGCAAACAGCTCGTGGCTGTCATAGAGCACCTTGCCGCCATAGCGACGCTTGGCTTCGAGCGCCACCGGCAGCATCGGCAAATCATGCGCAATATACAGATCCGCCGCCCCCACCTGCGCCAGCGTGTCGCGGTAAAGCGCGAGATACAACGCCGCCGGATCGGCCCGCGTCACCTGCCAATAAGCAAAGCGCAGCACCGGCAGCAAAAAGCGAAACAACCCCGGCACCCGCGCCTGCAGCGCGTGGCGCAGCCGCAGCGCCAGCGGCATCGGCGCATCCGTCGCCGCCGCGCCAATGCGCCGCACATAGGATGGGTCGGCCGCTGTCGCCGTGTGGGCAAGCGCGTAAAGCGTCACGTCATGGCCATGGGCCAGCAGCGTGTTGCACTGCAATATCGCCCGCCGGTCAATCGCGCGGTCGTAGTTGAAAATAACAATCCGCGCCATGCCGCTACGCGCTGGCGGCGAGCGTTTCAGACAGCGGCGCGTGCTGCTTCACCATGTCGCGGTAGGACGCCGCTTTATCATGGAACTGCTGGTGCCACAGCTCGATGCTCAGCAGCCCCCAGCCCTTACGCGAGAACTGCTCCGAGCCATTGAAATTGGCAAGGATCGCATCCGTATTGAAATACTGCCGGTGGCGCTGTTTCTGCGTCGCGAACACATCGCCCACCAGCTCTTTCAAATCACCCGCGAACCATTCTTTCAGCGGCACCGGGAAGCCCATTTTATCGCGGCGATTCAGCACCGGCTCGGGCAAATGCGCCGCGAACGTGTCCTTCAGCATCTGCTTCACCTTGCCACCTTCGAACTTGAAAATCGGCGGCACCGTCGCCGCGAATTCCACAATCCGGTGGTCGAGAAACGGCACGCGGCTTTCAATCCCATGCGCCATCGCCATGCGGTCTTCCACATGCAGCAACGCGGGCAGCAGGCATTTGAAATCGAAATGCATCATCGAATCGAGATAGGCCTCGGGATGGACATTGCGCGAGGAATTGAAGATGCCGAGGAAGCGGTTCATCACGCCATCGCGATCCAGCTGCGCCCAGTCCACTTCATTCTGCATATCCGCCGATTTATCGATCAGGCGGATATAGCGGCGGTCCATCGATTCAAACAAACCCTTGCTGAAAAACTGGCGGATCAGCGGCTTGTATTCCTGCAGCACCGTCAGGTTCTGGATGATCGATTCGGGCGTCACCACGAAATATTTATTCTTATAGGTGCCATCGATCGCCGCCTTGATGCACTGCTCCAGATACGCCACCAAATAACGCGCATAGCCTGCGAAAATCTCATCGCCGCCCTGCCCGCCCAGCACCACTTTCACATGCTGCGACGCCAACTTGGACACCATATATTGCGGAAACGCGCCGGGGCCCGCCACCGGGTGATCGAGATGGTAAATCACCTTCGCAATATGGTCATGGAAATCCGCCGCCGTGATATCGATCTGGTGCAGCTCAATACCCGCATGGTCGCACGCCATCTGCGCGTAATTGCTTTCGTCATAGCCCGGGAATTCCGTGAATTTCCCATGGAAGCCAAGCTTGGCCGATTGCGGCAACTGCCCGGCCATGTAGCCAACAAGGCTCGAATCAATCCCGCCGGAAATATAGGCGCCCACCGGCACATCCGAGCGCGAATGCAGCCGCACCGATTCATCCATCCGCTCGCGCAATTGCTCGACAAACCATTCCTGCGAATGGTCGTAATCAATCTCGTAATGCACATCCCAGTAGCGGAACACATTCAGCTCGCCCTTGCAGATGGTCAGCGCATGGCCCGGCATCAGCACATGCACGTTCTTGAACATGCTGCGGTCGCCAATCGTGTATTGGAAGGTCAGGTATTCGGCGAGCGCTTCCGGATCGGTCTCGATGTCGGGCAGCACCGGCAGCAGCGCCTTGATCTCGGAGGCGAAATAGAACACGCCATCCACCACCGCATAGTAAAACGGCTTGATGCCGAAGCGGTCGCGCGCCGCAAAAAATGCGTCGTCTTTCCAGATCGCAAACGCAAACATGCCGCGCAAATGGCTCAGGCAATCCATGCCCCATTTCGCATGCGCCGCGAGGATCACTTCCGTATCCGAATGCGATTGGAACGACCAGCCGTCTTCCAGCTCGTCGCGTAGCTCGATATGGTTATAAATTTCGCCGTTATAGGTGATGATCGCACCGTCGCGGCCTTTCATCGGCTGGTGGCCCGCCTCGCTCAGTTCAATGATGGCAAGGCGGCGATGGGCAAAGCCCACGCGCTGGTTTTCCTGCGTCCACAGCCCGTGCCCATCCGGCCCACGATGGATAATCAGCGTGCTCATCGCCGATAGCCGTGCGGCGAGGGATTCCACCGGTTTCGAGCTAAGCGATACAGCGCCTACAATGCCACACATAGCGGGTTCCTAACGCGGTTGCGCAATCGCCCGGCGCGTCGCGTCGATGATGTAATCGAGCGTGGCGTCGGTGAGATACGGATGCATTGGCAGGCTGAATACGCATTGCGCCGCCTGTTCGCACACCGGCAGCGCGCCGCCGGTTGCGGTCGGGTAATGCTTATACGCCGTCTGCTGGTGCAACGGTTTGGGATAATACACCATCGTCGGCACGCCCGCTTCTTTCAGGCTCGCCTGAATGGCGCTGCGCTGCGCCGCATCCGCGCACACCAACGTATATTGCGCCCAGGCCGAAACCTGGCCCGCGGGCACGCTCGGCGTCGTAATCACATCGCGCAGGCCATCGTTATAACGCGTCGCCACACGTTGGCGCTGCGCAATTTCATCCGCAAAAATCGCCAGTTTCTCGATCAGGATCGCTGCCTGCAACGTGTCGAGGCGGCCATTCAGCCCGATGCGCACATTGTCGTATTTCTCGGTGCCTTTGCCATGCACGCGGATCGATTCCATGATGTCGAACAGTTCTTTGTCATCCGTCATCACCGCGCCGCCATCGCCATAGCAACCCAGCGGCTTGGCCGGGAAGAAGCTCGTCGTCGTCACGCTGGTCAGGCTCCCGGCGCGCTTGCCGTCGATGCTGCTGCCAAAGCCTTGCGCCGCGTCGCCCATCACCCACAGCCCATGTTTCTCGGCCAGCGGGTGAATGCGCGCATAATCCGGCGGCAGGCCGAACAAATACACCGGAATGATCCCCACCGGGTTCAGCCCCTGCTTTTTCGCCACCGCCACTGCCGCATCAATCTGCGCCGGGTCGATGTTGAAGCTCGCATCGCTATCGATAAAAATCGGTGTCGCCCCGCGCAGCGCCACCACTTCGGCAGTCGCCGCAAAGGTGAAGCTCGGCACCAGCACCGCATCGCCCGGGCCGACATTTTTGGCCATCAGCACCAGGCTCATCGCATCCGTGCCGTTCGAGCAGGAGAGCGTGTATTTTGCACCGCAGAACGCCGAGAGCTGGCGCTCCAGCTCCGCCACTTCCGGGCCCATGATATAGGCGCCATGGTTCAGCACCTTGGTAATCGCCGCATCCAGCTGCGGGCGAATGCGCGCCTGCTGCGCCGCCAGATCAATGAAATCAATCCGCGCCGGTTTTTCGATCAGCTTAGGCTTTAATGACATGGGACTTATCCTCAATCGCAGCGGTCGCATTGCGCGTATCCACCACCAGTTTGCTGTTAGCGACAATAAATGCGTAATCCACCGAGCTGTGCTCCGTCGCGATAATCACCGCATCGTACGTCGCAAGCATCTCCTTGGTAATCGGCTGGGATTCCAGCCCCGCCAGCCCGGCATGCTCGCGCGTCATCGGAATCACCGGAATATACGGATCGTGGAATTCCATCACCGCCCCGGCTTCAAGCAAGCGCTCGTAAATAAAAATCGGCGGCGACTCGCGCATATCATCGACGTTCTTTTTATAGGCAATGCCCAGCATCAGAATCCGCGAGCCATTGAGGCCCTTGCGGTAATGCTTATCAAGCCCTTCGCGCAGGCGGTCGATCACATAGCCCGGCATGCGTTCGTTGATTTGGCCTGCCAGCTCGATAAAGCGCGTCGGGATGCCGTATTCGCGCGATTTCCACGTCAGGTAAAACGGATCGATCGGAATGCAGTGCCCACCGACACCCGGGCCGGGGTAAAACGGCATGAAGCCAAACGGCTTGGTCTTCGCCGCGTTGATAACTTCCCAGACATCGATGCCCATTTTCTCGAACACAATTTTCAGCTCGTTGACGAGCGCGATGTTGACACTGCGGAAAATATTTTCCGTCAGCTTCACCGCTTCCGCCGCCGCTGCGCTGCTCACCGGCACCGCTTTGGAGACAATGTTGCCATACATCACTTCCGCCAGCTTCAGCGATTTCGCATCATCCGCACCCACCACTTTGGGGATCGAATGGGTCGAGAAGAACCCGTTGCCCGGATCCTCGCGCTCGGGCGAATAGGCGACATAAAAATCCACGCCACAGCGCATGCCCTGCGCTTCCAGCATCGGCACAATCAGCTCTGCCGTGGTGCCGGGATAGGTCGTCGATTCCAGCACCACCAGTTGGCCGGGGCGCAGCACGGAGGCAATCGTCGCCGTCGTCGCCTCGACATAGCTCATATCCGGCTCGCGGTTTTTGGTCAGCGGTGTCGGCACGCACATAATCAGCGCATCCACCGCTTTCAGCGCATCAACATCCGCCGTCGCATGGAAGCGGCCCGCCGCCACCACGCTCGCAATCGCCTCATCGGCAATGCCTTTGATATAGGATTTCCCGGCATTGAGTTTTTCGATTTTGGTTGCATCCACATCGAACGCCAACACATCGAAGCCCTTCGCATGGGTCGCCAGCGCCAGCGGGAAGCCGACATAGCCCATGCCGATAATCCCGATCGTCGCCTTGCACTGCGCAAACCGCGCCAGCAGCGTTTCAAAATCGACCGGCGCGCCTACCAATTTAGGCGACATGTTTTTTTGCGGACTGACCATCCGTTACCTCCACCAATGCATCGTTTACAACGTTATATTTACGGCCTTCGCGCGGGCAGGTCATGTCCGCCCCAAGGCGCTCGCCCGCATGGCTCACCCAGCCCAGCTGCTGCGCCGGATTGCCGACCATCAGCGCGTGTGGCTTCACTGTTTTCGTCACCACTGCACCCGCACCGATCAACGCATAGGCGCCAATATCATGCCCGCAGACAATCGTCGCATTCGCACCAATGGTCGCGCACTTGCCCACCCGGGTCGGCGCATAGGCATCCTTGCGCTCAATCTCCGCGCGCGGCGTGTTGACGTTGGTGAACACGCAGGACGGGCCGCAGAACACGCCGTCTTCCAGCGTCACGCCCTTATAGAGGCTGACATTATTTTGAATTTTGCAGCGGTCGCCGACCACCACATCCGGGCCGATCATCACGTTCTGCGAAATCACGCAGTTCTCGCCGATGGTCACGCCCTTCAGGATATGGCTGAAATGCCAGATTTTGGTGCCCTTGCCGATGGTGCAGCCGTCATCGACCGCCGCCGTCTCATGGATGGTCACGCCGTCCATCACCGGTGTTTTCTGCTTCACCACACCTCCTGCTGCGAGCGCCGCTTCCGCCGCCGCCAATGATTTCAGCACGCGGATCGATTCCGCCGCATCCGTGATAATGGCCGCGCCACCCATCACGTCAAGGAAATGCTGACATTCATTCAGCAGCGGCTCGCTTTGCGGCACCGCCACATATTCCGCCTCGGCCTTCACCGGCGTTGGCGTCGCCCCATCCCACGTAATCGCGTGGCGGTAGAGCGCCAGTTTCTTCTCCCATGGCTGCGTGTCATCCAGCACCGCCATGCAGCGGTCGCCGACCACCACCAGTTTCTGTTCCTTGGTCGGGTGCAGCCAGCTCACCATCACCTGCGCCACCGTGCCGCTATCGAACCGGAAGCTGGCGCTCACCATATCCGCCACCCCCGGCGTCAGCGCCGTCATGCTGCTGGCCGACACCTCAACCATCTCACCCTCGATCAGCCCCAGCATCATCGATAAATCATGCGGCGCGAAGCTCCACAGCACGTTTTCTTCCGTGCGCAATTTGCCAAGGTTCAACCGGTGGGAATACACATGGCGAATCGTGCCGAAATCCCCGCCGCGCACCATGTCCTTCAATGCCCGATACAGCGGGTGGTATTGCATCAAATGCCCGACCATCAGCGCCCGGCCGCAATCCTGCGCCACGTCGCGCAGCGTTTCGGCTTCCGCCACCGTCAGCGCGAGGGGTTTTTCGACAAACACATGCTTGCCCGCTTTCAGCGCCTGCGTGGCGAGCGCCACATGGGTCGGTGCCGGGCTTGCAATCACCACACCCTTGATCGCCGGGTCGGCCATGATCGCGTCAATCTCGGCGACCGGCACGCCATATTCCGCCGACATGCGCTGGGCATTTTGCGCATACGCATCGGCCACCGCCGCCAGCGCGCCTAATTTTGCAAAGCTGCGCACCAGGTTCTTACCCCAGTAGCCACAGCCAATCACCGCGACGGATGGTTGCATCGGAATCCCCCCAAAAATGGCAGAATTACTAGACGCTCACCCGCCCCTAGGCAAGGATTATTGCGTTTTTTTATGTAAAAGCGGCAGCCCCGCAAACGCCGCGCTCAGCGAGAACCAGACCAAAAGCGCCGGCCAGTTGGTGAAATAGCTCTGCATGCCCATCAGCGGGAAGAAATGCTGCACCAGCACCCCCAGCGCCACCGCGGGTAACAGCCGCTGCGCGCCCTGCGCCGCACCCAGCGCGCGCCACGCCTCGCGGGCCAGCATCCCCAGCATGCCGATCAACAATAACAGCCCCACCACGCCCGCCTCGCAGAACCATTCCACAAACACGTTATGCGGGTGCATGCCACGGAAGGTGCCGCCCGCATAGGCCAGCTCCGGACACAGCGCGCGGAACCCCTTCAGCCCCACCCCATGCAGCGGATGGTCGATGCCCATCCTCACCCCGGCCGCCGCCAGCACACCATAATCGCTTTGCGGATAATGCTGCATCACCTGCAGCATTTGCTGCGCGCGTACCTGCACGGTCGGCGTGCTCAGGTACAACCCCGCCGCCAGCACGATCCCGCCCGCCGTCGCCAGCAAACACGGCCCACGCAGCCGTTTGTCGCGCAGCACCAGCAGCGCCATCACCACCGCCGCGCCGAGCACCGTACTCAAAAACGCCGAGCGCTCGCCGGAGAGGATAATCGTCATCAACCCAACCAGCAGCAACCCGGCTGCCGCGATCACGTTGCGGCGCTGCCGCGTGGGCCCAAAAACGAACAGCAGCGCGGCAATGGGCAGCAGTAATTTCGCAATAAACAGCCCCACTTTGGGAGCATTAAACGGCCCGCTCAGCCGCCCGTTCCCCGGCGCCACCATGCCCGAAAGCGAAATGCCATGGGCGAATTGCCATAGCGTATCGACCATCACCAACGCCAGCAACAGCGCCCCTGTCCAGGCAAGCCCCACCCGCGCTTCGCGCCGCACCAACACAAAATAGCGCAGGCTCGCAAACAGCAGCGGCATGCGGAACCACGTCAACGCCTCTTTGAACGATGCGCTAGGGTCGAGCGCCAGCGGCGTCACCACCAGCACCAGCCACAAATAGGCCAGCAAACACACAAGCAAAAACGGGTCACGCGTCCAGCTCCAGTCGCGTGTGCGAATGCTGTGCCACAGGAACGCAAGCCCCGCCAAGGCGCAGCAAATCTCCGCCCCCAGCCGCGAAAAAACCAGCATCCACGGCAGCAGCAGCGCCGCCAGATACGCCACCCCCCACACCGGCTCCTGCCGCATCATCCGCATACTCGCACGCATCCACCACTCCCTCGATTGCCCATCCTATAGCCCACACCCACCACCCGATACCACCATCTTTTCCAGACCGGTCCCTGCCCCCACCCTAACCACGTTATCCTGAACTTATTTCAGACCCGGAGCGTAGCGGAGAGAGGCGAAGCCAATCCATCGCGCGCAAGCGCCAACAATACTCCCGTCCCATAAGAGGAGTCCCCCTCCCACACACTGTCACCCCGCCGCATGACGGGGTCCGGTTTCACCGCAAGTAGTATTGCCTGCGCTCACGCGCGCCGGATTGGCTTCGCCTCTCTCCGCTACGCTCCGGGTCCGGCACAAGGCCGGGATGACAAGGGAGGGAGGTGGGGACACACGGGAGCAGGTGAGAAAATGCATAGTCCCCATTTAGCCGTGCGGAGCGCGTAAGCGCGAACGAGGGGAGCGGTAGCTGGGGCGGCACGCCCCACGCGCCAAAGGCGCTAACTAAAAAAGCGCAGCAAGCGCTGCTACGCCGCGCTTGTAAGCGAAATAAACAAATCTTCCAGCTCAACCTCTTTGGTCGAAATATCACGAATGCCAAGGCCCGCCTTGCTCAACCGGGCGAGGATGTCATCCATATGCGACGTGCTCGGCTGGTATTTTACCACCAGTTTCCCGCCAATCACTTCCGCCTGCATATCGGCAAATGCGGGTGGCACCTCTGTCAGCGGCGTGTTGAGCGTAAACAGCACCTGCTTGCTATCCACCCCGCCCATCAGCGTATCCTTGCGATCCCGCGCGATCACGCGGCCCTTGGTGATGATGGCGATTTCATCGCACAATTCCTCGGCTTCTTCGAGGTAATGGGTCGTCAGCAGAATCGTCGTACCCGCCTGGTTGAGCTGCTTCACATAGCCCCACAGGCTGCGGCGCAATTCCACATCCACCCCGGCGGTCGGCTCATCGAGCACCAGCACCGGCGGCGTATGCACCAGCGCCTTGCCGATCAGCAACCGGCGGCGCATCCCGCCCGAAAGCCGCCGCGACGGCGAATCCGCCTTGTCGCGCAGGCCCATTGCATCGATGATTTCATCCGTGCGGCGCTTGGCCTTGGGAATGCCGTAATACCCCGCCGTGATTTCGAGCGCCTGGCGCACCGTGAAAAACGTATCGAGCACCAGCTCCTGCGGCACAATCCCGATCGCCATCTTGGCCTTGCGCACATCCGCATCGAGGTCATGACCGCCGATGGTCACGCTGCCGGACGTTTTCAGCACCGTCCCCGCGAGAATATTAATCAGCGTCGATTTCCCGGCGCCGTTGGGGCCAAGCAGCCCAAAAAACGAGCCGCGCGGAATGGTCAGGTTCACGCCATGCAGCGCCACCTTCTCCTCGCCCGTCTTGCGGTCGCGGTAGGTTTTCTTGAGATCCTTGATTTCAATCGCTGCATCACTCATGCGCAGTGATATAGCACGGCGCACGTGGATTGCTAGGGGGTATCACAATTCTACTCGCGGCCACCAAACACCGCTTTGGGGCGGTTGAGATAGGCCGCATATTCCTCCTGGAATTGTTCAGCCACCACCCCATGAAGCCGGATAACGACAGGCTCCGTTTCCAGAGGCGGACGATCCTTCGGCGCGAGATGTTGGTAGGGATCGGGTGAGGGAGCATGCTCATCATCCTTCACCTCAGTGCCATGCGTCGGAAATTTGCGGAGAATAGCATCAGGGAGCCACCCTTTATCCCCTTTAAAGGTGATTTTCACCCCATCACTGGTCGGGATAGTGCCCTTAATCTCACCAAACAGCCCCTCATCCGAGGCCGAAATGCGGGTGCCATTACAGAGCGGGCTCAGGTGCTGCTGCAAACAATGATCATGAAAACGGGCGGCCTCGCCAGCGTTTAATGTCAAAAAATAGCTTCCAATGCGGCCTTCCTCATTCACCTCAAAGATCGCGCTGGGATATTGCTGACGAATTTCTGATTCCAGCTCGCTCGAACAGGAGCGTAGCGTAAACCGAGACCCCGACTCCGTGGCGATTGGCTCTCCCACTACCTGATTATAGATGGAGGTATTCTTCACGCTTGCGAACATATCCCTAAATGCACCCATACCGAGTCTCCCAAGATTATTGCTGAGGGAAGTATAGGCCTACATTGATAAAGATAGTGTGAACAATTGATGACAATTGTCGCACCGAAACGATTACTTATTAATCCGTTTCTTGTTCTTTTCGAACGGGTTATTGCTTTCCTTCAGGATCAGCCGGATCGGCGTGCCGAACAGGTCGAAGGTGGTGCGCAGGCCGGAGGTGATATAGCGCAGATAGGATTCCGGGAACTCATCGGCCATGTTGCAAAACAGGTGGAAGGTCGGCGGGCGGGCCTTCACCTGCGTGATATATTTGATTTTGAGGCGGCGGCCCTTCACCAGCGGCGGGCTGTGATGCGCCATCACCCCTTCCAGCCAGCGGTTCATCTCCGCCGTGGGCACACGCTTATCCCACACCGCGCGCGCGCTCAGGCAGGCGTTGAACAACGCATCGAGCCCGGTTTTCTTCAGCGCCGACACCGGCGCCACCGTAATGCCCGACAGCTGCGACAACTGCTTGTTCAGCATGTAATGGATTTCCTCAAGGAACGCCTTGCGCTCGCCCATCGGGATCAAATCCCATTTATTGAGCCCGATCACGCAGGCGCGGCCCTCACGCTCGACCAGCGAGGCCAGCGTTGCATCCTGCTTCTCCAGCGGGGCGGTCGCGTCGATCAGCACCACAACCACCTCGGCAAACGTCAGCGCGCGGATCGAATCATTGACCGCCAGCTTCTCGATTTTACCCTGCACATTGGCCCGTTTGCGCATACCCGCCGTGTCATGCAGCAAAAACCGCGTGCCGTGATAATCAAACGGCACCGCAATCGCATCGCGTGTGATCCCGGCTTCCGGGCCGACCAGCAAGCGGTCCTCGCCAATCAGCGAGTTAATCAGCGTCGATTTGCCCGCGTTCGGGCGACCCAGAATCACCAGGTTGATCGGCTTGCCCTGGTCAATTTCCGGGCCCATATCGTTGTCTTCGAGTTCTTCTTCCGTCACCGGCGCTTCAAACGGCGTGGTGCGGGTCACTTTCTTCGCGGGTTTCTTTTTGCGCTTGGCTTTGGCGGCCTTCTCCGGCTCCACATACGCCGAGTCACCCTCAATCTGCTGGCGCAGCACATCATAGAGATCGCCCATGCCCTCGCCATGCTCGGCGGAAAGCAGCACCAGGTTTTCAAACCCCAGCGTATAGACATCGCTCGACGCATTCGACCGCGCCGATTCGGCCTTGTTGCCGACCAGAATCACCGGCTTATTGCTCTGGCGCACCAGCTGCGCGAAATGCTCGTCAATCGGCGTCACCCCGGCCCGCGCATCGACTACGAACAGCAGGATATCCGCCTCATCCATCGCCGCTTTGGTCTGCTCGAACATCCGCGTGGCAAGCGATGTCGGCGCCGCTTCTTCCATCCCCGCCGTATCGATCAGGCGGAAGCGCAAATCGGCCAAGCTGCCATCCGCATAGCGGCGGTCACGTGTCACGCCCGGCTGGTCATCGACCAGCGCAATGCGCCGCCCGACAAGCCGATTAAACAGCGTCGATTTCCCAACATTCGGGCGGCCAATAATGGCCAAAAGCGGCATGGAATCATACATAGCCCGTCCCTCTACACGTATCTCTTTGATTTGTCACGCTGTTAGGCAAGCCCAAGGGAACACTAAAAAATGCATGGCCTCAGGCAAGCCATGCGCAGCGCGACTGCGCGTAGCCGGAGCGGAGCGAACGAGGGGGAGCGAAGCGGGGGGCCCGCCCCCCACGCGGCGAAGCCGCTAAACTACTAATAATACTTATGTAATCTCGCATCGCGCGTCACCACATACATCGCACCATTGGCGACGATGGGGTTGCTGACAATCCCATCCGCCAACTCGTAATCGCCGATATGCTCGCCGGTGGTGGGCTTGAAGCTGCTCAACCGCCCATCTTCCGAAAGCACCAGCAAGGCGTTGGCGGAGAGAATCGGGCCATACAGCGTCGGGGTGAGGTCTTTGCTCGCATCGCGCGGGTCGCGCACGGCAAGCGATGTCGCCCAGCGCACCGAGCCATCGCGTTTAAACACCGCCGCAATATCATGCGTATCGCTCAGCACAAACAGCGCGTTGCCCGCCGACCACGGCGTGTTATGCGCACCAATGCGCTGCTGCCAGAGCGGGCGGCCATTCAGCAGCGCGCTCGCCTGCATTTCACCACTGGCGCTGATGACCACCACCACGCCTTCCTGCACAATCGGGTTGGCATCGATCCCGCTGAAAATGGCGCTGGCCCGCGTTTTCACGGTCGCACCAATCGTGTCGCTCCACAGCACCGAACCCGATTCCGCGCGGATCGCAAACAGCTCGCCGGAGGAATAGGCGGAAATCACAATCCCGTCGCTCACCACGGGGGAGGTCGTCGAGAAATACCCTGCCGTTTCGCGGATGCCACGATGCTCCCAGCGCGGCTGGCCGGTCGCCGCATCATAGGCCAGCGTCTGGTTATCCGCCGTCAGCACAATCACCTTGTCGCCATCCACCGCGGGCGCGCTGCGCACCGGCGCACCGACGCTGATGCTCCATTTCGGCGCACCCGTCGCCGCATCCAGCGCCCGCAGATTGCCATACCCCGTGGTCGCGTAAACCACCCCATCGCTCACGGCAAGCCCGCCACCCAGCGCATCCGCCATCGCCCGCTTGTGGCTGGTCTCATCCACCCAGCGCACCTCGTCGATATCCTTCTCATCATGCGCGGAAACAATCCCCGCCGCATCCATCGCAAACACCAGCCCGCCCGCCACCACCGGCGACGGCGCACTGCTGCGGGTGAACGCATTGCTATCACCGATGCTCGCATCCTGGTCGTTCGTCACCCCGGTCAGGCCGATATGGGCCGTCAGCATCGCCTGATTGAGGCTTTTCCACTGGTCGAGATTGGTCTGTTCGGGAATTTCCACCGGCACGTTCTGCACCGCTTCATCAGGCTTCAGCGCCAGCGGGTTGAGCACCACATCCACCCGCTCGCCGGGCGTCCGCTTGATCGGCGGCGTGCTGCCACCCATCCACTCAGGCAGCTCGCCGCATGCTGACAACGCCAGCATGCTGATGACCAGCACTGCGTGCAGGGGGCGTCCCGCCCCCGCTGCGCTCCCCCTCGTTCGCTTCGCTCCGGCTACGCGCAGTCGCGCTACGCACGGCTCAGTCAGGCTATGCAGCAAGGACTTCACTTCTGCGCCTTCATGCTCAGCAGCCACTGCGACAGCCGGGCCCGCGCATCGGGGCTCGTCGCCGCATCAGCGATTTGTTTTTCAATGCTGGCAATCGCGCCATCATGGTCGCCTGCTGCCCATTGGCTGGCCGCTGCCCACTGCGCTTTTTCGCTGGCCAATGGCGAGGCTTTCCCATCGCTCAGGCAGGTCGCTTCCTTGGCATCGATCCCCGCCAACCGCAGGCAGGCAATATCCGCCCACAGGCTTTTGCCGTTGCTTGCGGCATCTTTCAGCACTGGCACCGCCGCGCTCGTTTTCTCGGCTGAAATCAGCGCCCGCGCCTGCCATAATTGCGCCAGATCGCGCAGCTCGCCGCTGGTGTCCGCCGCAATCGCCGCATAGCCCGCCGCCGCCTCATCCAGCGTGCCGCTTTCAAACAGCACTTGCGCTTCCGCAAAGCGCAGCATCAGCGCGCCGCCGCGTTTTTCCTGATAATGGTTCCACATGCTCACCGCGGCCGTCGCCACCACCAGCGCCACGCAGAAAAACAGGATCGCCGCGCGGTATTTCGCCCAGAACTGATCGATCTTATCGGCGCGCAACGCCTCGTCCACTTCGCGTATCAAACTATCGGCCATGATGCTTCCTCAAGGTTAACGTACTGGCGTATCTCTACGCGAATGCCGTGCAGGTTTCAACGGCGTTGCTATTCCCACTCAATCGTCGCCGGTGGTTTGCTCGTGATGTCATAGACCACGCGGTTAATCCCGCGCACTTCATTGACAATCCGCCCGGCGATTTTATGCAGCAGATGCGAGTCGAAATGGTAAATATCGGCCGTCATGCCGTCCGTGCTCGTCACCGCGCGCAGGGCGCACACGGCCTCATAAGTGCGCGCATCGCCCATCACCCCGACGGTTTTCACCGGCAACAGCACGCTGAACGCCTGCCAGATATCGTCATAAATCCCGTTCGTGCGCAGTTCCTCGATATAAATCGCATCCGCCCGGCGCAGCAGGTTCAGCTTCTCCAGCGTCACCTCACCGGGAATGCGGATCGCAAGGCCCGGCCCCGGGAACGGGTGGCGGTACACAAGGTCGCGCGGAATGCCCAGCTCCATGCCCAGCGCCCGCACTTCATCCTTGAACAGCTCGCGCAGCGGCTCCACCAGCTTCATTTTCATGCGATCGGGCAACCCGCCGACATTATGGTGCGATTTGATCGTCACGCTCGGCCCACCGTGGAACGAGACGGATTCAATCACATCCGGATACAGCGTGCCCTGCGCGAGGAAATCCGCGCCATTGACCCGCGCTGCTTCCTGCTCGAACACCTCAATAAACGTTTCGCCGATGATTTTGCGTTTGCGTTCCGGATCGCTGACACCCGCCAAACGGCCCAAAAACAGCTGGCTTGCATCCACATAGGTCAGCGGAATGCCGTAGGCTTCCTCGAAGCGTTTCTTCACTTCTTCGCCTTCGTTCAGCCGCAGCATGCCAGTATCGACGAAAATCGAGGTGAGCTTGTCGCCAATCGCCTCATGGAGCAATTTCGCGACAACCGAGGAATCGACCCCGCCCGAAACGCCGCAAATCACCCGGCTATCGCCCACTTGCGCACGGATTTTATTGGTTTGCTCGGCCAAAAACAGCCGCATGCTCCAATTGCCTTCGCAGCCGCAAATGCGGCGCACAAAATTAGACAGCAGCTTCGCGCCGTCGGGCGTATGCGCCACTTCCGGATGGAATTGCACCCCGTAAATCCGGCGTTGTTCGTCGCCAATCGCCGCAAACGGCGCGCTCGGCGTATGGCCGATGACAGCAAATCCTTCCGGCAAACCAGTGATCTTATCGCCATGGCTCATCCAGACCTGATAGGCATTGCCTGCCGTCCAGAAACCCTCAAACAGCGGGCTATCTGCAACAATTTCCAGCTGCGCGCGGCCGAATTCACGTTTATCGCTCGGCTCAACCGTGGTGCCCAACAGGTTGCAAATCAGCTGCTCGCCATAGCAAATGCCCAAAATCGGCAGTTTCAGGTCAAATATCTCGGTCGAAACCGTCGGCGATGCCCCCGCATGCACCGATGCCGGGCCACCCGAAAGAATAATCCCGCGCGGGTTATAGTTGCGAATCGCATCCATCCCCATCGTAAAGGGGTGAATTTCGCAGTAAACCCCGGCCTCACGCACGCGCCGCGCAATCAGCTGCGTCACCTGGCTACCGAAGTCGAGAATAAGAATACGTTCGTGGTTGGCGGTCACTGGAGGGCCTCAATCATGGGAAAAGGGGTGATTCTGGTGCGCACCATAGCGTCCAGTGTCATCGCCGCAACGTTTTTCCGCTCAGGGAAATTCATCGTGGTGCAATGCATGATATTTCTTGACGCTGGGTGCGCGCTGTGGGTAATTACAGGGGATTGTGTGTTCACCGCAGTGGGCTTGCTCGCTGGCTGTATAAAAAAAGGTTATAATTCATGCGCTTTGGGGGATTGATAGCAGCGATCTGTTTTGCCGCAATCGCTGCAATTGTAGTGTTGCGTATGTCGGGTAGCGGTGATTCTGCGCCGGCTCAACCCGTCACTGGGCAGCCCGAACTGAAAACCATCAACGTCTTTGTGGCTGCCACGCCTATCGCCGTTGGCACCACCATCACCCAGGAAATGGTTGCCACCCAACCATGGCCCGAGCATCTCTCCCTTCCCGGCTTCATCAAGGCAGAGGATGGCGTCGGCGCAGTGGTTGGCATGGTCGCCCGCGGGCCCTTCCAGCAGCAAGAGCCACTGATCGCGCCCAAACTTGCCAACCCGAATGACCCGAACTTCCTCGCTGGCGACTTGCCAAAAGGTATGCGCGTTGTCACCATTCCGATCGATGAGGTGGATGGTATCGCCGGCTTCGTCTTCCCCGGTGACCATGTGGATGTGATCTATACCCATGACATCGACAAGTGGGAAAGCGTCCCGTCAAGCGGCAATGTTGATGCTAACGGCCCGCAAGCCCCGCAAAAAGTCAAAACCACCGTCAGCGAAACCCTGATGACCAACGTCAAGGTGCTCGCCATCGACCAGCGCGCCACCGGTACCAATGCGACGGATGAAAAGGGCAACCTCATCATCCCGCGCTCGGCCTCGCTCATGGTCTCGCAGATCGATGCGCAACGCGTCCGTCTCTCGCTAAAAACCGGCACTGTCAGCATCGTCCTTCGCGCCCTTGCCGACCGTGAATCCGCAGACCCTCTGCTCGCCACTACGGAAGCGGATGTAACCCAGACCAAGCCCGCCGAAGGTTCGGATGCTCCGGTTGAAACCGTGAAAATTCTGCGCGGCGCACCGAAACAAGAGCGTGAAGAGAATTCCTCCTCATCCTCTGCTCGCGGTGCCGCAACCGGCTATCAGCCGATCAAGCCTAACCCCGTTAACCCCGCTCTGGTGCCAGTACCATGAAGAATCCATTCCTCACCTCCCTCACCCACCGTATGGCGATCACCGCCCTGTGCCTTTGTGCTGCAGGCATGATGCTTGCCCCACGCGCCGAGGCGAAAGCCACTCGTAGCGCGCCACAAGGGGGTGCCATCTTCTATGTTCCGCTCAACCGTTCGGAGCTGATCACCACCTCCTCGGACATGTCCGAAGTGGTTGTCACTGATCCGGATGTAGCCAACGTGCTCGTCCATGGTAAGCGCAAGGTCTCGGTCATCGGTCTTTCCGTCGGCCAAACCACCTTACGTATTTTCGATGCGAACCATAAAGCCCTGCGCAACGTCGATGTCTTCGTGACCTACGATCTTCCCGCTGTGCGCCGCGCGCTCAAGCAATTCCTGCCGAATGAATCCATCGGCGTCAGCATGGTCAACACCCGCATGGCCCTCACCGGCGACGTGTCCAGCGCCAGCGCTGCCGCCACCGCCGTCCAGATCGCGGAAGAATTTATTCGCGGCAAACTGTCCGACACGCAGGTCGAATCCCGTGTTGCACACGATGATAAAGCGAACCTGTCGCCGATTATCAACCTGATGAAAATCAGCTCCGGCCAGCAGGTGATGCTGCGTATCCGGATCGGTGAAGCACAGCGTACGGCAGTGAAAAACCTTGGCGTCAGCTTGCAGGCCTTCGGCAGCAGCGACAGCCTCCCGCTGTTGCTTGGCACCGGCGTTGGCCGCCTTGTCACCGACGCCACCACTGGCGCCAGCTCCTTCCAGTACAAAACGATTCAGGGATCGAGTTCCACCAGCGCTTTCCTCACCGGTTCCATCTACACGCCAGGCAACACCGGCATTGGTGCCGCCATCGAAGCGCTGGAGCGCGATGGGCTGATCAAGATTCTCGCCGAGCCAAACCTTACCGCCCTGTCGGGTGAAGAGGCGCAGTTCCTCGCCGGGGGTGAATTCCCGATTCCGGTTCCTCAGCAACAAGGCACCACCACCATCGAATATAAACCCTTTGGTGTGGCGCTTAAATTCACGCCCTACGTGCTGAGCCCGAACCGCATCCGTATTCAGGTGAACCCGGAAGTATCCCAACTCAGCAACGACAATTCCATCCGCACCTCCGATGGCTTTACGGCACCGTCACTCATCACCCGCCGCGCCTCGACCACGGTCGAGCTTGCCCCGGGCGAAAGTTTCATGATCGCCGGGCTGATGCGTGATGACATCAATACCTCAATCGACCAGCTGCCCGGCGCAGGCAATATCCCTGTGCTTGGTGCACTGTTCCGCTCGACCGCTTATAACCGCAACGAAACCGAGCTGGTCATCTCCGTCACCCCGTATTTGGTCGATCCGATCAAAGGCTCCGACATCAAGCTACCAACGGACGATTTCAAGCCCGCCACCTTCATGGATAGCATCTTCTTCGGGGCCCTCAGCGGCAACAAAGCCCGCAAAGATACCAGCCTCGAAGGCCCGACCGGCTTCATGACAGATAACTAGGAGTCACCATGCGTTCCATTTCCACCCTCGCCTGCCTCCTCGTCGTGACCAGCCTCGCCCTCTCGGCCTGCAGCCAGAAACCTCGCGATTCGGCATACCTCAACCGTGGCGGCCCTGAATCGCTGCTCGATGTTTCATCCGAAGTGGTGAACCTGGGCACCGGCACCGCCAGCGAGCTTCAGGATCTCTCCAGCTGGATCAGCAAAGACCAGCCAACCCGCGCAGAGCTGCGTTGCAGCCCCGGCGAGAAACGCTGCAACGAAGCACAAAAGCTGCTGCAACTGCACGGCGTGCCATTTGATCTCGCCGCTTCCGGCGAGAGTTCTGTCACCCTGATTTACGAACGCATCCTCGCTCGTGACTGCAACCAGCGCTTTGTCGATAACGTCACCGATGATTACAACGCGCCGCACCCGGCGTTCGGCTGCTCGATCTCGGCCAACATGGTGCAGCACGTGACCAACAAGCAAGAATTCATCAGCCCCAACCTGTCGGATGATCCAAGCGCCGTCCGTAGCGTAGGCGATATCCGTAACGCGAACACGCCGCGCGAGATCGTCGCTCCTTACTCGGTGAACGAGGCGCAGACGGCGAAGGCGGGCAACCAGTAGCAACGGTTTTGCGGCGGTGAGTGCCTGCCAACCAATGCAGGGTTCCCGGTGCGAGTACAGTTTTTTCTTTTGATACACCCCCAAATCCCTCACCTCAGGCGGGCTGAAGGGATCCAGTGAACAGGATGAAAACAAATGCGTTCCTTACTGATTATTCTCTCGCACGAAAGCCGTGAACCCTGGGCCCACGCGCTTGCCGAGCAAGCCGCCAGCGCGAATCCCCTCATCCTGACCACCAGCCCTGCGGAAGCTTCACGCTACCTGCAGGAAAACCGCATCAGCCCGTCGCACGTCGTGCTCGATATCGGCACTCGCGGCCAGGATGTGCTGGCCGATCTCGACCAGCTTGCCCAGCAATGCGAGCCCGGCACCCGCGTCATCGCCATCGGCGATACCAACGACATCCATCTCTACCGCGACCTCATCGCCCGCGGCGTGATCGACTACATCCCCATGCCCGCCAGCCCTGCCGACGTGCTGCGCCCGCTTGTTGCCGCCTCCGCAGCCCCGGCCGCTGCCCCCGCCGCCACCACCGGCACCGGCGAAAAGCGCGTGATGGTCTTCATGAGCGCCGCTTCCGGCGACGGCGCCTCGACCGCTGCCCTCAACACTGCCTATGCGCTCAGCCAGCTCTGCAATGGCAACACCGTGCTGGTCGATATGGATTACCAGTTCGGCATGGTCGCCAAGCACCTCGCCCTCGAAAACCAGTATGGCATCCGCGACCTGTTCGATTTCCCCGAACGCGGCATCGATGCCACCCTGATCAAACGCATGGTTGCCAGCTACGGCAAGCTGCACGTCATCACCGCCCCGGCGGAACTCTGCTACCTGCCGCCCGTCAGCGCCGATGCCATCATCGACCTGATCGCGACCCTCAAACTCAACTATGACAACGTCATCATCGATCTGCCGCATGTGTGGCTGCCATGGGTTGCCGCCGCCACCACGCAGGCCACCCACCTCGTGCTGATCGCCCAATTATGGCTCAAATCCGTTAGCCACGCCGCACGGCTCGTGCGCTCCTTCCGCGAGCTGAAAATTCCCCTTGAACGCATTGTCCCGGTCATCAACCGCAGCGGCGCCAAGTTCAAGGAAGCCATCGATGGCAAGGATTTCGAGCGCGTCTGCGGCATTCCTATCCGCTACACCCTGGCGAACGACATCAAAACCATCGTCACCGCCGAAGCGTCCGCCAACACCATCATGGAACAGCAACCGAGCGAGATTTCCGCCAATATTGAGCATCTCGCCCGTGGTCTTGCCGGCATCCCGCTTGAGACGGGCACCTCCATGAAACGCGGTGGCCTGTTCTCGCGCAGCAAAGGTTAACCCGTATGTTTGGCAAAAAAGGGGCAGAACCAACCGCATCGACTGAGCCCCTCGCGCCCTCGCCGCTCGCTAACCCTGGTGGCCTGCCTCCGGCAGCATCGGTGCGGGCCGGCTCGCTCACCAGCAGCATCGCCACCACCGGCGAAAAAGCCCCCCATTTGGCCGCCCCGCTGGCCCGTTACCGCGATATCAACCTCGAAACCGAGGATTACAGCGAAGCCAAGCAATGGATGATCGGCGAGCTGCTCGACCAGGTCGATTTCCAGGCGCTGGAGCAGCACAGCACCGAGCGCAAACGCACCCGGGTGCAGGAAGCCTGCGACAAACTCACCCCGAAACTGCCTATCCCGCTCACTGCGGCGCAGCTTAACCTTCTCAAATCCCAGGCGCTGGATGAGATCCTTGGTTTCGGCCCCATCGAGCCGCTGCTGCGCGATCCCGATGTCAACGACATCATGATTAACACCGCCAAAAAGGTCTATATCGAGAATAAGGGCAAAATCTACGTCACCGACATCGTTTTTGCCAACGAACAGCATTTGGTCGGCGTCATCCAGCGTATCGTCAGCCGCGTCGGCCGCCGGATCGACGAAGCCAACCCCATGGTCGATGCCCGTATGCCCGATGGCTCGCGCTTCAACGCCATCATCCCCCCCCTCGCGCTGGATGGTGCGCTGGTCTCGATCCGTAAATTCAAGAAAAACAAGCTGCCCCTGAGCGATTATATCGCGTACGGCTCGATGAGCCCGGCCATGGCGCAATTCCTTGCCATCGCCAGCGCCATTCGCCTCAACATCATCATTTCCGGCGGCACCGGGTCGGGTAAAACCACCCTGCTCAACGCACTATCTGGCCATATCGACCCCACCGAGCGCGTCATCACCATCGAGGATGCGGCAGAATTGCTGCTCCACCAACCCCACGTGCTGCGCCTCGAAACCCGCCCCGCCTCGACCGAAGGCCGCGGTGAAATCAACCAACGCATGCTGGTGCGCAACGCCCTGCGGATGCGGCCGGACCGGATTATCCTGGGCGAAATGCGCGGCGACGAAGTGATCGACGTGCTGTCGGCCATGAACACCGGCCATGACGGCTCGATGGCCACCATCCACGCCAACAGCCCCAAAGATAGCCTGCGCCGCATCGAAAACCTCGTCGCCATGTCGGCGGTGCAGGTGCAAGCCAATTCCGTGCGCTACCAGATCGCCAGCGCCGTCAATCTGGTCGTCCAGATCCAGCGGATGCGCGATGGTAGCCGCCGCGTCACCCATATCGAGGAAGTCCTCGCCTTCGACGGCGGCGAAATCGCCACCCAAACGCTTTTCTCCTACCATTTTCAAGGAATGGGCAGCGATGGCAAGCTCATTGGTGAGTTTATAGCACACCCCGTCCGGCCTACATTGCTTACCCGCGCCGAATATTTCGGGCGAAGCGAGGAGATGCTTGCATGTTTCAACCCAACCAACGTAAATTAGCAGCATGAGCCCATTGATTATAGCCCTTGCCATCGGCGTCGCTGCGTATGTCATCTTCGTCATCGCCGTACCCAAAGTGGTACCGAAAGATTCGGACGACTACCTGCGCAGTGCGCTTGATCGCATGGCGGAAGAAAATAAAGCCGCCGAAATGGTGCATGCCGAAGTGCTGCGCGACCAGTTGAACGACACCACGAAGCTCGTGCGCACCATGTTTGGCCTGAGCATCATGCGCCCGCTCTACGAAGCAGGGCTGCAAGCGGGTTATGGCAGCAACCTGCAAAAGCTTGCCATCATCATGCTGATGACATTTGCCCTCACCCTGGGCGGCATGCTGTATGTCGGGCTGGGTGCCATCAGCCTTCTCGCCGCGCTCGTACTCGCCTATTACGTGCCGCTGCGCCATTGCAAAAAGCGTGTCATCAAGCGCAACCATAAATTCATCGACCAGTTCCCTGATGCACTTGATATGATCGTGCGTTCGGTGCGCTCCGGCTTCCCCCTGTCCGTGGCCCTGCAAATGCTTGCCGAGAATGCGGAAGAGCCCGTGCGCGCCGAATTCCGGCAGGTGACGGATGAAATTGCCCTTGGCCGCAGCCTTAACCAGGCCCTCGCGCGCCTTGCCACCCGCATCAACGAGCCCGATATCCGCTTCTTTGTGGTGGTACTCACAGTGCAGCAGGAAACCGGCGGCAACCTTGCAGAAATCGTCGGCAACCTGTCGAGCATCATCCGTAAGCGCAAGCAGATCCGCCATAAAATCCGCGCCATGACCGCCGAAGGCAAAGCCACCGGCTATGTGCTCGGCGCCTTGCCGGTCATCGTGTTTCTCGCCCTGTACGCCGTCCAGCCGGATTACCTCGATCCGTTCTTCAACGATCCGCTTGGCATGCGGTTGCTGGCCGGGGCTATCGGCTTGCTCGTCGCCTGCTATTTCCTCGTCAAACAAATGATCAACGTGGACATTTAATGAATTTAATCTTCGCATTCCTTGCGGGCGTGGTCGTTTTCTGCGGATACCTGCTGTTCGACAAAGCCATCGCCGATAAAAAGCGCCGCGATTCCATCCGCGCCCGCCTCGCGCCCGATGGCAGCAGCCTGAGCGATGAGCAGCAGGAAGCCTCCATCAACCTGACCGGCGACCCATCCCCTTTCGCTGCCAACCTGCTATCGGTGCTGCGCAGCCTCACCACCGGGGTGGATGACTCGATCCGCAAGCTTGAGCGACGCTTTGCCCAGGCCGGCTCCGCCTCGCCCAATGGGCCGATCTATTACCTCTTCTTCAAGCGCATCGGCTCGCTGGTCTGCTTCGTTCTTGCCCTTGCCTGCTTCCTGGGTGCCAACGGCGATAATGAGCTGCTGTTTGGCGTCATTGGCTTTTTCATCCTCATCATTGGCTTCTTTGGCCCCTATCTCTACCTGCAAAACATGATCGACCGGCGCAAAAAAATCCTCCAGCGCGCCTTCCCCGATACGCTCGACCTGCTGCTGATCTGCGTCGAAGCCGGTCTGGCGCTGGATGCCTCGCTGAACCGCGTCTGCAACGAGCTGGGCCGCGCCCATCCCGAAATGACCGCCGAACTGAACCGCACCCGCCTTGAGCTTGCCCTCATCAACGACCGCGTGCGCGCGCTGATGAACCTTGGCGAACGCACCGACATGGTTGCCTTCCGCTCGCTGGTGTCAGCCCTCATCCAGTCCGAGCGTTTCGGCACCTCGCTGACCGATACGCTGCGCGTCCTTTCTGAGGAATTCCGCGTGCAACGACTGACCGATGCCGAGGTCAAAGCCGCCCGCCTACCGGTGATGATGACCGTCCCGCTGATCTGCTTCCTGATGCCTGCGTTGTTCATCATCGTGCTTGGCCCGGCAATGGTCGGCGTCAGCCACAGCAGTGACGAAATCTCCAGCGGCGCCGCTCCGCGCTAACGGCCGCCTGCACCCCTAGCGTTTCACGCAGGCTTGCCCTATATTGCACGCATGTCCATCCGCCGCCTCGCATCCGCGCCTTTTCAGCTCGTCTCGGAATTTACCCCCGGTGGCGACCAGCCGACCGCCATCGCCCAACTGGTCGAGGGGCTCAATGCCGATCAGAAAAACCAGGTGCTGCTGGGCGTCACCGGCTCGGGCAAAACCTTCACCATGGCGCAGGTGATCGCCAAAACCCAGCGCCCAGCCATCATCCTCGCCCATAATAAAACACTGGCCGCCCAGCTCTATTCCGAGATGAAGCATTTCTTCCCGCACAACGCGGTCGAATATTTCGTCTCTTATTACGATTATTTCCAGCCCGAAGCCTATATCGCCCGCACCGATACCTTCATCGAGAAGGACTCTTCCATCAACGAGCAGATCGATCGCATGCGCCACTCCGCCACCCGCGCCCTGCTCGAACGGCGCGACGTGATCGTCGTCGCCAGCGTCAGCTGCATCTACGGTATCGGCTCGGTCGCCACCTATACGGCGATGACCAAAACCGTGCAGGCCGGCACCGAGGTCGTGCAGCAAAAGCTGCTGAAAGAGCTCACCGAGCTGCTCTACAAACGCAACGACATGGCCTTCACCCGCGGCACCTTTCGCGTGCGCGGCGACAATGTCGATCTCTTTCCTGCCCACTTGGAAGACCGCGCCTGGCGTTTCAGCTTCTTCGGCGACGACCTCGAATCCATCCATGAATTCGACCCCCTCACCGGCGAGCGCGGGCAGGCGCTGGCGGAAGTCACCATCTTCGCCAACAGCCATTACGTCACCCCCCGCCCCACCGTCGATCAGGCAATCAAGCAGATCAAAACCGACCTTGTCGACCGCGTGAAATGGTTCGAGAAAGAAGGCAAGCTGCTCGAAGCCCAGCGCATTGGCCAGCGCACCGCCTTCGACCTTGAAATGCTGGTCGAAACCGGCATGTGCCGCGGCATCGAGAACTACACCCGCTACCTTAACGGCAGCGCCATCGGCGAGCCACCACCCACCCTCTTCCAATATGTGCCGCAGGATGCCATCCTGTTCGTCGATGAATCCCACGTCACCCTCAGCCAGATCCGCGGCATGTATAATGGCGATCGCTCGCGCAAACTGGTGCTTTCGGAGCACGGCTTCCGCCTGCCCGCCTGCCTCGATAACCGCCCCCTGAAATTCGAGGAATGGGACAGTTTGCGCCCACAAACCATTTGCGTTTCCGCCACCCCTGCGGAACTTGAGCTAAGCTGGACCAACGGCCAATTCGCCGAACAGGTCATCCGCCCGACGGGCCTTGTCGATCCCGTCTGCATCATCCGCCCGGTCGCCACCCAGGTCGATGATTTGCTGGCCGAAGCGCATGTCACCATCAAAAAAGGCCAGCGCGTGCTGGTCACCACCCTCACCAAGCGCATGGCCGAAGAACTCGCCGAATATATGGACGAAGCGGGCATCAAAGTACGTTACCTCCATTCGGATATCGACACGCTCGAACGCATCCAGATCCTGCGCGATTTGCGGCTGGGCACGTTCGATGTGCTCATCGGCGTCAACCTGCTGCGCGAGGGGCTCGACATCCCCGAATGCGGCCTGATGGCGATTCTCGATGCCGACAAGGAAGGCTTCCTGCGCAGCAAAACCTCGCTCATCCAAACCATCGGCCGCGCCGCCCGCAATGTTGATTCCCGCGTGCTGCTCTATGCCGATAAAATGACCGATTCCCTCAAAGGTGCGCTCGAGGAAACCGAGCGCCGCCGCGCCATTCAGCAGGCGCACAACAAAAAACATGGCATCACCCCAACCTCCACCACCGCCAAGCTTTCGGATGTGAAAAACGAAGCGGCCGATGCGCAGGCCGCCGCCCACGCGACCGAAAGCAATACCGGCATCGGCTTCACCGAAGGCTCGCTCGACACCCACATCGCCACGCTGCGCAAACAAATGCTCAAAGCCGCCGCCGATCTCGAATTCGAAGAAGCCAGCCGCCTGCGCGACCAGCTGAAAAAAGCAGAAAGCCTGCTCATGGAACTACCCATCGGCGACGGCCTCTACGGCCGCGTCGAACAGGTAATCAAAGCACCGAAGGTGAAGAAAAAGCGCTAAGCCGTTATTGCGCGCGCCCTATAAAAATGCTTGTCATGCCGGGCTTGTCCCGGCATCCAGCCCAGCCACCTGGCGGGACCCCGGGGCAAGCCCGGGGTGACAAACGTAGGGAGTGCACTCTACCCCCGTTTCATCTCCGTCAGCACCGCCGCCACACTGGCGGTCAGCGCTTCGCTCACCACCTGTCGCTTTTTCCACTCGCTGCGCTTGTGGCGTTTTACTTCGCTCACATCGCGCACCAGCGGTTCAATCGGCAGCAGGTATTCCCCGGCGCGCAGCATTGTGCCGCCCACCTCGTCCCAAAACTGGCCGTAATCGGCATAAATCTTCCGTTTGCTGCGCAACCGGCGGAACCCGCGCTGCGAAATATGGCCCTCATTGCCCGGCGCCCGCAGCGCGCCCAGCCCGAGCTCGCGGCAGAAGGTTTGCGCCGCCAGCAGCACCGCGCCTTTGGGCCGCAGGCCGAATAAATCACGCGTCGCGAACACAATTTCATCGCGACCAATCGGCGGCTTCGCGCCCTGCAGCCCGCCGATCCACAGTACCGGCTGGCCCTGCTCATCCGCGCCAATCGTGCCCGCCAGCGCCGCCAGCGCATGCCCCGCGCCATCGCGCATGATAAACGCCAGCTCGCCTTCCTTGGAGGTATTGCCGCCCAGATGCAGCGTATACATCCCCTCCGTCTTGCCACCCAGCGTGGCGAGCAGCACGCCCGGCACCGCCGCAAATGCTGCAGGCTCCACAAAATGCTGCGCCATCGCCTCGTAATGGCTGCGCAGCATGGCATGCTTGGTCTCAGCCGTAAAATGCTGGCGCATATACGGCCGCAGCACCCGCAGCACCAGCCCATCGCGCGAGGCGGCCGACATATGCTGGTCAAGGAAAGTCAGCCAGCCATGCATCATCTCGGGCGCGCGGGCGGCGGCCAGCCAGAATGTCAATGCCCGCCGCAGGCCGAAGCTGCGGGCAATCTGTGTCGCGTGCGAAAAATGGGTCATGGTGCGTTGCATACCGTCCCCTTTAGCCCCAAGCTCACGCTTTTACAACCACCTCTCCCTCTTGTTCGTCATTGCGAGCGAAGCGAAGCAATCCAGCCCCTAAGGAATACTAGCGACGCAGACGCGTCGCGCTGGATTGCCGCGCTACGCTCGCAATGACGCTCTAATGAAGGCAAGGGCGCACCCAATAAAACCATGGGCTTTTATTTCCCACGAAGCTATAGTCCCCGCCATCAGGAAACCTGTCCGAGGCCCCCATGCGCTCCACGCTTTTCACCCTCCTGCTTCTGGCCGCAAGCCCGGCCATGGCCGCCATTGTCCCGCCGGTCATCTCCGTGTTCGACACCCCCGCCCAGGTCAAACGCCTCACCGTCGCCACCGATGCAGGCACCAACGAGGAAGTGGACTGCTTCTACTACCGCGATTTCATGGTCAAACAGGTGGATGCGCACGAAAAAGGCGCGGCCCAGCTTTCCTTCCTGCCCATCCGCGTCGGTGACCGCCTGCCCGAATGCCAGCGCAGCAACCTCAACAACGAGCAGGTCATCCCCGCCACCGAATGGTCGGGCTATTTCACCGGCGCCAAAGGCTCCTACGCCTTTTTCGATGCGGATGACGGCGTCAACGGCAGCATGGGCTTCGCCATTTATGACGCCAAAAACGCCACCAAACGCTTTCAGGATTTCACCAAGGGCAACCTGCAATCGCTGACCGTCAGCGGCGACACCCTGACCATGCGCTACATGCGCGCCTACCCGGCGCCCTGCTCCGTCGTCACCGGCGGCGAAGCCTGCTGGGCACAAATCGTCGAGGAAACCAAACTGCCAGAAACCGCCACCGCGCCCGATTGCGCCGCCAGCTATACCAGCGCCAACAACTACCTCGCCCGCGCCCGCTGCCGAAGCGAGAAAGGCCCCGCCTGCTACAAACGCGAACTCGCCGCCATCGCCACCCAAACCAGCAGCGATACCCCTTCCATGATCGGCTATCCCGCCAGCGTCACCCTCAGCGGTTCGCGCAGCGACATCACCCCGGAACCCGGCAAACCCTCCTGCTGGCCCGCAAGCTAGAACCGGCGGCTGAACTGCGCGGTAAGCGTGTTCGGCGGGCTAAAATTCCCCATCGTCACTTTCGGGATAAGTCCAAGCTTGAGGCTCACCGGCTCGCTGCCATCCTGCGGTGCATATTCAATGCGCGTATACAGCTCCCCCGCCGGAAGGATATTTTTTGCATAGCCCGATACCAGCCCCGCTTGCACACCCGCACTCACGGAAACCTGCTTCGTGACCTGCTGGTTTATTTCCAGATTGGCCAACGCATACACGGACGGTTTGTTGACGGAGTTTTGATATATCCCAACCGATCCCCCCGCCCAAACCGAGGTGCCCGTACTATTCTCCCACTGCTTTCGCATATGGGTAACACCGATGCCCGGATTAACCTGATTAAACGGGTGCTTCACCGAAGACCCTTCGGGATAATAGCCGCAGCCCGCATCCTGCTTTTTGCACAAATGCTGCGAGCCCAACGAGAGATCGAGATAATTGCGTTGCGTATCGCCCGATAATGCCCGCGTCGCGGATTCTTTTTCCGCAGGCGGTGCAATGGTTTTGGGAATCGCCACTACAGGTGTGGCCACAGCGGGTGCGGCGGGTGCGCTGGGGGTCGCGGTCATTATCGCTGCAGGGCCGTCCCATGAGGGCTCTCTCGCCAGCACTGCTTTAGCCGTTTCTTCAGTCAGCGGCAGCTTTGCTGCCACCTCCACCTCCGCCACCGGCGCAGGCGTAGCCGTCACCGCCGGCTTGCTCTCTGTCGCGCCCGGAAGCCCAAACAGGCGCTTCAGCCATGCCGGTGTTTCCGCACGCGGGGCAAGTTCCCGCCCCGCATTATCATAGTCACCTGCCATGCCCAGCTCCTGAGAGAGACTATGGTAGCCTACCATGCGGCAGGTAAAAAATTGGTTAACACCACCCCGCCTGTGGCCGCCTTACATCTATGCAGCCCCCAGAGTTTGTGCTATGTTGCACCGCACTCGCACTAGATGCCCGCGCAAATGCACGGATTGCCCCTTAACGAAATCTTCAACCTTCTTCGTTATTCTGAGGATGTAGCATGACAAAAACCGACGAAAAAAAACGCTACCGCAACAAAGAAGGACGCGACAACACCATGGCAACCCTATTCGAAAATACCGGGCTCTATAGCCTCAAGGAATTCCAAAACGCCGCAATGGCCCCCTCGCGCATGATGGCCAGCGCCGCCAAAAGCATGTTCAACAACCCGATGAACCCGCTCTCCTACACCAGCGTTGGCCGCCAGATGGCCGCCGCCGGCGAGCTGGTCGAGCGCATCACCCAATCTTACCCGAAACCGGATTTCAACATCACCTACACCAATATCGGCGGCAAACATGTCGATGTGTGGGAAGAAGTCGCGCTTGATAAACCCTTCTGCAAGCTGCTGCATTTCAAGCGCGCGGGCAAACAAACCGGTGCCAAGCTGCTCATCGTCGCCCCCATGTCGGGCCATTACGCCACCTTGCTGCGCGGCACCGTGGAAGCCCTGCTGCCGCACCACGATGTGTACATCACCGACTGGCAAAACGCGCGCGACATCCCGCTCTATAAAGGCGTGTTCGACCTCAACACCTATGTCGATTATTGCGTCGAGTTCCTGCGTTTCCTGGGCGAAGGCACCCACACCATGGCGGTCTGCCAGCCATCGGTGCCGCTGCTGGCCGCCGTCGCCCTCATGAACGAAATCAAAGACCCCTGCGCCCCACGCACCATGACGCTGATGGGCGGCCCGGTCGATACGCGCAAAGCGCCGACCAAGGTCAACCAGTTCAGCAAAGAACACCCGATGGAGTGGTTCGAGTCCAACGTCATCACCCGCGTGCCGCTCAATTACCCCGGCTTCACCCGCCGCGTGTATCCCGGCTTCCTGCAGCTGGCGGGCTTCATGAGCATGAATTTCGAGCGCCACAAGGATTCCCATATCAAGCTGTTCCAGGATCTGGTGGAAGGCGATGGCGACGCCGCCCAGGCGCACCGCAATTTCTATAACGAATATCTCGCGGTCGCCGATCTGCCCGCCGAATTCTACCTGCAAACCATCGAGGAAGTGTTCCACAAACACTCCCTGCCGGATGGCCAGTTCTACCATTACGACCACCGCGTGCGGCCGGATGCGATCACCAAAACCGCCATCCTCGCCATCGAAGGTGAGCTGGATGATATTTCCGGCCTCGGCCAGACCAAAGCGGCGCTGGAAATCGCGACCGCCCTGCCCGACAGCAAAAAGAAATACCATATGGCTGCCGGTGTCGGCCATTACGGCATTTTCAACGGCCGCAAATGGCGCGAGCAAATCCGCCCGGTCATCACCAGCTGGATGGAGAAAAATAGCTAGCGCTGCCTGCTCCAAGCCTTACCCCACTGTCACCCCGTCGAACGACGGGGTCCAGCTGTGCCCCACTCCATCCACTCCCACTATCCACCGTCGTATTGCTGGCGCTCCCGCGCGATGGATGCCAGCCTGCGCTGGCATGACGATGGAGAGGAATAGGGGGAGTAAGGAAGACAGATGGCCCCCGCCACCATTTTTCCCTTGACTATGGCAAATCTGCCCCTATGTTCCGCCCGCATTGTGCCGCTTACCAGCGCCAATGCCGCACTCACCTTCGGGTGGGCGCGAGTAGCCTCCCTGTTAGACTTCAAATGCTGGGCCCCGCGCCCGGCATTTTTTTTGCCCGCGCTCACGCGCTTAAAAATTACTCTCGGCAATCTTCTGCGTCACAAAATTGCGAAACACTGCGATCCGCTTCGAGTTTTTGAGTTCCATCGGGTAGACATACCACGCCTCGGTCACGGGCCCAGCCACCTCCGGCAGCACGCGGCTGATATGGCGCGTGCGGTGGACCAGATAATCCGGCAACGCCGCGATCCCCATCCCCTGCTTCACCGCCGAGCGCATCGCGATCAGCGAATTCACCCGGAAAAATGGCCGCAACTGCAGCTTCGCGCCCAGCTCGAACATCCAGTTCACCTCGGTAAACGGCAGGTCGCCCAGCGACGTATCGAACCCCAGCAACCGGTGCTGCGCCAAATCGCTCACCCGCTGCGGCACCCCGTGCAGCCGCAGGTAATCGTTGCTGGCATAGAGCGAATTGCGCAAGCTCATGATCGGGATCTGCACCAGGTCCGGGTGGCGCGCCGGGTAAAAACGAATCGCCGCATCCGCCTGCCGCGTCGCCAGGTCGAGCGCGCGGTCTTCGCAAATCAGCGTCACCTCAATATCGGGATAGAGCTCCGTGAACTCCTTCATCTGCGCCGACAGCCACAGCGTGCCGAAGGTCGAGGGCACGGTCAGTTTGAACGGCCCCTTGGGCTTGGCCGTCGCCTCGGCGAGGCTGATTTCGGTTTGCTGCAGTTTCATGACCATCTCGGAGACCGTGCGGCATAAAATCTCGCCCTGCTCGGTCAGCATCAGCCCGCGCGCGTGGCGGTGGAACAGGGCAATGCCCATATGTTCCTCCAGCCCCGAAATCTGACGACTCACCGCCGACTGGCTGAGATTGAGCGTTTCCCCCGCTTTGGTGAGGCTTTTCGCCAGCGCCACCGCATGAAAAACCCGCAGCTTATCCCAGTCCATCATCGCCCCAGTCATGCTATGGATGCAACTTACCCGCCTGAATAGGGGCCAATTCATCCCATCGTCATGCGTTATTCGCAAGAGTGTTAGCAGAAAACAGGGCGCCCATCAAGCGGGTAGCGCGGGAGTGCTAAGCGCCGTGATGCTCCAGAAACTTCTGTGCTTCCAGCGCCGCCATGCAGCCCGAACCCGCCGCGGTGACGGCCTGGCGGAAAATCCGGTCCTGCACATCGCCTGCCGCATAAACGCCCTCGACATTGGTTTTGGTGCTGCCGGGGGTGGTCAGCAGGTAGCGGTCATTATCCATCGCCAACTGGCCCTCGAACAGGCTGGTGTTGGGGTTGTGGCCAATCGCCACGAACGCGCCGTGGCATGGCACGATGGTTTCCGCACCCGTTTTCACGTTCTTGATGCGCACACCGGTCAGGTTGGGCGGGCTGTCCTCGCCGACGAATTCCTCGACCGTCGAATCCCAGATCACTTTCACATTCGGCGTCGCAAACAGGCGCTCCTGCGCGATTTTCTCCGCCCGCAGCGTATCGCGGCGGTGAATCAGCGTCACGCTGCTGCATAGTTTGGCAAGAAACAGCGCCTCTTCCACCGCCGAATTGCCGCCGCCCAGCACCACCACGTCCTTCTTCTTGAAGAAGAATCCGTCGCAGGTCGCGCAGGCAGACACGCCAAAATTCTGGAATTTCTGCTCGGATTCAAGCCCGAGCCAGCGCGCCGAGGCGCCCGTCGCAATCACCAGCGTTTCCGCGATATACGTGTCGCCCGACTCGCCCTTGGCCACAAATGGCCGCTTGCTGAGATCAACGCTGGCAATATGGTCATCGATAATCTGCGTGCCGACATGGGCGGCTTGGGCTTCCATTTGTTCCATCAGCCACGGGCCTTGGATCGCCTCGGCGAAGCCCGGATAATTCTCGACCTCGGTCGTGATCGTCAGCTGCCCACCGGGCTGCATGCCGCGCACCATGATCGGCTTCAACGCCGCCCGCGCCGCATAAATCGCCGCCGTACACCCGGCCGAGCCGGAACCGATGATAAGAATAGGGGTGCGATGTTCGGTCATGGGAATGGTCCTTTAAAAAGTAATACATGTCATTGCGAGCGAAGCGCGGCAATCCAGTGCAGCGCGTCTGCGCTGCGAGATTCCCCTAAGGGCTGGATTGCCGCGTCGCTGCGCTCCTCGCAATGACGAGGAGCAAATCGACTAGATGGATTTCGCTTTATCCTTCAGGTAGCTGGCAACGCCTTCGGCAGTCGCCTTCATCCCTTTTTCGCCTTTTTTCCAGTTGGCCGGGCACACTTCGCCATGCTCTTCGTGGAAGATCAGCGCGTCGAGCGTGCGGATGGTCTCATCCACATTGCGGCCCAGCGGCAGATCGTTCACCAGCTGGTGACGCACGATGCCTTTTTTGTCGATGATGAACGTGCCACGGAATGCCACCGCGTCGCCGGTCAGCACGTCATAGCTGCGGGCGATCGACTTGGTGAGATCGGCCACCAGCGGAAACTGCACGTTGCCGATGCCGCCTTTGTCTACCGGCGTGTTTTTCCACGCATAATGGGTGTATTGCGAGTCCACCGAAATCCCGATCACTTCCGCACCGAGTTTCTTGAATTCCGCCACGCGGTTATCGAATGCGATGATTTCGCTTGGGCAAACGAAGGTGAAATCGAGCGGCCAGAAAAACAGCACGGCATATTTGCCTTTGGTCTGCGCTTTCAGGTTGAAATCCGCTTTGATGGAATTGTCGCCCATCACCGCCTGTGCGGTAAAATCCGGGGCTTCTTTGCCGACGAGTACGCTCATGTAAAACTCCTGTGTGATGATAATCAAGAAAAGTCGTGGGCATATATAATCCGTTTTTGCTGCGATGCAATCCGCTATGCCGTGCCGCCAGTACTAGCTCGCGGGCAGCGATATGTATAATCTATAGTTTCTATAGCTATCATAGATAGCGACTATCATAGCCGCACCATAGGAGCATAGGGTAGTGTATCTAAAGAGCCCCCCTCCCTCCACACCGTCATTGCGAGCGCAGCGCGGCAATCCAGTCCTTCAGCTTGCTCGAAGAAGAAAGTAAGGCTGGATTGGCAAGTGCCTCTCTCCGCTTCGCTCCGGGCGCCACGTCGCTGGGCTCCTCGCAATGACGGCGCATCCTACACCACATAATCACGCCGCATCAGAGGCTAAGCCGCAAAAACACCGCCGCCACCACCAAAAAACCGCCCAAACCCTCCGCTTCGCACTTGACTACCCTGGGCTTGGTCTATAAATCTCCCGCGTTTGCCCGCAATCCTAGGAGTCCCAATGCGCCAGCCCCTCGTCACACCACCCAATGCCGCCCTCGTCCTTGCGGATGGGACGGTGTTTTCGGGTTACGGCATCGGCAGCCCCGGCACCACCGGCGGCGAAATCTGCTTCAACACCGCGATGACGGGCTATCAGGAAATCCTCACCGACCCATCCTATGCCGGGCAGATCATCACCTTCACCTTCCCGCATATCGGCAATGTCGGCTGCAACGGTGAGGATATCGAGAGCGTCACCCCTGCCGCCAGCGGCCTTATCCTGCGTGAGGCCATCACCGAGCCCTCCAACTTCCGCGCCGCCGAACATTTGGATGCATGGCTGAAGCGCTACGATATGCGCGGCATTTCCGGCATCGACACCCGCGCCCTCACCCGCCATATCCGCACCCATGGTGCACAAAATTGCGCGATTGCCGTGGCTGGCCCATCGCCCCTCACCACCGAAGAGCTGGTGAAAAAGGCCCGCGAAGCCCTCGCCGCCGCGCCGGATATGAACGGCCTCGAACTTGCCGCCCATGTCACCACCAAAGAACATTACGTCTGGAACGAGCAACGCTGGGCACTGGGCAGCGGCTATGCGCAATCCACCGGCGACTCATTGCCCCATGTCGTCGCCATCGATTACGGCGTGAAGCGCAATATCCTGCGCTCGCTGGCATCCAGCGGCGTGCGCCTCACCATCCTGCCCGCCACCGCCACCGCGGAAGAAATCCTGGCGCTGAGCCCTGATGGGGTTTTCCTCAGCAACGGCCCGGGCGATCCGGCCGCCACCGGCCATTACGCCGTGCCCACCATCAAAAAAATCATCAGCGCCAACATCCCCACTTTTGGCATTTGCCTCGGCCACCAGATGCTGGGCATTGCGCTGGGCTGCCGCACCGAGAAAATG
Organism: Pseudomonadota bacterium; assembly: GCA_040384265.1. Lineage (GTDB taxonomy): Bacteria > Pseudomonadota > Alphaproteobacteria > Rickettsiales > UBA3002 > QFOX01. Next base: position 237,281 of record JAZKJM010000003.1, on the reverse strand, counting down.
AAACAAGGCCATCGCGGCGCGAACCATCCGGTCAAGGATGTGCAAACCGGCAAGGTCGAAATCACCTCGCAAAACCACGGTTTCGCCATCAGCGACGCCCATCTGCCAGGCGATGTCGAAGTAACCCACCGCTCGCTGTTCGATGGCACCATCCAGGGCATCCGCCATAAAACCCTGCCTGTCTTCAGCGTCCAAGGCCACCCCGAAGCCTCCCCCGGCCCACAGGATTCGCAATACCTGTTCGCGCGGTTTGTTGCCATGATCGCAAACACCGGCACGAGGGCGGCATGATCCGCTCCCTCAAGCAGCATAAAGCGCTGTGGATGCTCGGCATCGAGAGCATCGCCGCCGGTGCCGTGGCCATCCTTTTTTTGCATTATTGCATCCCGTTTGCTGAACATCCGCGCATGCTCAATACGTTCGGGCTCTTGCTCGATATCGTGGGCGTGACCTATATCGCCTACGATATTTTCCCCTTCAAAGGCGTCGAGGAATACGGCGCCGATGATATCGCGCGCAGCGGTATCGAAACACCGGAATACAAAGCCTTCAAACGCGCCCATGTCAGCTTCGGCCTGCGCATTGTCGTCATCGGGTTTTTCTTCCAGATCCTCGCCTATTGGGTGGAAGAATTGAAAGTGTGGTTGCCGTAATGCCAAAGCTAAAACACTTATGGATAGCCTCTGCTTTGGCACTGCTAAGTTCAGCAGCACACGCAAGCTGTCCTATCCCTGCAGCAACAACAGATGCTCCTCATGTAAAAACTATCAGCACCAAAGCAGATGACGGCACCCAAGTATTTATTGTGCCCATATTTCAGGGCTCCAATGTGGTTTGGAATGCTATGCGCCTGAATGCCGACTGCAAAGCCCGCCCCTTACCCGTCGAAGCATGGGATGGAGAAAAGCTAATTAGCCAAGTTGGTGAAGATGCGTCGCTCAACTGCTATGATATTAAGATTGAGAATGGCACACTGCATTGTTCTAATACGGGAACTGCAGAGTATAGCCTAGAGTACGATTATCGCGTCACAAAGGACGTGCTTCAACTGCTAAAACAAACCACCACGCTTAAAGATACTGGAAAATCAACCATTGAATATCGGCGAAAATCATAATGCCTAAACGTACTGACATCAAATCCATCCTCATCATCGGCGCCGGCCCCATTGTCATCGGGCAGGCCTGCGAGTTTGATTACTCCGGCACGCAAGCGGTCAAAACGCTCAAAGCCGAGGGCTACCGCGTCATCCTCGTGAACAGCAACCCCGCCACCATCATGACCGATCCGGATCTGGCGGATGCCACCTATATCGAGCCGATCACGCCGGAATATGTCGAGAAAATCATCGCCCGCGAGAAGCCCGATGCGCTGCTGCCCACCATGGGCGGCCAGACCGCGCTCAACTGCGCGAAATCCCTCGCCGAATCGGGCGTGCTTGCCAAACATAACGTCGAGCTGATCGGCGCCAACCTCGAATCCATCAACAAGGCCGAAGACCGCCAGCTGTTTGGCGACGCGATGGCCCGCATCGGCCTCGCCGTGCCCAAAAACGTCGTCGTCAAATCGCTCGACGAAGCGCGCGAAGCCAACAAAATCATCGGCCTGCCCGCCATCATCCGCCCCAGCTTCACCATGGGCGGCTCCGGCGGCGGCATCGCCTACAACATGGAAGAATTCGAGCGCATCGTGCTCACCGGCCTCGACGCTTCGCCCGTCGGCGAGGTGATGATCGACGAATCCGTCCTCGGCTGGAAAGAATACGAGATGGAAGTGGTGCGCGACAAAGCGGACAACTGCATCATCGTTTGCTCGATCGAAAATCTCGACCCCATGGGCGTCCATACCGGTGACTCCATCACCGTCGCCCCGGCGATGACGCTGACCGACAAAGAATTCCAGATCATGCGCGATGCATCGCTTGCCGTGCTGCGCGAAATCGGCGTCGATACCGGCGGTTCCAACGTCCAGTTCGCCGTCAACCCGGTCGATGGCCGCATGGTCGTGATCGAGATGAACCCGCGCGTGTCGCGCAGCTCGGCGCTGGCCTCCAAAGCCACCGGCTTCCCCATCGCCAAGGTCGCGGCCAAACTCGCCGTCGGCTACACGCTCGATGAGGTGATGAACGATGTCACCCAGGCAACCCCCGCCTCGTTCGAGCCCACGCTCGATTACGTCGTCGTCAAAATCCCGCGCTTTGCGTTCGAGAAATTCCCCGGCGCCGATACTACCCTCACCACCGCCATGAAATCCGTCGGCGAATCGATGGCCATGGGCCGCAACTTCCCCGAAGCGCTGCAAAAAGCCCTGCGCTCGCTCGAAACCGGCCTCAGCGGGCTGGATGCCATCCCCGTCGAAGGCGCCAGCCGCGACAATCTCGAACCGATCAAAGTCTCGCTGCGCACCGCTACGCCCGATCGCCTGCTGGTCATCGGTCAGGCCCTGCGCTTTGGCATGAGCCACGCCGAAATCTGCAGCATTACCAAATACGACCCATGGTTCATCGACCAGTTCCAACGCATTATCGATGCCGAGAACTGGGTGCTGGCGGGCGGCCTGCCCACCGATAAACGCGAGCTGCATTTCCTCAAATCGCTCGGTTTCTCGGATAAACAGCTCGCCAAACTCAGTGGCATGGATGAACTGGCCATTCGCGCCCAGCGCCATGCGCTTGGCGTGCGCCCGGTCTTCAAACGGGTCGATACCTGTGCCGGCGAATTCGCCGCGCTCACGCCCTACATGTACAGCTGCTACGAAGGCGACGGTGTCACCCAGGCCGAGTGCGAAGCACAGCCCACGGCGGCCAAAAAAATCTTCATCCTCGGCGGCGGCCCCAACCGCATCGGCCAGGGCATCGAGTTCGATTATTGCTGCGTCCACGCCGCCTATGCGCTGAAGGATGCGGGCTTCGAAACCATCATGATCAACTGCAACCCCGAAACCGTCAGCACCGATTACGACACGTCGGACCGCCTCTATTTCGAGCCGCTCACCGCCGAGGATGTGATCGAAGTCATCCAGACCGAAGCGAAAAACGGCACCGTGGTCGGCGTCATCGTCCAGTTCGGCGGGCAGACCCCGCTCAAGCTCGCCCATGCGCTGGAAACCGCAGGCATCCCCATCATCGGCACCAGCGTCGATTCCATCGACCTTGCCGAAGACCGCTACCGCTTCCAGCAATTGCTGCACAGGCTCGAACTCAAACAGCCCAAAAACGCCATCTGCAACCACGCCGATGACGTGATCGCGCAGGCCGAAGAAATCGGCTACCCGGTCGTCGTCCGCCCATCCTACGTGCTCGGCGGCCGCGCGATGAAAATCATCCACGATCCCGAAACCCTCAAATCCTACGTCCACGAGCTGCTGTCCCTGTTTGGCGACGGCCCCGTGCTGCTCGATTCCTACCTGCAAGACGCCATCGAGCTCGATGTCGATTGCCTGTCGGATGGCACCAGCTTCTTCGTCGCCGGAATCATGGAACATATCGAGGAAGCGGGCATCCATTCGGGCGATTCCGCCTGCTCGCTGCCGCCCTATTCGCTGCCGGATGAAATCGTCGCCCAGGTGCGGCTGCAGACCATCGCACTGGCCGGCGCCCTCAACGTGCGCGGCCTCATGAACGTGCAGTTCGCGGTGAAAGACGGCGCGATCTACATCATCGAGGTCAACCCGCGCGCCTCGCGCACCACGCCGTTCGTTGCTAAAGCCACCGGCATCCCCATCGCCAAAATCGCCGCGCGGTTGATGGCTGGCGAGGCCCTCAGCAGCTTCAACCTGCCCGATGACCGCAACCACATGGCCAAGCTCGGCCATATCGCCGTCAAGGAAGCCGTCTTCCCGTTTGCGCGCTTCGCGGGCGTCGATACGCTGCTCGGGCCGGAAATGAAATCCACCGGCGAAGCCATGGGCATCGACCGCCATTTCGGCGCGGCCTTCGCCAAAGGCTTCATCGGCGCTGGCTCCTCGCTGCCCAAAACCGGCAGCGTGTTCCTCTCCGTGAAGGACCGCGACAAGCCGATGGCCGCCACCATCGCGCAGGATTTGCTGACACTGGGCTTCAAGGTCGTCTGCACCCGCGGCACCGGGGAATATCTCCAGCTGCAGGGCCTGCCCGTCACCATCGTCAACAAGGTGCATGAGGGCCGTCCCCACATCCTCGATATGATGAAAGACGGCCATATCCACCTCGTCTTCAACACCACCGAGGGCGCGCGCGCCATCGCCGATTCGGCCTCCATCCGCCGCACCGCGCTGTTTGGCAAAATCCCCTATTCCACCACCATCGCCGGGGCCCGCGCCATGGTGCAGGCCATCGGCGCCATCGCCCAGAAAATCGGCGGGCTGGATGTCGCCCCCCTGCAATCCTATTTCGCCCAATCCCCCGCGAAAAAGGATGCCGCTTAAGGGTTGGTATAACGGACGTTATAACAACTCTACTTGCCAGATCGCCCCATTATGTGGTAACATCCGTTATAACATTACGGAGATCCCCATGCAGCACACCCTCAAAATATCCGCCATCGGCAACTCCTTCGGCGTGATTCTGCCTAAAGAAATCCTCGCCAAATTGCGCGTCGGCAAGGGCGATCAGGTGTTTGTCACCGAAACCCCCAACGGCTTTGCCGTCAGCCGCCATGATGAAGCCTTTGCGCAAAAAATGGCCCTCGCCGAAGAAATCATGCGTGAAGACCGCGACGTGCTGGCCATGCTCGCCAAATAACCCATGACGACTCCCACCACCATCGAGCCCCGCTGGATCGACGAGCGCGACGTGCTGACCGTCCATCAACGCCAGCTCGCCGAGCATGGTGGCCTCGACGGCGTGCGCGACCTGGGATTGTTGCAATCCGCTCTCGCCCGCCCGCGTCACATGTTCTGCTACCAACCGGAAGTAACGCTGGTCGATCTTGCCGCATCGTACGCGTTCGGCATCGCCAAGAACCATCCGTTCATCGATGGCAACAAACGCACCGCGTATGTGATGGCCCGCCTGTTTTTGCTGGATAATGGCAGGAACATCACCGCCAGTCGCGAAGATAAATACCATGCCATGATCGCCCTCGCCAGCGGTGAATCCGACGAGCAGGCCTTCGCCGCCTGGCTGAAAAAAGTCAGCGCACCGCGCGGCTGAAGCAATCCTTGCACTCGCCGCATCTGTGGGCGTATAGATAGGCATCCACCCACACACGAAGCGGCTACCATGGAAAAGATCCCGATGACCCAAACGGGTTTCACCCGTCTTGAGAAAGAACTGAAAAACCTGAAGTCCGTCGAGCGCCCCGCCGTCATCGCCGCCATCTCGGAAGCGCGCGCCCATGGCGATTTGAAAGAGAACGCCGAGTACCACGCCGCCAAGGAAAAGCAGAGCTTCATCGAAGGCCGCATCCAGGAGCTCGAAGCCGTCATCAGCCGCGCCGAGATCATCGACGTGAAAGCCCTTTCCGGCGACAGCATCAAATTCGGCGCCACCGTCAAAATCGTCGATGAGGAAACGGAAGAGGAAATCACCTACCAGATCGTCGGCGACTACGAGGCCGATATCAAACGCAACCTCATCTCCACCTCTGCCCCCATTGGCCGCGCCCTCATCGGCAAAAAGCTCGGCAGCAGCGTCGAAGTCCTCACCCCCAAAGGCGCGCGCTTCTACGAAGTGCTCAGCGTCGCATTCGTCGAGTGATGCCATCATGACCAGCATCTGGGGTTTGGTAGACGACCGCACCGGCCATACCGGCCAGGTGCTCGGTGTCATCCATAAGCTGAAGCTGCCCTATGCGCTGAAACGGCTTGAATATAACGCCCTCGCACAGCTGCCCTCCCGCCTGCTCGGCGCCTCGCTGCTGGCCGTCAACACGGCCCGCAGCGCACCGTTGCTGCCACCGTATCCGGCCCTCGTCATCGCCGCTGGCCGCCGCACCTTGCCGGTGCTGCGCCATATCAAGCAGCAGTCGCCCACCACCCGCACCGTCTACCTCATGAAGCCCGACAGTACCCGCGGCATCGACCTCATCGCCATCCCCGCGCACGACAAAGTCGCGCCCGCCGTCAACATCATCACCACCCTCGCCCCGCTGCACGCCGTCACCCCCGAGACGCTGGATGCCGCCCGCGCGGTCTGGGAGCCGCAATTTGCCCATCTGCCACGGCCCTTTGTCACCGTGTGCCTGGGTGGCGCCACCAAGCGCGGCAGCTACAACGCCGCCCAGTGGCGCGAAGTGATCCAGCGCGCCATCCTGCTCGCCGGGCAGGGCTCGCTGCTCATCACCACCAGCCGCCGCACCCCCAAGGAAGCGATGGATCTGTGCCTGCCGCTGCTGCAATCGCCGCACATCTTCCACCGCTGGGATACCGGCAAGGATAATCCCTATCTGGGCATGCTCGCCTGCAGCGATGGCATCATCGTCACCGGGGATTCACTGTCGATGTGTGCGGAAGCCTGTGTCGTCGGCGCGCCGGTGTTTGTGTATGCCAGCGACCATGTCGCCCCGCCCAAGCACCGCGCCCTACATCAGGCGCTGTATGACCGCGGCATGGCCCGGCCCCTCAACAACCTCGCCCGCCTCGACTGGCAGCCCCTCACCCCGCTGGATGATGTCGGGTATGTCGCCGCCGAAATCCAAAAACGTTTCCCCGAAATCCGCGCCTAGCTACTTCAGCCGCGTCACGCTCACCACCGCCAGCTTGGTGACAGGCAGCGCGGCCAGCAGCGCCTTATCCACTTTGGTGGCCTTGGCGCGGCTCATCGCGCTTGGGGGCAGGATCAGCGTGCGCACCCCGCCAGGTTTGATGCCCAGCAGCCCATAATCGAAGCCTGACGCCACATCGCGGCTACCAAGGTTAAGCGTCACCGGCCCATCATAGGCCTTGCCGCCCGTAGCGTTCCACACCGTCAGCTGCACTGTCACCGGACTGCCGCACGCGGCGCCATCGCCCGCACCGGGCGCATCCTCAACCACTTTGAAAGCAATGCCCGTGGGCGTGCGCGGGGTGTCAAGGCTGCAATTCATCCGCGCCGCGTAGTCCGGGTCAATCGCCCGCTTCCAGCGCTCCATATCGGTCGTTTCGGCCAGCACGGGATAGGTTTTCTCGCTCACCGCCAGCGGCGCCTGCGGATGCACCGTCACCGGCGACTGGGTCGCGGAATAGATCACATAGCCCAGAAATAGAAAAAACCCCCACGATAACCAGCGCGGAATCATCGTCGCTCTCCCTTGTTGCTAGGATGACTTTAGCACATATCCGCCCAACGCATCAGCAGAATTGATGCGCGCCCGCACGTTCGCCGGAACAAACCTAAACGTTGAACCGGAAATGGAACACGTCGCCATCCTGCACGAGGTATTCCTTGCCTTCGAGGCGCAGTTTTCCGGCTTCTTTCGCGCCCTGCTCGCCGCCAAGGGCAATATAATCCGCCGCCGCGATGGTTTCCGCGCGGATGAAGCCTTTTTCGAAATCGGTATGGATCACGCCCGCCGCTTCCGGCGCGGCCGCACCACGGCGCACCGTCCATGCCCGCGCCTCTTTCGGCCCGATGGTGAAGAAGGTGAGAATATCAAGCAGCTTGAACCCCGTGCGCACAATGTTGGTCAGCCCCGTTTCCTTGAGGCCGAGATCGGCAAGGAATTCCTGTTTCTCCGCGTCGCTCAGCCCGGCCATCTCCGCCTCAATCTGTGCTGAAATAATCACCGCATCGGCGCCCTTGGCTTTCGCCATCGCCGCCGCTTTGGCGGAAAGCTCGTTGCCGGTCGCCGCCGAGGCTTCATCCACATTGAGGATATACATCACCGGTTTGCTGGTCAGCAGCTGCAGCGCGCGGACGCGCTTCATTTCCTCGCGGTCGGCAGGCTTGTATTCGCGCGCCGGTTTACCCTCGCGCAGCAGCGCCAGAATCGGCGTCGCAATCTCCACCAGCGCTTGCGCATCCTTGTCGCCGCCTTTGGCTTTTTTCGCGCTCGCATCCACCCGTTTCTCAAGGCTTTCGAGATCGGCAATCGTCAGCTCCAGCTCGATAATCTCCGCGTCGCGCAGCGGGTCGATGCTGCCTTCCACATGGGTAATATCGCCATCCTCAAAGCAGCGCAGCACATACATCACCGCATCCACCTCGCGGATATGGGCGAGGAATTTATTGCCCAGACCCTCGCCTTTGGATGCCCCGCGCACGAGGCCCGCAATGTCTACAAACTCCAGCTGGTTGGGAATAATCACCGCCGATTTGGCGATTTCCGCCAGCTTGGTCTGGCGCTCATCCGTCACCGAAATGCGGCCCACATTGGGCTCGATGGTGCAGAACGGATAGTTCGCCGCCTCTGCCGCCTGCTGGCTCAGCAGCGCGTTGAACAGGGTCGATTTCCCAACATTGGGCAAGCCCACAATTCCACAATTAAAGCCCATGGCGCGTTTCCTATACGATGAATCGCGCCGCTTCTAGCAGAGTTGGGTAGGCAGAGTCGAGGAAAAGCGCTTATCGCCGTCCGGAGATGTCCATACCAGTATCCACCGAAGATTGATACGGCGCAGATGGCGGCGCTTTAGGGAAGCCGCAACTACCCCCAGACTCAATGGTGTTTTCGATCGGATGTAATTTTTGCCATTTCTCAAACGCCGCCATGCAGACTTTAAGAACCGCACCACCTATGGCTCCCTTGATGACGCCACCCAGCAGCTCTGTATCCTGAGCCGCTTCCTGAGCCCGACGGTACTTGTCTGGCATACCGCCCCTTTCGCCCGGAAGATAGGAGTTGGAAGGGGGAAATTTAGCGTCAAATAACGACATACGTGCTCCTTCGATTTTTTGTCTCTCCAGAGTATCAGATGAATATTAATAAATCCTTAAACTCTAATATGCTTCTCAATATCATAAAATATCAAAATAACAGCGGCTTAATCGATCTCTATGGGGGCTGGTTTCGGTTTTGGCGGCAACAGAGCTTGCGCTACGGTGGATGCAAGCATTTCCGGCGATTTTTGCCAAAAGAGGGCAAAGTCCTTGACCAGCGCCGCGGTGATTTTCTCGACCACCGGCTGTTCCTCGCTGCCAAAGCGGGTGAGCACATGGTCATGCACCCGGTCTTTATCGCCCGGATGGCCGATGCCCAGCCGGATGCGCCAGTAATCCGCGCCGATGCACTGGTCGATATCCTTGAGCCCGTTATGCCCGTTGGCGCCGCCGCCGCGCTTGATGCGCAACTTGCCCAGCGGTAAATCGAGTTCGTCATGCATGACAATCAGCCGCTCCGGCGCGATTTTGTAAAACGCCATCGCCGCCTGCACGCTACGGCCGGAATGATTCATATAGGTGAGCGGCTTAAGCAGGATAACCTTCTCGCCATCAATGGCAAGTGACGCGCTCAACCCGTGAAATTTTGAGGAAAAATGCGCGCGATCCGCCAAGGCGTCGACCGCCATGAATCCGATATTGTGGCGCGTAGAGGCATATTCGGGCCCGGGATTGCCTAGGCCTGCGATTAACCACATAACGCCTCTCTAAGAGAGTGATTATTTTTTGGCTGCCGGTTTCGCGGCCGGAGCGGCTTTGCCACCTGCAGCAGGCGCTGCAGCAGCTGCTGCACCCGCAGCAGCCGACTTGGTCGATGGCACCGCACCAGCAACTGGCGCACCCGTTGCAGCGACATCGGCTTCTTCGTCCTTCTGACGGCCGTTGATCGATGCGATCGTGATATCAGTCCGTTTCGAAGCGGCTTTCACGCCTTTTGGCAGTTCCAGATTGCCGATATGCACCGAGCTACCGATATCGAGCGTTGCCACATCGACATCGATCGAGGACGGGATGTTATTGACCGGCGCCAGCAATTCCACGCGGTGGGCAACGATGTTCAGCACGCCGCCACGCTTGATACCCGCCGATTTCTCGGTGTTGGTGAAATGGATCGGCACCCAGACCTTGACGATGGATTTCTCATCGACCGCGAGGAAATCCGCGTGTTCGATCTTATCCGATACCGGGTTGAGCTGGATATCGCGTGGGATCGCGAACATATCTTTGCCATCCAGCTTCAGCGAGACGATTTTGTTCATGAAGCCGCCGCGGAAATATTCGTTAGCAAGCGCGCGGGCCTCAACGTTCAGACTCACATTGCCCTTGCCGTTGCCATACACGATCACCGGCACCTGGCCGTTGCGGCGAGCGGCGCGAGCGGCGCCTTTGCCTGCGGTTGCGCGTGCTTCTGCCTTCATTTCAATCGCCGCTTTCATGGGGCTCTCCTTCATCTTATTATAGTCGTGTTGCTGCCTAAAAGGTGGGGCGTTATAGCGAGAGGGGGTAGGACTGTCAATAGGCGTGTGGCCTGCGCCCTACCCATGAAAATAATCGTAAATACTCCGCGCCGTCGTTTTCGAGATGCCTTTGACCTTTTCCAGCTCGCTGAGGCTGGCCGTTTCGACATCGGCACGGCTGCCAAAGTGTTGAAGTAGTGCACGCTTTCGGGTGCTGCCGATGCCGGGAATGCCATCGAGCGCGCTGGTCGTTAAACTCGCCGAACGCTTATTGCGGTGGGTGCCGATGGCGAAGCGGTGCACCTCGTCGCGCAGCCGTTGCAGGTAATGCAGCAGCGGGTCGCCCACCGGCAGCTGGAACGCCGCCCGCCCGGCCATATGGAACCATTCCCGCCCGGCATTGCGATCCTCGCCCTTGGCGATCGCCACCAGCGGCAGCCCCGTCACCCCGATGGCGGCAAGCGCCTGCTCCACCGCATGCAACTGGCCGAGACCGCCGTCGATGAGAATCAGGTCCGGGATGGACGATTCCGGCGCGGTGGCAGCCTCCGCCCCCCCAGCATCCTTCTTCAACCCCTTGAATCGCCGCTGGAACACTTCACGCATCATCGCATAATCATCCCCGGCGACGGTCTGGGTGTTTTTGATGGTAAAGGTGCGGTAGCTGCGTTTATCAAACCCATCAGGCGTCGCCACAATAAACGCGCCAATCGCGTTGGTGCCGCTGATATGGCTATTATCATACACCTCGATCCGCTGCGGCACATGCGGCAACCCGAACAGCGCCTGCGCCGCGGTGAGGTTTTTCGCCACCGCCGCCTGCTCCATCTCGGCCCGCGCCAGCGCGCTTTGCGCATTGGCCAGCGCGTTGGTGATGAGCGTCAACTTATCCCCCCGCTGCGGCTGGCGGATGGCCACCTTATACCCCGCCTTCATCGCAAAAGCTTCTTCATACAGAGCGACCGCCGCATCGTTCGGCTCCGCTTCACCGGGCAACAGGCTCACCAGAATTTCCGGCGGCGGCATATGGCTCTGGTAGAATTGGCCGAGGAACCCCGCCATCACCTCCGCATCACTGGCCTCCGCCTCATGGCGCGGGTGGAAGGACTGGTTACCAAAATGCGACCCATCACGGAAGAAATAGACCTGCGCCACGCTCTTGCTGCCCCGGCGGGCGAGCGCGATCACATCCGCATCGGCCAGCCCCGTGGTGCGCAGGCCCTGCTCCTGCTGCACCTGTGTCAGCGCGCGGATACGGTCGCGCAGCAGCGCTGCTTTTTCATATTCCATCGCCGCGCTGGCCGCGTCCATCTCCACGCTGAGCGCTTCCTGCACATCGCGGTGGCGGCCTTTGAGGAAATCCCGCGCGCGTTTCAGCTGTTCGGCATAATGTGCAGTATCCGCATAGCCCACACAGGGTGCCGAGCAGCGCTTGATCTGATATTGCAAACAGGGGCGGGTACGGTTTTTAAACACCGTATCGGCGCAGGGCCGCAGCAGGAAAATCTTCTGCAGCAGCGCCAGCGTATCGTTCAGCGCGCCGACACTGGCAAACGGCCCGAAATACTCCCCCGGCTTGTTCTGTGCGCCGCGATGTTTCTCGATCCGCGGAAACGCATGGCTGGTATCAATACGCAAATAGGGAAAAGATTTATCGTCCTTCAGCAGGATATTATAGCGCGGCGAAAACCGCTTGATGGTGCTGGCCTCAACCAGCAGCGCCTCCGCCTCGTTCTGGGTGACAATCGTCTCGACCGCCGCCACCTGCGACACCATCCGCAGGATGCGGTTGTTATGGTTCGTAATGTTGGCATAGCTGCCCACCCGGTTGTACAAATCCTTAGCCTTGCCGACATAGAGAATCTTGCCCGCCGCATCGAGCATTTTGTAAATCCCCGGCTGGTGCGGAATCGCCCCGAGCGCCAACCGCAACGCCTCCGGCCCGACCACCGTGGCGATAGGTCGGGGAGCAGGTTTGTTGAGTTCGTTTACAAAGGCCATGGGTTGTCCGTGTGATAAACAAAGAGTCTCGTCATTGCGAGGAGCGCAGCGACGTGGCAATCCACCTATAAACTACACCCCCAGCATTGTCATGCCGGGCTTGTCCTTCGCATCCAGCCAAGCCACGCGGCGGGACCCCGGGACAGGCCCGGGGTGACAAACGGGGGTATAGAAAATGAGCCATGCCGATTATAAAAATAGGTGGAAATACGGCAGATACGATAGCTCTGCCTAACCTATCCACCAAACCTGTGGATAAGCCTTCGCATAAGTTCACGGCCAGTGCATAAAAATGGCGTAAATGCGCCGATGGCTGTGATCTGCCTCATTTTTATGCATCGCCATCAAACGTTTGATTTACATGAATTTTGAATGTTACCCTTTTGTCACTTACCCGTGACATGCCGCCCCTTGCGCGTGCGGAGGCAAAAATGCTGCACGCGCGAGGCGAGTGTAGATAACTTTTTGCCCCATTCGCATGAACGGCTCCCGCCAAGCCCCTGTTTTAGTCTCCACTTTAGGCTACTTTGGGTAATGGCACCATCCCCCCTAAACACGTCATTGCGAGCGAAGCGCGGCAATCCAGCTTTAAGGCTTGCTGCGAAAAAGGAAGTAAGACTGGATTGCCGCGCTTCGCTCGCAATGACGGAGCTTCAATTCTGATTATCTGATTATACGCCAGAGACAGGGGGCCGCACCGTGGCGAGGTTCACCCCCCCGGCGAGGGACAGCACCTGCCCCGTCACCCCGGGGCTGGCGAGCAGGTAATCGAGCGTTGCCAGCACCTCATCCGGCGCACTTACCCGCTGCAGCGGCGCACGCTCGGCCAGCCGCGCGAACAACGCCGCCTCGTCGCCATTCTGCAAGGTCGGCGCCAGCGCAATCACATTGGCCCGCGCGCGCGGCGCCACGGCAGCAGCCAGCAGGTCGATCACGCTTGCCCAGGCATGCTTGCTCACCGCATAGCTGAAGAATTCCGGCGAGATGGTCCAGCCATGATAGCCATCGCCCAGCACCACCACATGGCCCGCCGCACCAGTCGGCAGCTGCGCCATAAACCCCTGCGTCAGCAGCAGCGGCGCTTCAAAATTCACCGCCAGATGGGCGCGCAGCGAAGCCGGAGTCATATCCGCCAGCCGGTCGCGCACATAATGCGACGCGTTATGGATAATCGCCGTGCAGGGCGGCAACCCCGCCCACAGCGCGCCCAGCGCCGCGGTGTCCTCCAGATTGGCCTGCACCAGCGTCACCTGCGGCGCCTCACGCATCGCCCGCAGTTCAACCGCCAAGGCCTGCGCCGCCTCGCCGGAGCGATGGTAATGCAGCACCAGATCATGCCCGCGCGCCGCCAGATGCCGCGCGATCAGCGCCCCAATCCGCTTGCCCGCACCCGTAATAAGCGTCGTCGGTTTCTGTTCCATGCCCCACGCATAGCGGATCACCCCAAGTCAGGGCAACCAGAGTCTTTGTGTAAAACCACCACCCTCGCCCCAAAAATCCCTCGACTCCGCCGCCGCGACTGGTTAAACACGGCGCATGAAACTCATCGCCGGAAACAGTAACCAGCCGCTCGCCCACGCCATGGCCGTCTATCTGGGCATGGCGCTGACGCAAGCCACCATCCGCCGTTTTTCCGATCAGGAAATCTTCGTCGAGGTGCAGGAAAATGTGCGCGGCGAGGATGTGTTCCTCATCCAATCCACCAGCGCCCCGGCGAACGATCACATCATGGAGCTGCTCATCACGCTCGATGCGCTCAAGCGCGCCAGCGCCCGCCGCGTCACCGTCGTTATCCCCTATTTCGGCTACGCCCGGCAGGATCGTAAACCCGGCCCGCGCACACCCATCACCGCCAAGCTGGTCGCCAACCTCATCACCTCGGCCGGCGCCGACCGCGTGCTGACCGTCGACCTGCATGCCGGGCAGATCCAGGGCTTCTTCGATATTCCGCTCGACCATCTCTATGCGCGCCCGGTCATCGTCGCCGACATCAAGGAACAATATCCCGACCTCAAAAACGTCATGGTGGTCTCGCCGGATGTGGGCGGCGTCGTGCGCGCCCGGTCGCTTGCCGGTAAAATCGGCGCCGATCTCGCCATTGTCGATAAGCGCCGCGAACGCGCCGGCCAGTCGGAAGTCATGAACATCATCGGTGATGTATCGGGCCGTGATTGCATCCTGTTCGATGATATCGTCGATACCGCCGGCACGCTGTGCAACGCCGCCGATGCGCTGCTGGCGCAAGGCGCCAAATCCGTCTCGGCCTATGTCACCCACGGCGTGCTTTCGGGCCCCGCCATCGAGCGTGTCACCGCCTCCAAACTCACCTCACTGGTCGTCACCGATTCCATCGCCGCGACCGCGCTGACCAAGGGCTGCAAAAACATCCGCACCCTCAGCATCGCCCCGCTGCTCGCCGAAGGCATCCGCCGCATTTCCGAAGAAAGCTCGGTGTCGAGTTTGTTCGACTAGTTCCGATGAAAAAAAAACCCATCATCATCATCGGCGGCGGCAAAATGGGCGGCGCGATTGCCGCCCGCTGGCACGATGCCGCCATCGCCCCTATCCATGTGGTCGAGCATGACAAAGCCCGCCGCGCCGAGCTTGCCGCCTATGGCATCGCCCCCCATGCGCTGCTTGCCGATGCACCGCGCGGCGAGGTCTACCTGCTTGCCATCAAGCCCCAGCAATTTGCCGCCATCGTGCCGGAGCTAAAAACCAGCTTCGCCGAGGGTAGCCCATTGCTGCTTTCCATCATGGCCGGCATATCGCTTGAGGCGCTGGCGCAGATCACCCCGCGCGTTGCCCGCATCATGCCCAACCTGCCCGCCCTCATCGGCGAGGGGATGAGCGTCGCCTGCGCGCCCGCGCTTGATGAAAAAACCCGCGACCGCATCAGCGAACTGTTCTTTGCGGTGGGCGATTGCGTCTGGGTCGAAGACGAACAACAGATGCACGCCACCACCGCCATTTCCGGCTCCGGCCCGGCCTATCTGTTCGCCGTCATGGAAGCGCTGCAAGCCGCCGCCGTCACGCACGGCCTCAGCCCCCATCTCGCCCGCGAGCTGGTTACCCAAACCATGGTCGGCGCCGCCCTGCTCGCCGACCATTGCGAAGACGACGTCACCACCTTGCGCCGCAACGTCACCAGCCCCGGCGGCACCACCGAAGCCGCCCTCACAATCCTCAACGAAGACACCCTGCGCGAACTGTTCAACAACGCCATCACCGCCGCCGTAAATCGCTCGAAGGAGCTGGGGTAAGATTACGCTCCCTGGCATGACAATTGGGAGAGTGGCGGACACACGGGAACAGGAGAGAAAATGAATAGTCCCCATCAGTCCGTGCGCAGCGCGACTGCGCGAAGCCGGAGCGCGTAAGCGCGAACGAGGGGGAGCGGTAGCTGGGGGCGGGACGCCCCCACGCGGCAACGCCGCCACCCATATTTGCTGCACTGCACAAAAGGGGTTGACAGATCCCCAAGCACTCCCTATATTGCATCGCAACACGCTGCTTGCAGGAAGCGGCGTTTCACTAAAATTTGAGGAGCCCCTTATGGCAAACCAAAATCCCTTTGCAGACATGATGAAGACCTTTAGCGAATTCAAAATGCCAACCATGGGCGCGATGCCATCGATGCCAGCCATGCCGTCGTTCGATGTGACCGCGCTGATGAATGTCAGCCGCCGCAACGCCGAAGCATGCTCCGCCGCCAGCCAGATGATCGCTGAAGGCTGCCAGGCCCTCGCCCGCCGCCAGGCCGAACTGGCCCGCGCCCAGGTCGAGAAAAGCCTGAAAAGCACCAAGGACATGCTGGTGAACGGTTCGCCGGAAATCAACACCACCAAACAGGTGGATCTTGCCAAAACCATGTTCGAATCCAACCTCAACAACCTGCGTGAAGCGGGTGAGGTCGTCAGCAAAATGGGCTTCGAAGTGTTCAACATCTACAGCCGCCGCGCCAGCGAATCGATCGAGGAAATCTCCTCGACCGCAACGTCGACCGCGACCAAGCGCAAAGCTGCGTAAGGCACCTGTCGCACGACAGCTAGAAACGAAACGCCGGGAATTCACTTTCCCGGCGTTTTTGTTTATCCGGCGGTCACCGGCTGCACCGCCCGCGGCAGGCGCAGGGTGACTTCGAGGCCGACCACAGCGCCGCGCGCATCGCGCCGGTTCTCCAACGTCACATCACCGCCATGGCCCTGCGCAATGGCGCGCGCGATCGACAGGCCAAGCCCCACCCCGCCCGTGCTGCTGTTGCGCGACGGCTCCAGCCGCGTGAACGGCTTGAACACCATCTCCTGCTCCGCCTCGGGAATGCCCGCGCCATGGTCGCTCACCTTCACGCGCAGGAAGGTCGCGCTTTGCTCCAGCGACACTTCCGCCCGCCCGCCGCCATAGCGCAGCGCATTATCAATCACATTGGTCAGCACCCGCCGCATCGCCTGCGGCCGCAGCATCACCACCACCGGTGCTGCGGGCACCAATGTCACCGCCTGCCGCGCCCGCTGATAGCCCGCGACCACATCGCCCAGCAGCAGCGTCATCTCGATGGGCTCGGGCAGCTCGCCGGCATCCCCACGCGCGAATTGCAGGTAACCGTCGATCATCCGCGTCATTTCCTCGATATCACCCGCCATCGCCTCGCGCGTCACCGCGTCCATCGTCGCCATTTCCATTTCCAGCTTCATCCGCGTCAGCGGCGTGCGCAAATCATGGCTGATGCCCGCCAGCATCTCCGTGCGGCTTTGCACATGGCGGTGGATGCGCTCGGCCATCACCAAAAACGCCCGGCCCGCGCGGCGCACTTCACTCGCCCCGCGGGGTTTAAAATCGGCCACATCCTGCCCCAGCCCCAGCTGCTCGGCGACCTGCGCCAACTGCACAATCGGCCGCACCTGGTTGCGCAAAAACAGCGTCGCCACCATCGTCAGCAGCAGCGAGGAACCCACCATCCAGAGGATAAAAATCGTCGTCGTCGGGCTGCCGAGAAATTTCGGGTTCACCTTGAGGTCGAGCGCCCCGCGATCCATCCCCACCCGCACCCGCACCGCGCTTTCTTCATCCAGCAGCTTGATCGATACCGGCTCCATCAGCCGCGGCTCCAGCCCCTTATAGAGATCCGGAAACGCCTTGCTGCCGCGCCCGTTTTCCACCTTCAGTTTGGGGTCATCCACAAAGCTGACCTTCACCGCCAATTGGCTGCCCAGCGCCACCGTTTCCTTCAGCGCCGCATCGCGCCCTTTGGCCGCCGCGGTCGTCTTATATGTGTTCACCAGCAACGCCAGATCGCCGATCATGCCGCTGGCCATGTTGCGCTCAAGGCTGCTCAAATGCCGGTCGTAAAAAATATGGGTGATAAACAGCTGCGAGAACAGCATCGGCAGCGCCAGAATAAGAAACGCGCGGCCAAACAGGTTGCTTGGCAACAGCGCCTTCAGGCGCGAACGCAGCCCGCGACGCGGGCGCTCACTCGGCGGGATCAGCATACAGCACATACCCCGCATGGCGAATGGTTTGCAGATAGACCGGCTTGCCCGGCTGCGGCTCGATTTTCTTGCGCAGGCGGTTGATTTGCACATCGACCGAACGCTCATTGCTGACATCGCCCAGCGCCTGCGCCATCGCCTCGCGGCTGACCGCCACCCCGGCCGATTCCGCCAGAATGCGCAGGCAATCGCTCTCGCTCGAGGTCAGGTACATCAGCGTGCCGTTGCAGCTCAACCGCGCGGGCGCAATATCGAAACGGTAATGCCCAAATGTCACCGCGCGCTTGGCCTCGCGCGCCTGCGCCGCACGGGCGACCATGTTCTCCAGCCGCAGCAACAGCTCCCGCGGTGCAAACGGCTTGCCCAGATAATCCGACGCCCCCGCTTCCAGCCCCGCGATGCGGTCATCCGCCTCGCCGCGCGCGGTCAGCAACAGCACCGGCGGCGCACCGGCGCGGGCCTTCAGCCGCGTTGCATAGGCCACCCCGGTTTCACCGGGCATCATCACATCCAGCACCATGCCGTCGATGGCAAACACCGCGAGGATTTCTTCCGCCTCCACCGTATTGGCCGCGGTCGAGACAAAAAACCCGTGCTCGCCGAGATATTGTTTCAGCAGCGCGCGCAGGCGCTCATCGTCATCCACCACCAGCACATGCGACTGGGCGGCACTCACTGTTTGGGTCACGCTCATAGCCGTTTCACTACCACATGCAGCACGCCCGCGCCGCCTTTTTCTGGCCGCGCATAGGCCAGCAGCGAAATCAGCGGCCGCAACGGGGCCTCGTTCAGCCAGTGCGGCAGGTTGCTGCGCAGCACCCCCGCCTCGCCACCACGGCCTTTGCCGGTGATGATGATCAGGTGCCGCCGCCCGCTGCGCTGCTGCTGCGCAATAAACCCGTGCACCCGCTCATGGGCGGCAAGCTTGGTTAGCCCATGCAAATCCAGCGTCGCCTGCACCGGGCCATAGGGCTTCAGCGCCTTCGCCGCTTCACGTAAGGGGAGTGGTTTGAGCGGCGGCAATGCAGCCGCCCGCTTGCGCACCACCGGCAGCGCCACTGCTGGCTGTGCCATCGCCGCCGGGGCATCGGCTGCCGCTAGCGGCGCATCCTCATCTTCAGGCGCGTGTCTGACACCATCCGTAAACCGGTTGCTCTCGCGCCAGAGCGCGCGTTCTTCCGGCGTCGGGTGGCGCGGCTTCATTGCCCTTGAGTGGCGTCGGCCATCGGTGCCGGGCCATCAGCAGGCATCTGCGCCAATGTCGGCGATTCCAGCGGCGGAACGTTGTCCTGCAATATCCCATCCGTCGGCAGGGTCAGCTTCACCCCTTGCTCCAGCGGCAGCAGCCAATAGACATTGCCCTGCGCGAACTGGTGCCCGGCCTGCCATTCTTCGACATCGCCGCGGCCATAAAACAGATCCGCCCGGTGCGGCCCCTTCAGCGCCCCGCCCGTATCCTGCGACACAAACAAGCGCTGCAGCGGAATCTGCTTGCCGGTCAAATATTCCGACTGGGTAGTGTCAATATAGGTAGGCACGCCGTACGCCGCGCGGTCATCATCCACCGCGATCGAGCGCAACGGCGTCAGCGGAATACCGAGCGCGCCCTTGGCCATTTCATCGCCCGGCGACAGTTTGAAAAACACATAGGACTGGTTGGTGTCCATCACCTCATCCATCTCGCGCGGGTGGGCGCGCAGCCAGTCGCGGATGCCCTGCATCGAGCCCGCCACTTCTTCGCCGCGCTCCTTTAGCACCCGGCCGATGGGTGTATAGGCATAGCCGTTCTGCCCGGCATATTGCAGCCCGACCAGCGACCCATCCGGCAGCCGCACCTTGCCCGAACCCTGCACATGCAGGAAGAACAGCATGATCGGATCCTCGACATAGAGCAGCACCGGCGCGCGGCCCTTGAGCGCACCATTGACGATTTCCGCGCGGCTAAAATACGGTTTGCGCTGGCCCAGATCCTTCGGCACACCATGCACCGGCGTCAAAAACGGCGCTTGCCGTGTGCGCGACCCACGCAAAATCGGCTCATAATAACCCGTCATCGTCCCCGTCGGCTTCGATTCCGTTTCCACCTTATAAGGCGCGAAATAGGTCTCGAAGAAGCGGCGCGCCTGCGCATCGCTGGGCTGCGGGTTCTCCTGCGCCAACGCACAGGCACGCTGCCAGTATGCCGTCACGCCCACCGACCCTTCGGATTTCGAACTATACGCGTTCTTGCGGTTTTCATTCACCCGGCAGGAATCGATAAACACCGTGTAAGCCGCGGCCACCCGGTCCTCGTTCCACCCAGCCAGATCGCCATAGGTCACGGGGGTGATTTTCGTCGCATCACCGCACGCGGTAAGCAACAGGGAAAGGGTCAACGCAGCGAGGATGTTTTTCATGGGATCGATGATTAATCAAACCCACCCCATCTGTCACGCAGGAAGTAACCGCCTACGTCTCGATAATCGTCCAGTTCGGGTTCCCGCTCGTCAACGTGCGGGTGAACACCCAGCGGTCTTCGACCTGATGCTCCTGGCTCGCATTGCCCTCGATAATCGCACCGTTTTCATCGCGGATGAGGTGGATCTGGTCGGTCACGAAATCAACCGTGATCGTCGCCAGGCTGCCGGTCAGCTTCGCCTGCGCAATCTCCGCCTTGGTGATCGCCACCAGCGTCGTATCGTTGATGCGTTTGGCCGCCTGCGCCTCGCTCAGCGAGAGGTCAAAGCTCGCATACATCTCTTTCGAGAGCAGCATTTTCAGCGTCTCGCGGTCGCTTTTGCTGAAGGCGGCAATCACCATCTCATAGGCCGCGCGTGCTCCTTGCAGAAAATCATCCGGCGCGAAATCGCGGTCGATCGCCCGCATCGCCACGAAGGTTTCCGCCAGCGAGCCATATTTGCCAGCGAACTCTTCCTTGCTATCGGCCACCGCCATCACCCGCGCCGCGGGCAGCTGGATCACCCGCTCGTAATCCGTCGCCGGTGCCGCATTCGGGCGGATGCTGGTTTCGTCGCGGCCACGGCTTTCGCCCAGCATCGCGCGGTAGCGCAGCAGGATGAAGGCGGCAATCGCGCCAATCACAATAATATCGCCGTAAGGAAAAGCGCCGTCCATGGGGATCTCTACTCTCGCAGGCATGCTGCGCCGGTTGAAATTTACGAGTGACAGAATGGTACGAGTCATATAGACAAAACCCCAGTAAATACAAGGATTCTTAACGTGAAAGACGACATCATGACCGACGAAACCCCCGCCGCCGCACCTGCCGCCGACCGCCCCGCGCTTTTCCTGCGCGCCCAATATATCAAGGACATGTCGTTCGAAAACCCGCGCGCACCGGCCAGCATTTTCGCCATGCGCGAGGCCCCGCAGATGGATGTGCAGATCAGCCTCGGCGCCAACCGGCTCGAGGAAAAAGTCTTCGAGCTGACCATCCACATCGCCACCCGCGCCGTGTCGGATAAAACCACTGTCTTCCTGTGCGACCTCGTTTATGCCGGGGTGATCGAAGTGCAGGCCATCCCGGCCGAGTCGCTCGAAACCGCCATTTTCATCCAGGGCGCGCAGCTGCTCTACCCATTCGCCCGCCGCGTCATCGCCGACCTGACGCGCGACGGCGGCTTCCCGCCGCTGCAGCTCGACCCGATGGATTTCGCCGCGATGTATCGCGACCAGCAACAAAAACAGGCCGCCACCGCCTAGATGCTGACCCGCCAGCAGATCCCCAACCTGCTGACTTTCGCCCGCGTGGCCGCGGTGCCCATCAGCCTCGCGTTGATGCTGCTGGCCCCGCGCCACGCCACGCCGATTTTCTGGATTTTCCTCGCCGCCGCGCTGACCGATTACCTCGACGGCTATCTCGCCCGCCGCTGGAACGCCATCACCCCGCTTGGCACCATGCTCGACCAGATTTCCGATAAGCTGCTGGTCGCCACCATGCTGCTCTATTTGCTGCTGATGATGGGCCTGCCGCTGCTGCTGCCCGTCGCCGTCATCATCCTGCGTGAGCTATATATTTCGGGCCTGCGCGAGTTCCTCGCCCTGCGCGCCATCGCCCTGCCCGTCTCCAAAAGCGGCAAATGGAAAACCGCACTGCAAATGGCCGCCATCACCCTGCTGCTGGGCACTCAGGCCTTCAACCCGCCCTATGCATTGAATTTTAAATGCAGCGCCATCACCGATAGCGCGGGCCATCTCGTCACCAGCTGCGCCAACCAACCCCTGCTGATCCGCGCCGCCGACATCGCCGGCCTGCCCCTGCTCTATGCCGCCGTCGCCCTCGCCCTGCTCAGCGCAGTTGCGTACACCCGCGCAGCAACACGAAGCATGCGCGCAGCAAAGAAAAATGCATAGCCCCAGACAAGCCGTGGGAGCGCTCCGCGCGACCCGCGTAGCGGCGGGGGTCAGCGAAGCGTAGGGGGCAAAAAGCCCCCTACAATCTAACGCTAACTAGCTACGCGTCAGCGCCGCGTAGCTAGCGATCAGGCCCTTCGTCACCGGCCCAATCGCAAATTGTTGCCCGGCGATTTCACTGACCGGGGTGATTTCCGCCGCCGTGCCGGTCAGGAACACTTCCTGCACCCGCGCCAGCTCTTCCGGTTTGATATGGCGCTCATGCACCGTGATCCCTGCCGCGCGCGCCAGCCCAATCACCGTGCGGCGGGTGATGCCATCAAGGAAGCAATCGGGCGTCGGCGTATGGATTTCACCGTCAATCACGAGGAACAGATTCGCCCCCGTCGCCTCGGCGAGATAGCCACGGTAATCGAGCATCAACGCATCGTCGAACCCGTCTTTTTCCGCCGCATGTTTGCTGATGGTGCAGATCATATACAGCCCCGCCGCCTTGCTCGCCACCGGCGCGCTTTCGGGGCTCGGCCGCTTATAAATGCCCATGCCGAGGCGCACGCCTTCGGTCTGCGGGTTCTTTTTATACATGCTCGGCCACGCCCAGCAGGCAATCGCCACATGGATGGTGGTTTGCTGCGCCGAAATCGCCATCATCTCGCTGCCGCGCCACGCAAATGGGCGCACATAGCCATCGACCAGGTTATTTTCCGCCAGCACCTGCGCTTTTGCAACTTCCAGCTGATCGACACTGTAAGGGATCACGAAGCCCAGCAGCTCCGCCGAACGGTGCAGCCGTTCGCTATGCTCGCGGCTTTTAAAAATTTTCCCGCCATAGGCGCGCTCACCCTCGAACACGCAGGAGCCATAATGCAGCCCGTGCGTCAGCAGATGCGTCTTGGCATCGCGCCATGCCACCATCGCGCCATTCACCCAGATGGTGCCGTCGCGGTCGTCGAAAGGTAGAATAGCCATGGTGCATGCTCCGTCATGATCGATGAGGCTTCTGGATTGCCACGTTGCCGCGCTCCTCGCAATCGAGAAATGATAAAGCGCCTTCGGCGCAGGGGGCGTCCTGGCTCCACTTTGTCTACTGTCACCCCGTCGCACGACGGGGTCCCGCTTCACCACAGGTGGCATTGCTTGCGATGGATGCCAGCCTGCGTGGCATGATAATCGGGAGGCTTAGGGGACACGAGGGAACACAAAAGAAAAATGCATAGTCCAAGGCAAGCCGAGGGAGGCCAAGGGCCGACCCGCGCAGCGGCGGGGGTCAGCGTAGCGTAGGGGGCAAGGCCCCCTTTCAATCAACCCGTAACACGATCGCGCTAAGCTGCCGCCCGTAATCTGCTTCCCCGGCAAGCGTCGCCCGGCGGTAGCTGAAGAAGCACTCGCGGTCGCTGCAGGTGTCCATCCCAAGCGTGGCAAGTTGCTGTACGCCCGCGTGCGTTAACCGATGCACCACATAGGCAGGCAAATCAAACTGGTGATGCCCCGCGCGCATGCTTGGGCGGAAAAATTGCTGCTGCTCAGCAGGCGCAAACCGGGCGATGAATTCCGGCCCCACCTCATAGCTCGCCTGCGCAATCGTGGGGCCGATGGCGGCCGTAATATCCGCCCGCCGCGCGCCCAGCGTTTCCATCGCCGCGAGGGTGTTTTCAAGCACCCCCCCATGCGCGCCTTTCCAGCCTGCATGGGCGGCACCGATCACCCCGGCCTGCGCATCCGCAAACAGCACCGGCGTGCAATCGGCCGTGAGAATGCCGAGCACCAGCCCGGGCGTGTTCGTCACCAGCGCATCCGCCTGCGGCGCGGGCCCATCGAACGGCGCATGAACAATCACCACGTCTGGCGAATGTATCTGATAGAGCGTGCAAAGCGCCGTAGGTGTGCCGCCCAGCGCCCGCGCCACCCGCGCCCGGTTTTCCGCAATATGCGTTTGGTCATCCCGGCTGCCCGCCCCGCAATTCAGCCCGCGGTAAAGCCCTGTGCTCACCCCACCCGCGCGGCCAAAAAACCCGTGGGCGATGCGCTCGGAAACAAGCGATGGGTGGGTGTGAAATGGCGTGTCCATCAGCCGACAAATCCCGGCGGGTCGAGCCGCGCATCCTGGGTGAAGGCCATCACCTTAAACAGCTCGCCCATTTGCTGCGGCGAAATCAGCCGCTGCAGTCCGCTGATAAGCGCGTCGCGCTGGTCAGGCGTGGCCTGGCGCAACAACATTTCCATGCGCAGTTCGGCCCCCATGCGGATGAGGAACTCGCCCTGCGTCGCCAGCCCATGCACCGCATTGCCCGCATCCGCCGCGATACCCTTCAGGCTGGTGAAATCAACATGCGCGGTAATATCCGCATCGCCCGGATCGTTCAGCACCGGGTGGAACAGATGCGACTTCATCGCCTGCAGCGTATCGCTATGCGCCTCGCCCAGATAGCCGTAATCGATCACAAGGCCCGCCCCGCCATGGGTCTGGATATGCTGCGCCAGCTGCCGCATCAGCGTGCGGCTGGCGGGCGATTGCTCCATCACCGTGCCCGGCGGAATCAGGCTGCCGGATTTGGCCAGCATCAGCCCCGGTTCGCCCAGCGTAAAGGCGAGCTTCTGCGCCGCCGCATCCCAATCCACCCGCCGCTCGCGCATGCCTTCGGGCGTCATCACATATTGGCGGATCGGTAGCGCATCGAAAAACTCATTGGCCACCAGCAGCAGTTTCTGCGGCGGAATTTCATCGATCGTATCCAGCCACTCGATGCGCGGGTGCTCGTCGCGCAGCCGCATATATTGCGCATGGGCCAGCGTCGGGCTGGTCTCAACCATATGGATGGTGATCGAATCATGGAAATTGGCCATGGTTTTGGTCGCCCGCAAAATATCGGCCATCAGCGTGCCGCGCCCCGGCCCCAGCTCGACCAAACTGACCGGCCCGCTGCCCATTTGCAGCCAGACCTGCACCAGCCACACGCCAACCATCTCGCCAAAAATCTGGCTGATCTCGGGCGCGGTAATGAAATCACCACGCGCGCCGAACGGGTCCTGCTTGATGTAATAGCCATGCTCCGGATGGCCGAGCGCCAGCGCCATATACTCCGCAATGCTCAGCGGCCCGCTCGCCGCGATCTTGTCGCGCAAGATGGTGGTAAGCGCGCTCATACCACCGGCCGCTTTTTCGCGCTCACGACCAGCCATATCCCCACCAGCATCATCGGGATGCACAGCAGCTGCCCCATGCTGATCCCATACGCAAACGTGCCCAGCTGGCTATCGGGCTCGCGGAAAAACTCGACCGTAAAGCGCGCCAGCCCATAACCGCCGACAAACACCCCGCCCAGCAGCCCGCGGTAGGAAAGCGCCCGCGTGCGCGTCGCCAGCAGCAACAGGAGCAGCCCCAGCAGCAACCCTTCCAGCCCCGCCTCATACAGCTGGCTGGGATGGCGCGGCGCATCGCCCCCATGCGGGAAAACCATCCCCCATGGCGCGCTCGTCACCCGCCCATACAGCTCGCCATTCACAAAATTCGCCAGCCGCCCAAGGCCCAGCCCAATCGGTGTCGCCGCCGCCAGCAGATCCATCAGCTGCAGCCAGCGGATCTGATAGCGGCGCGCGAAGAAATAAAACGCCAGCAACACGCCCAAAAACCCGCCATGGAACGACATGCCGCCATGCCACACCATCAGTATATCCATCGGGTTGTGCAGGTAATAGCCGGCGTTATAAAACAGCACATAGCCCAGCCGACCGCCCAGAATAATCCCCAGCACGCCATACAACACGAGATCCTCGCGTGCCTTGTCGGTGAGGATGGGGGTCGGCAAGCGCCGGTTCAGCCAGCCGATATACAGCTGCGCCAGCACAATCCCCACCACATAGGCCAGCGCATACCAGCGCACCACCAACGGGCCGATGGCAAAAGCGATGGGGGAAATATCGGGGAAGGTCATGCCGCTACTTTCAATTCATCTATCCATGCGAAGCCAGCAGGCGAGCCAGCCATGAGTCCGCGAAGCGGCGCGTCATTGGGAGGCCAGCAGGCCGAGCAGGACGCAACCTAAAAATACTGGTCGTCCTTGCCCAGATAGTTCTGCACATAGTCCTTCACCCCGTCTTCGAGCGAGAAGAACGGCTCGTTATACCCGGCATCCTGCAGGCGCTTCGTTTCCGCCTGGGTGAAATACTGGTACTTGCCGCGAATATCATCCGGCATATCGATATACTGGATGGTGGGCGCCTTACCGACCGCCGCAAACGTCGCCGCCGCAAGGTCGGCAAAGCTACGCGCCTTGCCGGTGCCAAGGTTGAACAGCCCGCTCACGCCTGGCGTGCCCAGCAGCCAGACCAGCACCCGCACGCAGTCTTTTACATAGACGAAATCACGCAGCTGGCCGCCATCCTTGTAATCCGGGCGGTAGGATTTGAACAACTTCACCGGCCGCCCGTATTTCGCATGCGGGTAAATCTGCTCCACCACCGAGCTTTGCAGGCCCTTATGGTATTCATTGGGCCCATAAACGTTGAAGAATTTCAGCCCCACCCATTGCGAGGGCACCTTATCATGCAGGCCCGAGGTCGCAGTCGCTACGAACTGGTCGAACAAATGCTTGCTCCAGCCATAGGCATTCAGCGGCTTCAGCTTCGACAGCGCATCCAGCGAGCCGTTATCATCGAACCCTTCTTCGCCCGCGCCATAGGTCGCTGCCGAGGAGGCATAGATAAAGCGTTTTTTGTTCTGCGCCGCCCAGTTCCATAAGCCCCGGCTGAAGGTGAAGTTGGTTTCGAGGATCAGATCGACATTATGCTCCGTCGTGCTCGAAATTGCGCCCATATGGATGATCGCATCCAGCTCGCTTTTGTTGGCTTCCAGCCAGTAGAACACTTCGCCGGGCGAAATAATTTCGTAAATCCGGTGCTTGCTCAGGTTGCGCCATTTGTCGTCCGAGCCGAACTGGTCGACCACCACCACGCGGTAATCCGTGAAATCCGCCAGCGTTCCCGCGATATTGCTGCCAATGAACCCAGCACCGCCCGTAACCAAAACCCGTTTCATAACATCCCCTCTTTGGGGAAATAGTAATGAGTTCAGTGGCCAGAGTCTAGTGGTCAGTGAACATCACCCCCTAACGGAACTCTGGACTCCGACCGCTGAACGCTCTATTATTCGCCCATGCAAAAAGATTCCCGCCTGTTTGAAGACCTCGCCAAAATGGCCTCCGGCGCTGCCGGTAGCGTGATGGATATGCGCCGCGAATTCGAAGCCATGATCGGCGATAAAGTCGAGCGCCTGCTCGCCCGCGGCCGCTTCGTCACCCGCGATGAATTCGACGTCGTCAAAGCCATGGCCGAAAAAGCCCGCGCCGAAAACGCAGCGCTACGCGCGGAGCTGGATGCCCTCAAGAAATAGCGTGCTACGCCTTCACCGCATTCGGGTGCGCGGCGTTATAGGCGCTCAGCAACCGGGTGGCGTCTACATGCGTGTAGCGCTGGGTGGTGGAGAGGCTTTCATGGCCCAGCAGTTCCTGGATGTCGCGCAGCTCGGCACCGTGCGATAGCAGGTGGGTGGCAAACGCATGGCGTAGTGCGTGCGGCGTCAGGCTTTCGGGCAGGCTGTAATGGCGGCGTAGTTTTTGCAGCGTACGTTGGAACACGGCCGGTTGCAGCGGCTTGCCACGCAGCCCGACAAACAGCGCCGCTTCCGGCGCGCGAGCGCGATGGTGCGGCGATTGGGCAAGGTAATCCTCCACCGCCGCTTTGATCACGGTCAGCAACGGTACCTGCCGCTCCTTATTGCCCTTACCGAGCACGCGGATGCTGGCGCTTGGCATCGACACATCGCCACATGTCAGCGCCAGCGCCTCGCTGATGCGCAGCCCGCAGCCATACAGCAGCATTGCAATCGCATGGTCGCGCGCGGCAATCCACGCGACGCTGTGCTGCAGCTCCAACCCATCGAGCGCGGCGCGGGCCTGCGCTTCGCTGGGTGCTTTGGGCAGCGGTTTATCGAGCTTGGGTGTCGCGACCTGCTGGGCGGCAAGGTTGCGAATGCCCGCATGGTGGTTGAGATGCTTGAAGAACGTGCGCACCGCCGAGAGGGCCCGAGCGTTGGAGGATTTGGCATAACCGCGCGTAATGCGGTAGGCCAGCCACGAGCGCACATCCCGCTCTTCCAATGTTTCCAGCTGCGGCAGGCCAATCGACTGGCCCTGATGCTGGTGCAGGAATGCCAAAAAGCCCGACACATCGTGCAAATACGCTGAGATCGAATGGTTACTGGCGCGGCGCACGGTGGCCAACTCGCGCAGCCAGTGGCGCAGCTGCGTCTGGATGTCGGGCGAAAGCGGCGATGCAGGTTTCTCAGTCATGGCGATGGCTTATACGTTACGCAGCGCGACGTAAATACAGATTGCAAGCAGGATGCATTGTACCCCCATCGTCCACCAATATTCCACCGGGTTTTCCGCGCGGGCCGTGTAGCGGCGTTTCTCCAGCGGCTCCCAGTGATACCAGCGGTGACGTATGCGTTTTTCATTGAATTGCAGCAGCAAGCCATGGGCGAGGTAAGTGCCAAACACGACCGAAAGAAACCATGCGCCGATCTGCTGGATCATCTGAGTCCGTCTCCCTTAGGCCGAGAAATCGCTTTCCGTCAGGCAGCGATCGAGGATGATGCTCATCACCTCGCCGAGGAAGCCCAGCAGCTCGCCACCCTGATGGGGGTGGAAACGGTCCGCATGGCGCACCCCAAACGCAAGGATCGCCGGGCGCTTGATGGTTGGCAAATCCAGCCGCACGAGGGCGCAGCTACGCACCAGGCTCGAGCAATCGGCAAACACCATTTCAAACCCAATCGGCGGTTCGCCCTGCGTATCGCCAATCAGCCGCACGGATTCCCCCAGCAGCACCGCATTGGCCGTGCCGTTGGGCACAAAGCAAATGCCGGAATAATTATCCTCGTGGTAATAGGTCTCATACAGCCCGGCCATGTCCGATTCCATGGCGAGGCGCACAATATCGACATCGAACCAGCGCACAAGGTCGGCGGTCAGCACTTCGAGCAATTCTTCAAGGTTGCGGGCATGGATGGTCGACACCACCGCGCGCTGCACCTGCTGCTGCACCGAGAGATTCTCGCGGGCGCTGACGACCAGGCCCTGAAAACGATCCTTCATTTTGCGCATGCCGCGGCGCAGGTTATCGATCGCGTAATACTGAAAATCAATCACCCCGCGCCCATGCTGCTGCTCGGGCGGCACCAACACCTCGAACAGCTCCGGATGCTCGGCCAAAAATTGCGGGTTACCCTGCAGGAAGTTAATGACCAGCTTCTTGGTCGCTTCATGGTCGGGCAGGTCGTCAGTCTGGGGTACGGTGCTCATGCCGTGAGAATAGCAGGTTTTCCTGCAACAGGCATGGCCATGTCCGGGTTATCCGGCGCACGGCACTGTTTTTGATTCCCACTGATGCCAAGAAGCTGCGTGACGGATTTGCCACGCTGGGCGCTACTACAAACTCTGCCCCGTCGCCGCCCCCCTCCGCGCTGTCATCCCGGGCTTGTCCCGGGATCCCGCCTCTCCGCAAGCGAAGTCTAAGTTATTGCGCAATATCGTGATACAAATCTTCCCAATCGGGATTCATGCGCTCGATGGCCTCCATCTTCATCACCCGTGACCAGCGTTTGATAGATTTCTCGCGGCGAATGGCGTGCTCGATATCGGTGTGCAATTCATAATACACGAGCCGGTGAACGTCGTATTTTTTTGTAAATCCCTCAGCAAGGCCGTTTCTATGCTCCCAGATTCTGCGTAGCAGATCATTGGTCACGCCGACATAAAACGTGCCGTTGCGCCCCGTGGCGAGGATGTAGACAAAATAATACATACCGCATTTTTATCACGGCCGGATCCCGGCACAAGGCCGGGATGACAGTCTGGAGGAGGCCCTACAAACTCTGCCCCGTCGCTGCCCAGTCTTTCATGAACTGCTCCAGCCCGCGGTCGGTCAGCGGGTGGTTGACGAGGGCTTTGATGACACTGGCCGGGGCCGTCATCACATGCGCGCCCATTTTGGCGGATTCGACAATATGCATCGGGTTGCGCACGGAGGCGACCAGCACCTGCGTCTCGAATTCCGGGTAGTTATTATAGATGGTGACGATGTCCTGGATCAGCGTCAGCCCGTCCGTCCCCACATCATCGAGGCGGCCGACGAAGGGCGAGATAAACGTCGCCCCGGCCTTGGCGGCCAGAAGGGCTTGTGCTGCAGAGAAACAAAGGGTTACATTGACCATGATGCCCTTGCCGGTGAAGTATTTGCAGGCCTTGAGGCCGGGCAAGGTGAGGGGCACTTTGATGGTGACGTTCTTGGCGATTTTGGCGAGGTCCTCGCCCTGGCGGATCATGCCGTCATAATCCATCGCCACCACTTCGGCGCTGACCGGGCCGTCGGTGATCTCACAGATTTCGGCGATGGTGGCCTTGAAATCGCGCCCGGATTTTTTGATGAGCGACGGGTTGGTGGTCACCCCATCGAGCAGGCCGGTATCGGCGAGGTCGCGGATTTCGGCGATGTCGGCAGTATCAACAAAGAACTTCATGGGAACCTCTGTAAATGTATTTCTCTGGGTGATTTCGTCGTCGCGGCAGTGCTCGGATGCTCATGTAGCGCTGCTACACTGCGCTCCTGTGCGCTGGCGCTCCTATAAATCCCCTCATAGAAATACATTTCCAGAGGTTCCCATCGGAGTGGATAATATCGGCAAAACTGCGTAAAGCACTTCCTATGGACTCTCATAGAATGGACGAACCCAATCCGCAAGCAAGCTCTCACGCGCCGGTGCTGATGCCCGCACTGGTTGAGACGCCGTTTGACTATCTCGTACCGCCGGGCACGGCGGAGGGCGCGCTGGTCGAAGCCAAGCTCGCCGGGCGGTCGCTGATTGGCGCGGTGTGGGGCAAGACCAGTTCGGAGGCACCCGCTCGAGAGGCGGGGAAAAAGGCCTTCACCCTCAAGCCCATCACCCGGGTGATGGGGGATATACCGCCCTTATCCGTATCGTTCCGGCAATGGATCGACTGGATCGGCGACTTCACCTTAGCCCCTAAAGGGGCGGTGCTCTCCCTGTGCGGACTAGCCCATGCGGGCAAAACCCCGAAAAAGCCCTATGCCGCAGCCCCCTTTGCCATCACCCTGCCCGTCCTCACCGACGCCCAAAACGCCGTCGCACAGGCGATGATGGCGGGCGACAGCAAACCCACCCTGCTCGATGGCGTCACCGGCTCGGGCAAGACCGAAGTCTATTTCCATGCCATCGCGCAGGCCATCGCGGCGGGTAAGCAAGTGCTTGTGTTGCTGCCTGAAATCGCCCTCACCCACCAGTGGCTGGAGCGGTTCGAAAAAACCTTCGGCGCCCGCCCCTGCGCCTGGCATTCGCGCATGACACCGGTCGCCAAAGCGCGGGCATGGCAGGGGGTCGCGCGCGGCCAGGTGCCGGTCGTGGTCGGTGCGCGCTCGGCGCTGTTTCTGCCATTCGCCGCCCTCGGCCTCATCATTGTCGATGAGGAGCACGACCCTTCCTATAAACAGGAAGACGGCGTCCTCTACCATGCGCGCGACATGGCCGTGGTGCGGGCCCGGTTCGAAAAAATCCCCATCCTGTTGGTCAGCGCCACCCCCGCGCTCGAAACGCTGGAAAATGTCCGCGAGGGCAAATACCGCGCGTTGCATTTGCCGGAGCGGTTCGGTGCCGCCGGCCTGCCCACCGTGCGCATGATCGATATGCGCCTCGACCCGCCCGAGCGCGGCGAGTTCCTCTCGCCGCTGGTCAAGCAGGCCATGCAAGCGACTTTGGCACGCGGCGAGCAGGTGCTGCTCTTCCTCAACCGCCGTGGCTATGCGCCGCTGCTGCTTTGCCGCGCCTGCGGCCACCGGTTCGAATGCGCGCAGTGCTCCGCATGGCTGGTGGTGCATGGCAAGCGCGAGCTCGGTAAAGATGCCTCACCACACTCTTCTCTCCACTGCCACCATTGCGGCCATCGCGAGCCGATGCCCCAAGCCTGCCCCAGCTGCGCCGCGGATGCTGAAAAACTCGCCGCCTGCGGGCCCGGTGTCGAGCGGATCGCCGAAGAAGCGGTCGCCATGGTGGCAAGTAGCGGCTGGCAGATGGCGGGTGACGGCCGCACCCCGCGCGTCACGCTGCTGAGCAGCGACGAAACCATCGCCGCCGACACCTGGGCACAGATCGAAGCGGGCAGCATCGACATTCTCGTCGGCACGCAGATGGTCGCCAAGGGCCACCATTTTCCGCGCCTCACCTTAGTCGTGGTGGTGGATGCCGACGTAGGCCTCAGCGGCGCCGATTTACGCGCCGGTGAGCGCAGCTACCAGCTGCTGCACCAGCTCGGCGGGCGGGCCGGGCGCGGCGATCTCGCGGGCACCGTGCTGGTGCAGACCTACACGCCGGAGCACCCGGTCATGCAATCGCTCGTCGCCCATGACCGCGACCGGTTGATGGCGCTTGAAGCCAACGAACGCCGCGCCGGTGGCTGGCCACCTTTCGGCCAGCTCGCCGCCATTTTGCTCGATGGGGTGGATGAAGCAACCGTCCGCGCCGCCGGTCAGGCCCTCGCCCGCAGCGCGCCAGTGGATGCCCGCCTCACCGTGCTTGGCCCCGCCCCGGCGCCGCTATCCAAACTGCGCGGCCAATACCGCTACCGCCTGCTGGTCAAAGCCAAACCCGGCATCCACCTGCAAAAAACCCTGCGCAACTGGCTCGCCGGACAAAAATTCCCCGGCGTGCGCGTGAAGGTGGACGTGAATCCGTATTACTTCATGTGATGCGGGACACAGGGTGCCCTAAACGCGCCCGCAAAGCTCGGGGATTCTCTATTTGATTTCGAGGCCGCGCGGCATAATTGTGCCGCCTTTCGCTGCCCCACCCACGCTCACCTGGGATTGAGGAGGTTGCAGCCCACCTGGGTTTTGAGCGCCATTGTCGTGCTGGTTAAGTGTGGAAACAACCGCTGCATTGATCTTAGCGGCGTCAAATTTTGGATCGTTTTTAGAGTCTTCCATGGTCTGCTCCGTGTTTTTAATGGGCTAATCCCACAAAACTAGCACAGCAAAACACATGCATGTGTGACGATTTGATGAAGATGCACAACGGCCGCAGCCCGCCCAAGCCAGCGCGCGCCGCCATATCCCTTAAAACGAAAGCAGTCGCGCCTTAGGCCTCGCCCACCGTGTCGAGCAGCGCAATTTCCAGCGCCGTTTCGACCGAGGTGCCGCCCCAGAGGACCGACTGGAAGGCCGGGTAAAAGCGGTTGCACTCGCTCATCGCAATATCGAGCAGGTCGTCGAGCTGTTCGGAGGTGACCCCCTGACCGCCGCGCAGCAGCAGCGCGTGGCGGAACATAACCATACCATCCTCGGAGCCGAGGTCGAAATGGCCGAGCCACATTTTTTCGTTCACCGCGGCCAGCAGGGGATGGATTTTGCTGCGCGATTTTTCGGGGATTTTGGAGTCATAGGCGCAGGAGAAAATGAGCGCGCCCAGATCCGGTTGCCAGGCGAACCAAATGCGGAAGTTGCACCACGAGCCCTGCACCTCGGCGACCAGTTCTTCATCCACCGGACGGTCGCATAACCAGTCGCGGTCGATGATGAGTTGCTCGGCAAGATCGAGGGGGTTTTTGGATAAGACGTCGAGGTCGGCAAACTGTACAGCGGACATGAGCTCTCCTGATGAAAATGACCCTGGATGCTACTTGCCGGGCTACCTAGGCTGTCCATGCTCTTCGCGGGCGAACCCTCGCGGCACATGCAAAGAGAAACACAGCGGGAAATAAAAATCCATCAAAATATGGTGGTGATTATAAATGTGGGGACTAGCAGTGGTGGTTGGTGGAAAGGACCGTGGTTTTCGCGGGTGGCACCTGCCCACGGTCACTGCGTCGTGTGAGGGGGTCCCGCTTCACCACTGGTAGCATTGCCTGCGCATGCGCGCGCTGGATGCCTGCTTTCGCAGGCATGACAATGGAGAGAGTGGGGGACACGAGGGAACGCAAAAAGAAATGGATAGCCTCAGGTAAGCCGAGGGAGCGCAAGGCGCGACCCGCGCAGCGGCGGGAGTTTGAGGGCAAGGCCCTCATCAGGCGCGTCCGCGCGCAAAAAATGAGCGCACGTCAGCGCGCAAAAAAAGGCCCCACCGCTTTCGCGGCAGGGCCCGGACTCACTCGGCAGCGGATCAATAAACCCGCGCCGACGTTGCGTTACTTAATGGTAGCGAGATGCGTCCTAAGCACCGGCAACACGTGATAGATCGTCGAAACGCCCATCACGATGTACAGGACAGTCAGATTGACACTGCCGAAGACAGCACCAAGCAGATTGATCCCAAAGCCGGTCAGCGCAAAATGAAGGCCACCGAGAATCACTAAAAACAACGTAATTACATGAATCATTTTCATAACACTAACCTTACTCTTTCTGAGGATTATCCTCACCTTCTTTATAGCAAATTCTACGGAAGAAATCCGCAGAAATCGTAGCTGCGGCGCACCATAACAGGGCGCTGCAGCATAGATAAAATGCTGCGGGTTATATGCGGCGCAACAAATATATGTTGCAGTTTAGACCACCGAATTGCTGCAGCAAAAACCTATGCCAGACGCGATGCCACCGCGTCGATGTAGTCCTTGGTGGTGAGATGCTTCTGGCCATTGCCAACCAGCAGCGCCAGATCCTTCGTCATCGCGCCGGCTTCGACGGTATCGATCACCGCTTTTTCGAGGCGGTCGCAGAAGGCGTCGAGCGGTGCGTTGCCATCGAACCGCGCGCGGTATTTCAGGCCCTGCGTCCAGGCGAAAATGCTGGCGATGGGGTTGGTGGAGGTTTCCTTGCCCGCCTGGTGCTCGCGGTAGTGACGCGTCACGGTGCCGTGTGCCGCTTCGGTTTCCACCGTTTTGCCATCCGGCGTGAGCAGGATGCTGGTCATCAGGCCCAGCGAGCCGAAGCCCTGGGCGACGACATCGGACTGCACATCGCCGTCATAGTTTTTGCAGGCCCAGACAAACCCGCCGTTTGACTTGATGGCATAGGCGACGAGATCGTCGATCAAGCGGTGCTCGTACCACAGGCCCTTCTCGGCGAAGATTTGCTTGAATTCGGTCTCGTACACACGCTCGAAAATATGTTTGAAATCGCCATCGTATTTTTTGAGGATGGTGTTTTTGGTGCTGAGATAGAGCGGGTAATTCACCGTCAGCGCGTAGGTGAAGCAGGCCCGCGCAAACCCCTCGATGGAGCTGTTGAGGTTGTACATCGACAAGGCCACCCCGGCGCTGGGGAATTTATAGACGAGGTTTTCGACCGGCGCCGAGCCATCGTCCGGCGTGAAGGTCATGGTGAGTTTGCCCGGACGGTCGATAATCATATCCGTCGCGCGGTACTGGTCGCCAAAGGCGTGGCGGCCGACGATGATCGGCGCTTTCCAGCCCGGCACATAGCGCGGGATGTTGCTGCAGATAATCGGCGCGCGGAAAATCGTGCCATCGAGGATGTTGCGGATCGTGCCGTTGGGGCTGGGATACATGCGCTTGAGGCCGAACTCCTTGACCCGCGCTTCATCCGGCGTGATCGTCGCGCATTTGATGCCCACACCGTAGTGTTTGATGGCGGCCGCCGCTTCGGTGGTGATTTTATCGTCGCTCGCATCGCGCGCTTCGATCCCGAGGTCGAAATATTTGAGGTCGATATCGAGGAAGGGCAGGATCAGTTTTTCTTTAATCATCGCCCAGATGATGCGGGTCATTTCATCGCCGTCGAGTTCCACTACCGGGGTGCTTACGTTGATCTTGCTCATGGTCGCCTCATCAGGTTGATGACGTCTGCTTAGCAAATATCAGCGCGCATGCAAGCCGCAGCTTGCCGAAATTGCTGCTATCGCCTAAACTCCGGCCCGTTCACCCCCTGATGAAATGTCGCTCATGACCGATAACGAACCCATTCTGGACACGCCCGCCCCTGCTGCAGCGCGCCCGCGCGTCCGCATGTCGCGCCGTACCCGCCATATTGCGATGGTGGCCTTCATCGTTGGTGCGGCGCTTTTCCTGTTGATGCTGAAAGCCATCGACCATCGCACGCGTAGCCTTACGGACGGCCCGGCGAAAGAAGCGATGAGCCCCGCCCAATTGCAGCAATTCTCGCGCGATACGGCCAAAACCATCCTTACCCGCTACCGTGGCGAAAGCAGCAACGCCACCCAACGCGCCCTCATCGAGCGCATCGGCGCGGATATTGTGGGCCGCGGCGATGCGAAAATCGGCACTACCAAGTACCATTTCCACCTGCTTGCCGAGCCGGATGCGCTCAACCTCTTCGCCCTGCCCGATGGTGGGGTCTATATCACCACCGCGCTGGTCAACCGCATGCAGACGGAAGGCCAACTCGCCGCCGCCATCGCCCACGGCATCGCCCATGTGATGCCGCGCGACGTGCTCAGCACCCCGGTAGAAAGCACTACTTCTCCCAATCCGCTGCTGCGCTACACCACCAAAGAGGAACTGCTCGCCGATGGCCGCGCGCTGAAACTGATGAGCCAGGCGGGCTATGACCCCAATGCCATGATCGGCATGTTCACCATTCTTGCCAATGCCTATAATGCGGGGGCGAATGTGGAGTTCTTCACCACCCACCCCAACACCCAGACGCGCATGCAGATCATCCTCGACAGCATCGCTGCCATGTACCCGCAAGGCGTCCCGGCGATCCTGAGCAAATAAGCGCGTGCCTAGCGCGTGCGGCGTTCGAGCGTGATGAGCACGAAGGAAACGCTGCCAAGCACCAGGAAGCCGAAGGTGATCGGCTCCAGGCTGTTATCGTACATCTGGCCGATGGCGGTTCCGAGTGTCAGCGATATGACCGATGACGTCGCGCCGATGATGGCCGAGGCCATGCCCGCAACATGGCCCATCGGCTCCATCGCGATGGCGTTCAGGTTGCCAAACATCAGCCCGAAACAGAAGAACAGCACGGCGGCATAGGCGACAAACATCGGCAGGGTGATGGTGTCCACCAGCTGGTGCAGCAGCAGGAACAGCAGCGAGGCGATGGCGCTTGTCGCCATCGCGCGGGCGCAGATGGGGCGCATGCCCACCCGCCCGACAAGGCGCGAGTTGAGAAGCGAGGCAACCCCCAGCACCAGCGCCAACCCACCGAAATAGAGGGCGAAATCCTCGCCCACTCCGAACTGATCCTGGAAAATCTGGCGCGAGGCGCCCAGATAGCCAATCAGGCTACCAAAGCACAGGCCCATGCAGACCATGTAGATGACGGTGGTACGGTTCTTCACCACCACCCCAAACCCGTGGGCAAAGGCGGCGAGGCGAAGCGGCAGCCGCCGTTGCTTGGGCAGGGTTTCCTCAAGGCGCAGCGCGATCCACCCGCCGATGAGGATGGCATAGCCGATATACAGCAGGAAAATAGCGCGCCACCCGGACAGATGCATGATGAGCTGGCCGAGGCTCGGCGCAATGGCGGGCACGAGGATGAAGATCATCATGACGAGCGACATCACTTGCGCCATGTCGCGGCCGCTGAATTTATCGCGCACGACGGAAACGGCGGTGACATACGGGCCCGCCACCCCGAGGCCCTGAATGACGCGGCCGATCAGCAGCATGGGGAAATCGGTCGCGCCATAGCAGACCACGCTGCCGACCAGATAAAGCACAATGCCGCTGAAGAGAACGGGCTTGCGGCCAAACGCATCCGATAGCGGCCCGGCTACGAGCTGGCCGATGGCCAGCCCACCGAAAATGCAGCCGATGACGAGCTGCATGCGGTTGGGTTCGCTAACCCCCAGATCCTGCCCAATCAGGCTCAGGGCCGGCAGCATGGCATCGATCGAAATCGCGACGATCGACATCAGCAATGCCATCAGCAGGGTGAACTCTTTACCGGCAATGGGGCGGGTGTGGGGCATAGGTTCCTCGCGGGGGATGAGCCGCACTGCTTACGCGCTTGCCGGGCAAATGACAATGTCTGCAGCGGACAGTGGCTCCATATAACGCATCGCGCACGCGACCTACTTTTTGGGAAACAGGATTGACCGCTGTTGCAAACTTTTCGTGCTTCCTAAGACTGCCGATTATCTGCGTTGCCAAATTAGCTCGAATCCCGCTTCCGGGCGTAACGAGAAACGCGGCGATGGTAGTGGCGACTGGCTCACTGTTTGCGGCTCAAGGGTTTGCAGTAGTGTCGCGGCGGTTAACATGACCTCCATAAGCCCGAACGATTGGCCGATGCATACGCGTGGGCCAGCGCCGAAGGGAATGTAGGCATAGCGGGGCCAATCCGGCTCGCTCAGGAAGCGTTCCGGTTTGAAGGTCTGCGGTTCCTTGAACCAGCGCGCATCGCGCTGTGTAATGTAAGGCATGAGTTGAACCAAATCCCCTCGGCGGATGTTGATGCCGTTACCTAAATCGACATCGGTTTGCGCACGCCTACAAAATAGCGCATAGGCCGCAGGGTAAAGACGCATGGCTTCCTGTGTGGCAGCCAATAGGTACGGCAGCTTAGCCAGCATACCGAAATCTACTTCGGCACCTTCAGTTACTGTATCCAATTCTTTTTGAACCTGACGTAGGGCTTCTGGGTGTTGGGCCAGGAGTATAAACAGCCATGTCAGCGTAGCACCCGAGGTTTCATGCCCTGCGATGAGCAGAGACATGCTATCTTCCTCAATCGCCACTCGGTTGCCTTCATGGTGCTCGATAAGCATGGAAAGCAAATCACCACGGTCATCCCGCTTGCCCAAAAGTCGCTCGCCGGTAATGCGATGAATGGCATCGTGCATGGTGCGGATAACTGCGCGCTTTTTGCGTTTTGAGGGTAAGGGTAGCCAATCCGGCAAGGTGAAGGCTGAGGTGGATTCATGGAAGGCTAGTTCTGATAAAGCGTGCACTGTCGCGCTGATTTTTTGAGCGTCTGCATCCAGCGGCTGGCCAAACAGGGTGAGCGCGGCGATATTCAGTACATGCATCGCCATTTCATTATCAATATCGCTGGTATAGGTGCCATGGTTTGCGACGTGGCTTTCCCAGCGCTCTCTGAGTGCGCGGCTATGATGGGCAACCGTTCTCGCATATTCGGGAATTCGCTGCTGCTTGAATGCAGGCAATACTTTGCGACGACGCTCTTTCCATGAACTTCCCTCAGCTATCAGCCTGTTTGGCTAATACCTGCTCGATCAAATCGGGATGGAATAGAAACCAGCAGCGATACGGCCCCAGCTGAAGGCGTATTGCATCCGGGTTGGTGGCATGCAGATGGTTGTAGAAGCCGAGCGAATCTTTGCGAATGGCCAACAGACTACCCACTCCAAAGTTCCATGATGACAGGCGCGCATACGAGGCGTGATTCATGCTGTTACCTTACCCCGACAAAAAGCCCATTGCATAGGTAGGGCGACGAGAAGCAACATGGAGCCGACCAGTGCCGTGATAAAATGGATATGAAACAGGCTGCAGGCAATAGCGGCAAATCCAGTAAAGGACTTACCCCGATTGCCATCGGTGTAACGTAGGCTTTGCGATCTTGAGTCTATGGTTAGGCCCGTCAGGTTTTGTTTAGAAACCCATTTCACGAACCTCGCTTGGAAGCCGCGGTTTGGGTTGTAGTGAAGCGTACTTGGATGCTTTACCCACGGCTTCCATCGTGGGAACCATTCCGGTACATGCTCGCGGTATTCCGGCCATCCTTCCGGGAAGCGAACGCATAAATCAATGCGGTGGTGCCACCGCACCATCCCTAACACGAAGATAACAGCCATCGCGGCAGCGAGGATCACAAAGATATTTTGGAGGAACAGGCCGAGTACAATCCACGAGAGAGCTGTAGCGCACTGCATGGGGTTGCAGATGTAGCCGTATAAGCCGCTGCGCACCAGATGCTTCGTTTTATCCAGCGGGATAGGAGTGCCTTCGCCATGGAGAGCAAACATTTGCACCGCTGTCAGGCCCATAACGACGCAGGGGGCTAATGCCAACATGGTGATAGCAATGCAGGCGTAAGAAACGGTAGCGAAAGGCCAGTGACCACCCATGGCCTTCATGATGATGCTGGGTAATACAAAGTAGGCTATCATGCCAAAGCCAAAGGCAAGGAGAGCAGCACGCTCAGGTAAACATACCTCTCGCGCAGTCCATCGCGCCAGAAATAAGGCGGGAATATGAACGAGCGCAAATACCAGCAGCACACCTACAAACCAATAGGGGCCCGCAATGACGAAGGGAGCGAGTGAAGGTAAGGTGAGAGCTTGAAGGACGATGCAGCCCAGCGTTAATACCCATGGGTTTAAGTTAGGCAGGGCAAAGAAGATTGCGGGGCCGAACAACAGCGC
Source organism: Pseudomonadota bacterium (assembly GCA_040384265.1). Classification (GTDB taxonomy): domain Bacteria; phylum Pseudomonadota; class Alphaproteobacteria; order Rickettsiales; family UBA3002; genus QFOX01. The sequence goes on along the minus strand of JAZKJM010000003.1, from coordinate 196,820 downwards.
ACCCGCAAACCAAATATCCGTCGGCATACCCAAAAACATGAGGGCGTTGTCGCCATAAGACCAGAAGCCAAGCTGCATCGCCATTACATGGGCTGGAAGAAGTGTGCCGAGTGCATATAGAAAAGCAAACAGGCCGCCAACCAGTACGCGATTCTCAAAACGACGATGCCAGCCGAAGTAGAAGGTAAGTGCCATCGGGCCGAGTAACAGAACCGCCCGCAGTAGAATCAATAAATCGTGTGGGATGTATAGATGAATCATGCCAGAATCGCCCGCTCAATGGGTTGGGCCAGCTTCCGTGGAATGCGTGTGCAAAATATCTCTACGGCGAAGAATACAACGGGGAACCCAAGTGCCAAATACAGGGCAAACGATGGCAGACACAAAATTAACAACAACTGAAGCATGCTGCCGAACCGCATCAGCATGCCCTCTTTGGTGCGAGCAGTGCCCATAAAGGCAAAAAGCAAAAGTAGAGATGCCGGAAATACGACACAAAAGGCATAAGATTGGATCTCAGTATTCTGACCTAACTGCCAGGCGTTTAGGGCAGATACTAATCGGATGAATATGGCAAAGAACGCCACCGCTAATACCACTGCTCTCATCTGGGAACGCAGCGTGTAGGCCATGCTAGCTCTCTAAATTGCGGATTTTCCCTACGCCTTTGAAGGCAAGGGCGACATTGCGGGCAAAGCGCATGGGCGGATAGCAAAGATTCACCCTGGTGCGTGATTGGAAGAGCGTACGGTTCATTTTGTTGAACAGCCCTTCATCGGCTCCAATTTTCGCCATAACTGCAAGGGCGTCTTCGCCTTGATATAGCTGACCAAGATACTTGATGACCATGCCCGTATCCAAATTCAGCCGCGCTGCATTGACCTCCTGCATCACCGGGTGGTCTTTCTCGGTACGTGCATCAACCGTGTGTAGCGTGCCCACTGATTGGCGGACTTTAAACAAGGAAACGCCTAGTTGGCATACGGGGCATTCGCCATCGTAAACGAACCAAATATCCGGCTTATTTGTAGCTGTTTCATTCATGCCAAGCAGCCTAACTTAAAGAACAAAGTTTGGGTAACGTATTTTATATATTTCAAATTTGCTTAAAGACGCGGTCTATTAGACCGCAGGCATAGCGCCCAAAAGAGCTACAATTATAGGATAATAAAAAACGCACTACGCGCTGCGAACCGTGTTGCGAACTTTCCGCGCTCCCTGTGGCCACCGACATCTTCCTAGGCAACCTCGCGCGCACGCGCGATCGCGAATGCCAAGTATATGGCATCCATGCCCACAATAAGCTGAAATGGTTTCTTTTCGGAAGCCATCGCAGTCAGGTGGGAGCATCCCAGAAGCGCTTCAATCCCATCTTTCGATGCAAATGCAAAAACCCCACCGCCACTATCAGCCCCGTGAGCTGCTGCGTTAATTGTATCAAGCAGACTTGATGTATTGGGTTGCTGAAAAACGAAGGCCATAGACAATGGCTTAGGCGATAAATAATCAAATTGGAAGGGATTGGTGTTTCCGATAATTGGGCTGGCTTACGGGAAATTCTGTTCGATTTGAGCTGCTATAGCGTTAATCGATAAGGCTATGTTGCTGGTATTAGCAGGGTTAGCATAGTTAGTATGGGTTTTGCTCAATACCGCACCATGCTGCGTAGCATGATTGGTGATGCAGGCCAGCGTCTTTCCTCTCGATTTAGAAGCGCAAATAATCACATCACAGTTATGAGGTTGGAAGAATACAAAATTGCTCTGCACAATTGCTAGGGTGTCTCCTCCGCTAGCAATGCCTACGACGTAGGTTTTCCCATTCTTTTGCAAAGGAAGAACAATGGCTAAATCGCCATCTTGTTTATGAAATATGCCCCGATTTTCAAGAAATCTGCGAATGGAGCTTGTTTTGCCAGAGTTGGATGGACCAGTGACAAGAATAATTTTATGCATGTAATCCTCCAATCTATGGTGATCCCGACGTGATTCGAACACGTGGCCTACAGTTTAGGAAACTGTCGCTCTATCCAGCTGAGCTACGGGACCAACTTCGTGATCTTACCCGAGCGGCGGGGGCTTTTCTAGCCGCTTGATGGGTTTGACTTTTGGCGGCCGTATGGGCAAGCTTGGCGGCATGACCCACTGGCTTGACAGCATCAGCCCGCACGCGCTCGGCCCGGAGCGCGAGGCTGTGCTTGCACTGGTGACGCGCACCGACGCGATCGATGCACTCGACCCGGCCATTCGCGCCCGCGCCCATGGGCTCATCACCAGCCAGCGCGCGGTGGGGCCGGGCAGCACGGTTGAGGCGTTTTTGCAATCGTACGGCCTGTCGACCCAGGAAGGCATTGCCATGATGTGCCTCGCCGAGGCGTTGCTGCGTATTCCGGATGCGGTGACGGCCGACCAGCTGATCGAAGACACCTTTGCCACCGGCAACTGGAAGCAGCATCTCGGCCAGAGCGATTCGACCCTTGTCAATGCCTCCAGCTGGGCGCTGATGCTCACCGGCTCGGTGTTGGAGCTGGATCGCGGCGATTCGATCGCAAGCTGGTTCGGCGGGCTGATTAAACGCTCCGGCGAACCGGTCATCCGCCAGGCGCTGCGGGCGGGGATGAAGTTCCTCGGCACCCAGTTCGTGATGGGTGAAACGGTCGCCGATGCTATCCGCCATGCCGCCACGGATGAGGCGCGCGGCTATACCATTTCCTATGACATTTTGGGCGAGGGTGCGCGCACGGATGCGCAGGCGCAGGCCTATGTGGCGTCCTATCTCAGCGGCATTCGCGAGATTGCGCAGACCAGCAGCGCCACCGGCCTGTTTGCGCGGCCGGGCATTTCGGTGAAGCTCTCGGCGCTGCATCCGCGCTACACCCAAACGCAGGAAGCGCGGGTGATGGACGAGCTGCTGCCGCGGCTGAAAGCGATCCTGCGGGTGGGGATGGAGTGCACCATCGCGGTGTCGCTGGATGCGGAGGAGGCCAACCGGCTGGAGCTGGAACTCGACATCTATGCCGCGCTGCTGGAGGATCCGGAATTTGCCGGGTTCGAGGGTATCGGGTTTGTGCTGCAGGCCTACCAGAAACGCGCGGTGCATGTGGCGGAGGCGCTGGTGGCGCTGGCCACAAAACACCACCGAAAACTGCCGGTGCGGCTGGTGAAAGGGGCCTATTGGGATAGCGAAATCAAGCACGCCCAGACGCTCGGCCTGCCCGGCTACCCGGTCTTCACCCGCAAGGAATATACCGACCTTTCGTATCTCGCCTGCGCGCAGCTATTGCTTGGGGCGAGTGCGCATATCTACCCGCAATTTGCCACCCATAATGCGCTCACCGTGGCGACGATTCTGGAGCTGGCGCAGCAGCAGGGCCGCGCGCCGGGCAGCTTTGAGTTTCAGCGCCTGCACGGCATGGGCGAAAGCCTGCATGACCAGATCGTCGCCACCCATCCGGTGCGGATTTATGCGCCGGTCGGTGCGCATAAGGATCTGCTCGCCTACCTCATCCGTCGCCTGCTGGAAAATGGCGCGAACAGCTCGTTTGTGCATCTGCTGCTCGACCATGCGACGCCCATCGACACGCTGACCCTCAGCGCCCGCGCCCATGCCCGCGCAGCAGACGGCCAGCCCAATTCCGAAATTCCCCTGCCGCGCGCGCTCTATGGCCCTGCGCGCCCGAACCCCGAAGGGGTCGATCTGGGCTATCGCAGCCTGCGCATCCCCTTCCTGAAGGCGGTGGAAACCACGCGTGCCACTATGCACACCACCCCGGCGGATGCGCGCGCGGCAGATGCCGCCGCCATCGCCACCCGCAGCCTGCGCGCCTTTGCGGCGTGGGATGCCACCCCCGTTGCCACCCGCGCCGCCATGCTGCGCCGCGCAGCGGATCTGCTGGAGGAACGCCGCGCCGGGTTCATCGCCCTGCTGATCGCCGAGGGTAAAAAAACCACCGCCGATGCCGTCGCCGAGCTGCGCGAAGCGGTCGATTTCTGCCGCTATTATGCCAATGAGGCCGAGCGCATTTTTGCCCCCCAACCGCTGCCGGGCCCGACGGGTGAGAGCAACATCCTCACCCTGCATGGGCGCGGGCCGTTCCTGTGCATCAGTCCGTGGAATTTCCCGCTCGCCATTTTTGTGGGGCAGGTGGTGGCAGCGCTCGTCAGCGGCAACCCGGTCATCGCCAAACCGGCGGAGCAAACCCCGCGGGTGGCGGCGGCGGCCGTCGCCCTGCTGCATGAAGCGGGCATTCCGGCGGATGTGCTTATCCTTGCCCCGGGCCACGGCGAAACGCTGGGTGCGGCGCTGGTGAATGCTGCGCCGATTGCCGGGGTCTGCTTCACCGGCTCGACCGCGGTCGCCAAACATATCGCCCGCGCGCTTGCGGCAAAAGATGGGCCGATTGTGCCGCTGATCGCTGAAACCGGTGGGCTTAACGCCATGATCGTCGATTCCTCGGCGCTGCTCGAACAGGCCTGCGACGACATTATCCAAAGCGCGTTTGGCTCGGCCGGGCAGCGCTGCTCCTCCTTGCGCATGCTGTTTGTGCAGGAGGAAGTGGCGCAAAGCCTGCGCGACCTGCTGGTCGGCGCAATGGATGAGCTGAGCCTCGGCGACCCGCAATCCCTCACCACCGATATTGGCCCGGTGATCGACGCCCAGGCCCAGCAGCATCTGCAGGCCCATATCGGCGCCATGGAGCGCACGGCGCGCTGGTCGCACCATGTCAGCGGGCCCGCGCCGCAGGAGCTCACCCTTATCGCCCCGCATCTGTTCGGGCTGGATTCGCCCGCGGTGCTAACGGAAGAAGTGTTTGGCCCGGTGCTGCATTTCTTCAGCTATAAATCCAAGGAACTGCCAAAAATCCTCAGCCATATCCAGTCCACCGGCTATGGTCTCACCTTTGGCCTGCACACCCGCCTACGCGGCGGGATGGATGATATCCTCGCCCATGCGCCCGCGGGCAACCGTTACGTCAACCGCTCCATGACCGGGGCGGTGGTGGGCGTGCAGCCGTTTGGCGGCGAGGGCCTCTCGGGCACCGGCCCCAAAGCCGGTGGGCCGCATTACCTGCTACGCTTTGTCACCGAGCGCACCACCAGCATCAACACCGCCGCAATCGGCGGCAATGTGGAGCTTCTTGTATGAGCAAACCAAAACTGCAAACCGTCATCGAAAACGCGATCCAGAAAGCGGATGCGAGCTATTTCTTCGAGGATTACACCAAGCAGGCGCAGGCCGTGCTGAAGGCCATCGATGCGGCGGGTTTCGCCATTACGGCAAAAGATATGGGCGACGACATCTGGACCCAGGTCGCCAAGGAAATGCGCACTGGCCGCCTACGCCCGGAAGAACACGTCAAGGACGTCCACCAGACGATCCTGAGAATCGCCGGTATCAAGTAGCGCGAAGCAACAAGCCCCCAAAATGAATAGCCGACATTTAGCGGCGCGCAGCGTAGGGGGCACTCGGAGCGAAGCGGAGAGAGGCGAAGCCAACGGCCCCTTCAATCAACCCTAAATATGAATCGCCCGGCCATCCACCGCGAGGGCGGCTTCCTTGACGGCTTCGTTCAGCGTTGGGTGGGCGTGGCAGGTGCGGGCGATGTCTTCGGCGCTGGCGCCAAATTCCATGGCAAGCACCGCTTCGGCAATCATCGTCCCGGCATGCGGCCCGAGGATGTGGACGCCCAGCACCTCATCGGTCGCTGCGTTGGCGAGGATCTTCACAAACCCATCCGTCTGCGCGCTGGAGCGGCCGCGCGAATTGGCCAGGAACGGGAATTTACCGACCTTATACGCCGTGCCCGCCGCCTTCAGCTCCTCTTCGGTTTTGCCCACCGTCGCCACTTCCGGCCAGGTGTAGATCACGCCGGGAATCGCGTCGTAATTGATATGCGGCTTCTGCCCGGCAATGCGCTCGGCCACCACCACGCCTTCATCCTCGGCTTTATGCGCCAGCATCGGGCCCACAATCGCATCGCCAATCGCCCAAATGGTGGGCACGCTGGTCTGCAGGTCGTGGTTCACATCCACCCGCCCGCGTTTATCGGTCGTGATGCCGACATTTTCCAGCCCCAGCTTGTCCGTGTAGGCCTTGCGACCCACCGCGACGAGCACGATATCCGCCTTCACGGTTTCGCTCGCGCCACCGGCGGCCGGTTCCATCACCAGCTCAACGCCGCCTTTGCCTGCTTTGGCGCTCGTCACCTTGGTGCTAAGCTTGAAGGCAAAGCCCTGTTTTTCGAGGAGCTTCTGGAAGGCTTTCGCCACTTCCGTATCCACCCCCGGGGTGATGCGGTCGAGATACTCGATCACCGTCACCTTCGCGCCCAACCGCCGCCAGACCGAGCCAAGCTCAAGGCCAATCACGCCCGCGCCAATCACGACGAGGTTCTTGGGAACTTCGCTCAGCGCTAAGGCGCCGGTCGAGGACACAATCTGCTTCTCATCGATCGCGATGCCCGGCAGGTCCATTACCGATGAACCCGTCGCGATAATGATATGTTTCGCGCCGTATTTTTCCGTGCCCACCGTCACTTCATTTTTGCCGGTGATGGTGCCATGGCCCTTCAGCCAGGTGACCTTGTTTTTCTTGAACAGAAACGCGATGCCCTCGGTCAGGCCTTTGACCACCTCGACCTTGCGTTTCAGCATGTTGGGCAGGTTGAGTGTCACTTTCGCATCAATCCCGTGCTTGGTAAATTCATGGGTCGCATCCTCGAATTTCTCGGAGCTTTCCAGCAGCGCTTTCGAGGGAATGCAGCCCACATTCAAGCAGGTGCCACCCAGCGTCTCGCCCTTCTCCACGCAGGCCGTTTTCAGGCCCAGCTGCGCCGCACGAATCGCCGCCACATACCCGCCGGGACCGGCGCCGATGACGATCACATCAAATTGTTCGCTCATGCTACTCTCCTTGGATATGAATGCTTTGTTCGCGGTTTAACATGCGCATTGGGCAAGTCCAGCAGATTGAGAATGGGCGCGGGTGCTTTTAGCGCTGCGTGCGCAGTCTGAAGGATTCGCACATATAGTAATCGTGCTTCTCCAGGCATTCGCCATAATCCTCATTCACCTGCTGCGCGTCGCGTACCCCGCCTGCTTTTTCCCGGAAGGGTTCGCAAACGTAGCGGTCATGTTTGCTCAGGCAAACGTCATAATCTCTGGCAGCCTGTTTCTCGTCACATCCATTCTTCTTGCGTGATTGCGCGTCCGAGCCGATGCCGCAGTGCTGCATTTGGTCGACGTTATCGAGAATATTGTTAAGCGAGGTCAGGGATTCCTCATCGCACGCCGTAAGCAACAGCATGGCAACCACGATCAGTTTCCGCATACTACCCTTCCGCGACGCACAGTTTCCCATGATGCCAGCAATAGATCGTGCCAGAACTACAGCCCCAGCAACAACCGGCGCGGATCTTCGATCGCCTGCTTCACCTTGACGAGGAATGTCACCGATTCGCTGCCATCGATAATCCGGTGGTCATAGCTCAGCGCGACATACATCATCGGGCGGATGACGATTTCGCCTTTCACCACTACCGGGCGCTCTTCGGTTTTATGCATCCCCAGGATGCCCGATTGCGGCGGGTTGACGATCGGCGTGCTCATCAGCGAACCATAGGTGCCGCCGTTGGACACGGTAAAGGTGCCACCGGTCATGTCGGCCATGCTCAGCGTGCCGTTGCGCGCTTTCATCGCCGCATCGGCAATGTCCTGCTCGATCTGCGCCAGCGATTTCTTGTCGCAATCGCGGATCACCGGCACCACCAGCCCGTTGGGGCCGCCGACCGCAACGCCGATATCGTAGTAGTTTTTATACACCACATCGTCGCCCGAAATCTCGGCATTCACGGCCGGAATTTGCTTCAGCGAATTCACCACCGCCTTCACGAAGAAGCCCATGAAGCCCAGCTTGATGCCGTGCTTCTTCTCGAATTCTTCCTTATATTCGTTGCGCAACGCCATCACGTTGCTCATGTCGATTTCGTTGAAGGTGGTGAGGATCGCCGCGGTGTTCTGCGACTCTTTCAAACGGCGGGCAATGGTCGCGCGCAGCTTGGTCATCTTCACGCGTTCTTCACGCGGGCCAGCAGCCGGGGCCACGCCCATGCCATCGCCCAGCGCATTGAGCACATCGCCTTTTTTCAGGCGGCCATCTTTGCCGGTCGCAGCAATCGCCGCCGCGTTCACTTGCGGGTTCTCGGCAAGCATTTTGGTTACAGCCGGGCCGCTCGATGCGGCGGCCGCTGCAGGCGCTGCCGCAGGGGCAGCAGCCGGTGCTGCTTTCGGCGCTTCGGCTTTCGGTGCCTCTGCTTTGGCAGGGGCAGCAGCCGCTTTACCGCCGGATGCACCGACATCGATGTTGCCCAGCAACGCGCCGACTTCCACTGTCGCACCGGTTTTCACCGCCTGCGTTTTCAGCACGCCCGCCGCGGGAGCGTTCACTTCCACGGTGACCTTATCGGTCTCCAGCTCCACCAGCGGCTCATCGGCCTTCACCGCGTCGCCGGGTTGCTTAAACCATTTCGCCACCGTCGCTTCGGTAACGGACTCACCCAGTGAGGGAACGATAATTTCTCCAGCCATATGGATCTCCTATGCTTTCTTTTTCTGTTTAACGGTTGCCGCCGCATCGAGCGTCATCGCGGAGGCGATGAGCGCTTCCTGCTCGCGGACATGCAGTTTCATGTAACCCGCCGCCGGGCTTGCCGCTTCCTTGCGGCCGATATAGCGCAGGCGGCCCGCACCATGGGCGATCTTTTCCATCACCTCGTTGATGCGTGGGCTGATAAACGTCCAGGCGCCCATATTCTGCGGCTCTTCCTGTGCCCAAACCACTTCGGCGTTGGGGTATTTGGCCAGCGCCGCTTCGATTTCCTTGGCCGGGAACGGGTAATATTGCTCCACCCGAACCAGCGCAATATCGTCGATCTTGCGGTCGCGGCGCGCTTCGAGGAAGTCGTAATACACTTTGCCGCTGGTGAAAATCAGGCGCTTCACGTCGGCATCTTTCGTCAGCGTATCGATTTCCGGAATCACCCGGCGGAAAGTTTTGCCCGTCTCGAATTCCGACAGTTCCGACACTGCCAGCTTGTGGCGCAGCAGCGATTTTGGCGTCATCACAATCAGCGGTTTGCGGAAATTGCGTCGCACCTGACGGCGCAGCGCATGGAAGAAGTTCGCCGGGGTGGTGATGTTCACCACCTGCATATTGTCTTCACCGCACAGCTGCAGGAAGCGCTCAAGGCGGGCCGAGCTATGCTCCGGCCCCTGCCCCTCATACCCATGCGGCAGCAGCATCACCAGGCCGCTCATGCGCAGCCATTTGATTTCGCCCGAGGCGATAAACTGGTCGATGACCATCTGCGCGCCGTTGGCGAAATCGCCGAACTGGCCTTCCCAGAGGGTCAGCGCCGCAGGCTCGGCGAGCGAGTAACCATATTCAAAGCCCAGCACCGCGAGTTCGGAGAGGAACGAATCCACCACCTCGTAACGCGCCTGTTCGCTCGCCACATGGTTAAGCGGGATGTAACGCTCTTCCGTTTCCTGATCGACAAACACCGAATGGCGGTGCGAGAACGTGCCGCGGCCGGAATCCTGACCGGTCAGGCGCACCGGCGTTCCTTCAACCACGAGCGAGCCATAGGCAAGCGCCTCACCCATCGCCCAGTCGAGCCCGGTGCCGGTGTCCATCATCTCGATTTTCGCCTTCAGCTGGCGGTCGATTTTGCGGTTGAGATTGAAGCCTTCAGGCACCACCGCCAACGCATGGCCGATGGATTTGAGCACGCCGACATCGACCCCCGTATCCGGCTCCGCAGCGCGGCCATGGTCGGCCTTGGTGAAGCCAGTCCATTTGCCTTCCAGCCAGTTGGCCTTGTTGGGCTTGAACTCTTTCCCGGCCTCGTATTCCTTGGTGAAGTGGGCGTGCAGCGCCTCGACTTCTTTGGCGATGTCGTCTTCCGTCATCACCCCTTCAGCAATCAGGCGTTGGCCATAGACATGGGCCGGCAGCTGCTTCTGGCTGATTTTCTTATACATGATCGGCTGGGTGAACATCGGCTCGTCGCCTTCGTTATGCCCGTATTTGCGGAAGCAGATAATATCGACCACCGTGTCGCGCTGGAAGGTCTGGCGGAATTCAACAGCCAGCTGGCAGCAGAACGCCACCACTTCCGGATCATCGCCATTGGCATGGAAAATCGGCGATTGGATCATCTTCGCCACATCCGACGGATAGGGCGTGAAGCGCGAATAGCTCGGCGCGGTCGTGAAACCGATCTGGTTGTTGACGATCACATGGATCGTGCCGCCGGTGCGGTAGCCGCGCAAATCGGCCATCGCCAGCGTCTCGGCCACCGATCCCTGACCGGCGAATGCCGCGTCGCCATGCAGCGTCAGCGCCATCACTTTTTTGCGCTCGGCGTCGCTTTGTTGGTCCTGCTTCGCGCGCACTTTGCCAACCACCACCGGGTTCACAATTTCAAGATGCGATGGGTTCGCGGTCAGCGACAAATGCATCGATTTGCCATTGGCCATCACCCGGTCATGGCTCGCGCCCAGATGGTATTTCACATCGCCCGAGGAATCGATATTTTCCGGGAAATCGAGGTTGCCGTTAAAGATCGACAGCAGCTCCGAATACGGCTTGCCCATGATCGCGGTCAGCACGTTCATGCGCCCACGGTGCGGCATGCCGATAACAATCTCATCGACCCCGACATTGCTCGCCGTCTCCAGAATACTGATGAGGCCCGGCACCATCGCGTCGCCGCCCTGGATCGAGAAGCGCTTCACGCCGGTATATTTCACCTGCACAAATTCCTCAAACCCTTCCACTTCCAGCAGCGAGCGCAAAATCGCTTTTTTCTGGTCGTTGCTGAAGGTCGGTTTGCCACGCACGGCCTCAATGCGGCTTTGCACCCATTCGCGCTGCGCCGGGTCCTGGATATGCATAAATTCCACGCCCATCGTGCCCGAATACGTCGCCTGCAGCGTCTCAACCACTTCGCTCAACGTCGCGCGCTCGCGGCCCAGATTTCCACCCAGATAGAGCGAACGGTTCGCATCCGCATCCGTGAAGCCATAGGTTTTCGGATCGAGATCCGCATGCATCTGTGGCCGCTCAATACCCAGCGGGTCCAGCGTCGCCAGCAAATGCCCACGCACGCGATACGCCCGAATCAGCTGCTGCGCCCGCAACGCATACATCGCCTCTTCCTGGACGGCAGCGCCGTCGGGCATGACTGGTTTGGCGGCAGCGGCTGGTGCGGTGGCTGGTTTGCCGCCTTTGGCATCTTTGGCAATCGCCGGTGCATCCGGGTCGGGCTGACCGATCACCCCGGCAGGCGCCGCGTTCCACGATGCGCCTTTGGGCGCCGGGTCACCAAGGCTGGCGAAAAACCGCTGCCAGCTGGCATCGACACTGCCGGTATCGTTCAAATACCGCTGATACAGCTCCTCGATAAACGCCGAGTTCGCGCCGTAAAGATACGAGTTTTCAAGGAAATCTTGGGACATAGGACACCCGTGCAAAGCTAGTCTGTGGTTTGCCTCGGTTTCTAGGCGCGTAACCGTTGCAAGGCAAGCAGATTATAGCAAACCACCCGCAAAGCCGATGCGGCGTTGCAGCACGGTAACGGCCAACAAAATTCCCACAAAAGCGAAGGGGGTCTTTCGACCCCCTTGCCATAGCGTTATTTCCCGAGGGCTTCCTTCATGGTGCGCCCCATGTAGCCCGGGTTGTCGCAGACCTTGATCCCGGCCGATTTCATGGCCTCGATCTTGTCTTCCGCGCCACCTTTGCCGCCCGAGACAATCGCCCCGGCATGGCCCATGCGACGACCCGGAGGTGCCGTACGGCCCGCGATAAAGCCAACCACCGGCTTCTTGATTTTCGACTTTTTGAGGAACTCGGCGCCTTGCTCTTCCGCATCGCCGCCGATTTCGCCGATCATGATGATCGCATCCGTCGCGTCGTCTTTCAGGAACATCTCCAGCATATCAAGGAAGTTGGTCCCGTTGACCGGGTCGCCACCAATCCCGACACAGCTCGACTGGCCGAGGCCAACCGCCGTGGTCTGGCCAACCGCTTCATAGGTCAGCGTGCCCGAACGCGACAGAATGCCGATGCGGCCTTTGGTGTGGATATGGCCCGGCATGATGCCGATTTTGCATTCACCCGGCGTAATCACGCCCGGGCAGTTCGGCCCAATCAGGCGGGTTTTGCTGTTCACCAGCGCGCGTTTCACCTTCACCATATCCAGCACCGGAATGCCTTCGGTGATGCAGATGGCGAGCTCGATTTCAGCATCGATCGCTTCCAGGATCGCATCCGCAGCAAAGCGCGGCGGCACATAAATCACCGAGGCATTGGCGCCGGTTTTGGCTTTGGCTTCACCCACCGTGTTGAAGACCGGAATCTCCAGATGCTTGGTGCCGCCCTTGCCCGGCGTCACGCCGCCGACCATTTGCGTGCCGTAAGCAATCGCCTGTTCGGTGTGGTAGGTGCCCTCACGCCCGGTAATGCCCTGGCAGATGACTTTGGTATTTTTGTTGATGAGAATGGACATGTGGTTCGCTCCTTAAGCGGCTTGTTTCTTGACGGCGCCGGTGATTTTATCCGCCGCATCGGCGAGGTCATCGGCAGGCAGGATCGCAAGACCGGAAGTGGCGAGCATTTTCTTGCCCAGCTCCACATTGGTCCCGGCGAGGCGCACCACCAGCGGCACACTCAGCGACACTTCACGCGCCGCCGCAATGATACCTTCCGCGATAATATCGCAGCGCATGATGCCACCGAAAATATTCACCAGAATGCCTTCGACGTTCGGGTCCGAAAGGATCAGCTTGAAGGCTTCCGTCACCTTCTCCTTGCTCGCGCCGCCGCCCACATCGAGGAAGTTGGCCGGCTCGCCGCCATAGAGTTTGATGATATCCATCGTCGCCATGGCGAGGCCTGCGCCGTTGACCATGCAGCCGATATTGCCATCCATTTTTACATAAGACAGGCCGAATTTCGCGGCTTGCAGCTCCAGCGGATCTTCCTCGTCCTCGTCGCGCATTTCGGCGATGTCGGGCTGGCGGAACAGGGCGTTGTCATCGAAATTGAATTTCGCATCGAGCGCGATCAGCTTGTTCTGCTTGGTGATCACCAGCGGGTTGATCTCCACCTGGCTCGCATCCGTTTGCAGGAAGGCGTTATAGAAACCGAACACCATTTTTTGGAATTCGCCGTGCAACTCGGCCGGAATTTCCATCGCAAACGCCAGCTTACGCGCGTGGTATGGCTGAATGCCCGCTGCCGGATCGACCGGCACGGTGATGATTTTTTCCGGGTGCTTGGCGGCCACTTCTTCAATGTCCACGCCACCTTCTTTGGAGCCCATGAAGGTGATCGCGCTGTAGGTGCGGTCGAGCACCACCGAGAGATACAGCTCCGAACCAATGTCGGAACCTTCCTCGATATAGACGCGCTTCACTTCCTTGCCTTCCGGCCCGGTCTGGTGCGTGATCAGGGTCATGCCCAGCATTTCCTTGGTCAGGCGCTTCACTTCATCCAGCGTTTTGGCCAGCTTCACGCCGCCTGCCTTGCCACGCCCACCGGCATGGATCTGGGCTTTCACCACCCACAGATTGCCACCAAGCGATTGCGCCACCTGCTCTGCTTCCGCCGGGGTATAGGCCACCCCACCGCGTGGAACGGCAACACCGTGTTTCGCCAAGACCGACTTGGCCTGATATTCGTGAATGTTCATGGGATTCTCCTAGAGTTTACGAAAATGCGACTCGCTTTATACGCCGGATTGGGCATGAAGCAAGGCACGAATGCGGACGCGCTGATTACGCCGCTTTCTTATCCAGCTTGGTGCTCGCCACCAGCTCGCGCACGGCGCTCACCGAATGGTCGAACTGCTTTTGCTGCTCTTCCGGCAGAGCGATCTCGACGATCTTCTCGACGCCACCGGCACCGATGATGCACGGCACGCCAACGTAGATATCCTTCTGGCCATATTCGCCATTGAGATACGCTGCGCATGGCAGCAGCTGTTTGCGGTCATTGAGATAGGCATCCGCCATCTGGATCGCGGCGGCGGCCGGGGCGTAGAACGCCGAACCGGTTTTGAGCAGGCCAACGATTTCCGCGCCGCCATCGCGCGTCCGCTGCACCATTTTGTCGAGCGCATCTTGTTTGATCCACCCCATTTTCACGAGATCCGGCAGCGGGATGCCGCCAACGGTCGAGTAGGAAACCATCGGCACCATCGTATCGCCATGGCCACCAAGCACGAAGGTGGTGATATCTTTCTGGCTGGTCTTGAAGGCCTCGGCGAGGAAATAGCTGAAGCGCGCCGAATCCAGCACACCCGCCATACCCACCACTTTGTTCGGGGCAAAACCGGTCTTCTGCTGCATCACCCACACCATCGCATCCAGCGGGTTGGTGATGACGATCACAAACGCATTCGGGCAGGATTTTTTGAGGTTTTCCGCCACCGTGCTGATGATGCCGGTGTTGGTCGCGACCAGATCATCACGGCTCATGCCGGGCTTGCGGGCGATCCCGGCGGTGACAATCACCACATCCGCGCCTTCGAGATCCTTGTAATCATTGGTGCCGGTGATGCGCGCATCCACTTTTTCAACCGCGCAGGCTTGCGAAATATCGAGCGCCTTGCCCTGCGGCAGGCCTTCGGCCACGTCGAACAGCACCACATCGCCAAGCTCCTTGCAGGCGGCGAGATGGGCAAGCGTGCCGCCGATATTACCGGCGCCAACGAGGGCAATTTTTTTACGTGTAGCCATGAGTCTCTCCATGTCGTGAATACGTTTGTTCGCGGTTTAAGCACACTGCGTGTATGGGTGCAACTGATTCGATATACGCTAGGCGCGTGACGAGACGTTTACACCCAAACCCTTACGAAAGCGTTAATGCCGAGAGCGAAATCTATGCCCCGGCCACCAGATGCATCACAATCCCCGCCAATGCGCCCAGCAGGAGCAGTGACGCGGCAAAAAAGCTGATGATAAACCCGGCTGCCCGCTTGGCTGGCGCCGCGTAATAGGCGCGCGCATACAGCACCCGGCCAACCAGCCACGCCCCACCGAGCACCGCCACCGCATATTCCGAATAATCGGTCGGCGCAAATGCCGAAAACAGCCACAGCGCAGGCAGGAAAAGCACCAGCTGTTCCAGCGTGTTCATCTGCACGCGGTAGACCCGCTCGAATGCCTCATTCCCCGTGGTCGCCGGGGCTTTCACCCCATATGTCCCGCGTGCTTTCCCAACCTTGAGGAACACGGCGATATACACCATCAATGCAAGCACCGTTATCAACGCGGTCAGGTACGGCATAGGAATCTCCAATGGTTAGGAATTCATCCGGGCAAAGAATTCATCGTTCGACTTGGTGTCTTTCATCTTGTCGATCAGGAATTCCATCGCATCCATCGAGCCCATCGGGTTGAGGATTTTGCGCAGCATCCAGACTTTGGCAAGATCGCCTTTTTCGTAGAGTAGGTCTTCCTTACGCGTGCCGGACTTGGTAATATCCATCGCCGGGAAGATCCGCTTATCCGACAATTTGCGATCGAGAATAATTTCCGAGTTACCGGTCCCTTTGAACTCCTCGAAAATCACCTCATCCATCCGCGAACCGGTCTCGATCAGCGCCGTTGAAATGATCGTCAGCGAGCCGCCGAATTCGATGTTACGCGCCGCGCCGAAGAAGCGCTTGGGCCGCTGCAGCGCATTGGCATCCACACCCCCGGTGAGCACTTTGCCCGAGGATGGGATCACCGTGTTATAGGCCCGCGCCAGACGAGTGATGGAGTCGAGCAGAATGACCACATCCTTCTTGTGTTCCACCAGGCGTTTGGCTTTTTCAATCACCATTTCGGCAAGCTGCACGTGACGGGTCGCCGGCTCATCGAAGGTGGAGCTCACCACTTCGCCCTTCACCGAGCGCGCCATGTCGGTCACTTCTTCCGGCCGTTCATCGACCAGCAGCACGATCAGGTAGCATTCCGGGTGATTGGTCGTGATCGCGTGGGCGATATTTTGCATCACCACCGTTTTCCCGGTGCGTGGCGGTGCGACGATCAGCGTGCGCTGGCCCTTGCCCTGCGGCGCCACCAGATCGATCACGCGCTTGGTCATGTCGTCTTTTTTGGTCGGGTCGACATATTCCATTTTCAGGCGCTCTTCCGGATAGAGCGGCGTCAAATTCTCAAACGTCAAGCGGTGGCGCAGCGCCTCGACCGGCTCAAAATTCACTTCGCGCACCTGCGAAATCGCAAAATAGCGCTCTTCGTTTTTCGGTGCGTGGATAATGCCTTCCACCGTATCGCCGGTGCGCAGGCCCAGTTTTTTCACGATGCTTGGCGGCACATAAATATCATCCGGCCCGGCGAGGTAGTTGGCTTCCGGGTAGCGCAAAAAGCCAAACCCGTCCTGCAGCACTTCGATCACCCCGGTGCCGATCAGCTCTGCGCCATCGTCCGCCATTTTTTTCAGGATGGCGAACACCATTTCCTGTTTGAGCAGCGAGCTCGCATTTTCAATTCCGGCGCTTTCGGCCATCTCAAGGAGTTCATTGGGTTTTTTGCGTTTCAGTTCTTGCAGTTTCATGGATGCGCTCAGTGCTTTCTAGGGAATGGAAAAGAGATTAATTCGTAGCCGTAAATTGGGAAAATTCATGCAACCGAAAAAGACGACACAGGTTGTGTCCGCAGTTGCGCTGTCTTGGGGAAAGACACCGCCATCATGGCGATTTTCGCGGCAAGGTCAAGCGGTTTGATGGGTTAGCGGTCCCGCGTTGGCTCGGCGCTTGCCTGCTGCGGCGCTAACGGCGCCGCCAGCTTCCCGGTTTCCTGCGCCGAGCAGGCCGCCGCATTCAGCCCCTTCGCCCAGGAACAATCCACCTGCAGCGCCGCTACCATCGCGGCGTCCATCCCGGTGGGTGCGGGCGCTTGAGCATGAACCTGCGGCCCATTATCCGCTGCGGGTGCCGCCGCCATCACCAGCGGCGTGGGCGCAACCGGCTCCCACAGCGGCGATGGGGTGCCGGGCAGCATTTCTGCCAACACAATCCCACTCTGTTCCCCCGTAAGGTCGTAGGGGGAAACCTTGCCCTCAATCACCGCATCAAGGCGTGTTTTTGTCGCGGCAAGCGCCTGTCGCTTCTGCTCCACAGAAGCTTGCACTTCGGCCTGATCCGCAGGGTCGTCGTCGGGCATGGCTTTTTGTTGCGCGTCGATGGAAAACGCTTCTTCCTTAAATTCCATTGCAGCATTTTCGCGCGCACGCGCCCATGCTCCATCCAACCGCTCGGAAATTGCGCCAATCTGGGCGGCCTCCGCGCGCAACCCCCTTTCCTGACGGGCGCCGATATAGGGGTCTTCAGAGCTGTTTGAAAAACCCTGAATAATCTCTTCGGATCGATCGCGCAGCGCTTCATCCGCGCGCGCGACAATGGGTGCCATTGCTTCAGCAACCTGCGCATACGTATACTGGATGTTGTTTGTCAGTTTCTGGTCAAAAAATGATGCTTCTACCACATCGTATTTTGGCACGTCTTCAGCAATTTTTGTGTGCGCCTCGGCCCTGAAATTGGGGTGTTCCGCCATGTGTGCTACGACTTCACCAGCAATACTCTTAAGAAAATTGCCGTCCTGTTGCCCTATCTGGCGCGCAAGATCAGGGTTGTCAGCCAATTGATTGGCCAGATCCGAAAGGTAAATACGGCGCGACAGGGGGTTAATGTTCGGGTTGGGCTCAACAGGCGGTTGCGATGGCGGAAAATCCTCCCGCATGCGCCGGGCTTCTTCCTCGGTCATGGGGAATGGGATTGCTTTTTTATCATCGCCGCTGCTCATCAACCGTCCCTTGATGAACCTATGGTACGGTTAAAACGTTAATTATTTATTAATAACTAAAACGGTTTCACCACCGCCAGCAGCACGATGGCGATAAAAAATAACGTCACCAACTCATTGATAATTTTGTAAAATCTCGCGCTGCGTGTGTTTGTTCCGTTGGCTAGTTTGCGGCGGCAGGCGGAGAAGAAGCCGTGCAGCCCGGCCAGTCCCAGCACCAGCAGCAGCTTGGCCATCAGCCAGGGCGCCGGGTTATCCGGGCTGCCATAACCCGTGATAATGACCAGCCAGATGCCAAAACCAAGCGTCAGCACCATCGCCGGGTTCATGATGGCGCGCAGCAGGCGCCGCTCCATCACCGTGAAAATCGCCGCTTCCGGCCCGCTTGGCGACACCGCCGCATGATAAGCAAACAGCCGCGGCAGGTAGAACATCCCGGCCATCCACGCCGTGAAGCTGATAATATGCAGGGCCTTGATGAGCAGGTAATTTTCCATACGATTCCTTATTTGGGGTGCTCGGTCCTAGGTGCTGGGTGCTGGTAGTAAAACCAGAACCTAGCACCTAGACCCCAGCACCCCCCTTACACGGGCACTGGGTCCATTGCGGCCCGCACCGCCGCGCGCCCGAATCGGACGCCAGCGTCGCGCCGGTCTTGAGTTTGAGGCACATATCCGACAGGGCGGCAATGTAATGCGCATGGGTCGAAAGCGTGGGCACCCGGTAATAATGGTCGATGCCGTTTTCATGCGCCATATCGGCATATTCGATATCGAGCTCCACCAGCGTTTCGGAATGTTCCGAGACAAACGCAATCGGCACCAGCACCACTGGCAACCGCTCGCGCCCGGCCCGCATCAGCTCGCTGATGGTCGAGGGGCCAATCCATTTCAGCGGGCCCACCCGGCTCTGGTAGCAGTTCACCGCATCCGCATCCGCCACGTCGAGCGCCGCCATCACCGCGCGGGTCGTTTCCTCGACCTGCGCCTGATAGGGGTCGCCGCGCTTAATGATTTTCTCCGGCAACCCATGGGCTGAAAAGAGTATCCGCGGCTTCCCGAAACGCGCCGCTTCCTGATAGTAGGTGCGCAGCAATTGGGCGTGGGCCTTGATAAATTCGTTATGCGTCGGGTAGCAACAGACCCGGCTGGTCGGCACATGCAGCCCCGCCGCCTTGCTCGCCCGGTCCCAATCCTTGAAGGAAGACCCGGTCGTCGTCGTCGAAAATTGCGGGTAAAGCGGCAGCAAAATCACATGGTCGGGCGCGAAGTCTTTCACCTGCTGCGCCACCGCATCGCTCATTGGGTGCCAGTAGCGCATCACCGGGAAAACCTTCACCTGCCCATGGCCATTTAGCGAGGATTCAAGCGCCTTTGCCTGCGCCTGTGTATTCTCGACAATCGGCGATTTTCCGCCGATCTCCTCATAAATCAACTGCGCCGTCGGCGCCCGCCGCCGCGAAATGAACGACGCCAGCATCCGCCGAAACGGGTTGGGTAATCCAATAATCGCCCGGTCATTGAAAAGATTAAACAGGAACGGCTGCACCGCCTGCGGCCCATCCGGCCCGCCAAGGTTAAACAGCACCACCGCCGTTTTGCGGCCGGGGCCGACGATATTTATCGTCTCCATGCGCGCACCATTTCCGATACGGCCGAGACATGCTCAATCGGCGTTTCCGGAATAAATCCGTGACCGAGGTTAAACACTGCCGGTGTGTTGACCAGTTTTTTCAAAATGCTTTCCGTGCTGCGCAATGCGCCGGGTTTGTCGCCCACCACCAGCAACGGATCGAGATTGCCCTGCACCGCCTGAAACACATGGGCACGCGACGCAATCGCATATTCCATCGGCGTATGCTGATCGACACCAATGCAATTGGCCTGCGTTTTTTTCGCATAATCACTCAGCTGGGTCGAGGCCCCTTTGGCAAATCCAATCACCGGAATCTCCGGATGGGTCAGCTGCAGCGCTTCGATAATTTTTACCGTCGGTGCCGTCACCCAAAGCGCGAATTGATCGGGCGTCAGCAGCCCCGCCCAGCTATCGAAAATCTGCACCGCTTCCGCCCCGGCATCGATCTGCATCCGCAAGTAATCGATTGTCGCTTCGGTCAGCGTGTCGACTAGTT
Source organism: Pseudomonadota bacterium (assembly GCA_040384265.1). GTDB lineage: Bacteria > Pseudomonadota > Alphaproteobacteria > Rickettsiales > UBA3002 > QFOX01. The sequence goes on along the minus strand of JAZKJM010000003.1, from coordinate 176,813 downwards.
TTTGCATCAAAGCCGGTTGCGCAATGGCAAATTTACGTGCCGGTAAAAACTCCTTACCGCCCTTGCCTTGCAGCATGTAGCACGCCACCGTCCATGGCGCGCCAGCAAAGCCGATCAGCGCCACCCCGTCGGGTAAATCCTTTTTCACCAACCGCACCGTTTCGGCAATCGGTGCCAGTTTGCTGCGCACCGTTTCCAGATTCAGCGCCGCAATTTTTTCTGGCGTATCGGTAATGCCAACAAGTGGCCCTTCGCCTTCCGCGAATGTTACATCCACTCCGAGCGCATGTGGGATGACGAGGATATCGGAAAATAAAATCGCCCCATCCATGCTAAACCGCTCAAGCGGCTGCAACGTCACTGCCGCTGCTTTATCCGGCGTGAAACATAAATCCATGAACCCGCTGGTCGACGCCCGCACATGACGGTATTCCGGAAGATAGCGACCGGCCTGACGCATGAACCAGAACGGCACACGCGGGGTCAATGTTCCCTGCAAGGCCTGAATGAGAAGCTTCGTTTGCGCCATGGTTTTTCCGACTTATCCTTTTCGCATCTTCTTCTAATAAGAATAAGATTAGTTTATTAGTATAGGTAGTAGGAGGGTGCAATCACGGGGATTAGCGAACCATACCGTGTGATTCGTTTTCTCTCCCGTAAAATGCCTACTAACGATCCCCTTGGTGTAACGATGTGCATAGCATAGCGCAACCATTGAAAAACGAGACATAGTTCGGGCAATAGAAATCGTCTTAATAAAAAACCTATCCCCATAACTCACATAAAAAGAACGTCTCCCCATGCCATGGGGGTGAGGGTGGGGATGGATGTGAAGGGAAGTCTGGTAACTTTGGCTTCCGCTCGGTATAGGTGCATAAACGTCATTTCATTCACAGCTTGTCCCCATGAAAAAATTCCACCTGCATCTCGTCTCCGATTCCACCGGTGAAACTGTTTCCAGTGTCGCCCGCGCCAGCCTCGTCCAGTTCGATCAGGTCGATGCGCAGGAGCATGTATGGTCACTCATCCGCACCAAAGGCCAGCTCGAAAAAATGATCGCCAACCTCGATGCCTATCCGGGCATTGTCATGTTCACCCTGGTCGATCCCGAGATGCGCGAATATCTGCGGCTTGCCTGCGCCAAGCGTGGCGTTCCCTGCATTCCCATCCTCGGCCATGTCATCCGCGAGCTTTCCAATTACCTCAATCAGGAAGCCACCGGCCATACCGGCGCCCAGTATGAATTGAGTGAAGATTATTTCGCCCGCATCGACGCCATCAATTTCGCGCTCGATCATGACGATGGCCAGGCGACATGGGAAATGGAAAATGCCGATATCGTCATTGTCGGCCCCTCGCGCACCAGCAAATCACCGACCTGCGTCTACCTCGCCTACCGTGGGTATAAAGCGGCGAACGTTCCGTATGTGCCCAATTGCCCGCTGCCGGATAATTTGCTGACGCTGAAACAACCGCTCGTCGTCGGCCTCACCATCAGCGGCGAACGGCTGATCGATATCCGCACCATGCGCCTTGCCGCCATGAACCAGGACACCGCGACCGACTATGTGAATGAAGAACGTGTGCGCGAAGAAATCGATAATTCCAAGCGTATGTTTCGCGCCCAGGGCTGGCCGGTGATCGATGTCACCCGCCGCTCGGTCGAGGAAACCGCCACCCTCATCATCCAATACCGCCAACGCCAGGTCGAGCGCCGCCGTGCTGCCGCTGCGGTCGCGAAGGATGTGTAATATCGTCATTGCGAGCGAAGCGCGGCAATCCAGCGCGCGCAGCGCAAGCACAACTAACCACTATTTACTGGAACCCCTATGACAAAAACAACCGGCCTCATCGGCTACCCTGTTTCCCATTCCCTGAGCCCGCATATCCATAGCTACTGGTTGAAGGAACATGGGCTCGATGCAGACTATAAACTCTTCACCACCGCACCCGCCCGCCTGCGCCAGACCATCCTGCATATGCGCAAAAAAAACGCGATCGGGCTCAACGTCACCGTGCCGCACAAACAGGCGGTGATGGAATATCTCGATAGCCATGACGAAGCGGCCACCCGCATCGGCGCGGTCAACACCATCCTCAACCGCGACGGCAAATTCATCGGCAGCAACACCGATGCCTATGGCTTCATCACCAACCTCAAAAACGGCCTTGGTGAGCTGAAACCCTATCTCGAAAACGTCGTGCTTCTCGGCGCCGGCGGTGCCACCCGCGCCGCCATCGTCGCGCTGATCGATGAAGGTGCCGCGCGCATCACCCTCACCAATCGCACGCAGGAAAAAGCCGAAACACTGGCGCAGTATTTTTCCATCGCCACCGCCACTCCCATCACCGTCGCACCGTGGGATGACCGTGAAAAAATCCTGCGCGAAGCAACCTTGCTCGTCAACACCACCAGCCTCGGCATGATCAGTCACCACCTGCTGCATCTGGATGTGAAACAGCTGCCGCGCGATGCCGCGGTGCATGATATTGTCTATGCCCCACTCGAAACCGAGCTGCTCAAGAACGCCAAAAAACGCGGCCTGAAAACCGTGGATGGGCTGGGCATGTTGCTCTATCAGGCCCAGGCCGCCTTCGCGCAATGGCACGGTGTCACCCCCGAAGTCACCCAAAAACTGCGCGCCCATATTATGGAGCAGCTTGCATGAGTGGGGACAACCATCCTGCCCCTTCCATCAAACCACTCATCATCGGTGTGACGGGTGGCATGGCGAGCGGAAAATCCACCCTCGCCCGCATGTTCGCCGGCCGCGGCATCCTCCATCTGGATGCCGACACCATCGTCCATGACCTGATGCGCAACGACCGCGACACCATCGCCGCCATCGCCGCCGTGTTTCCCGAAGCTGTTACCAGCCCCCACACTGTCACCCCGTCGCATGACGGGGCCCACCTTTCTTCGGTGGTGCAGATGGACCCCGTCATGCGACGGGGTGACAGTGTATCCATCGACCGTGCCCGCCTCGCCGCGCACATCACCCGCCACCCCGAAGCCCTCGCCACTCTCGAAACCATCCTCCACCCGCGTGTCCGCGCGGTCGAGGAAAGCACCATCGCCGCCGCCCGCCGCAACCGCTTGCGCGCCGTCATCCTCGATATTCCGCTGCTGTTCGAAACCGATGCGCACCAGCTATGCGATATCGTCATCGTCGCCCACGCGCCTTTGCACCACCGGCGCACCCGCGCCTTCGCCCGCCCCGGCATGACGGAAGAAAAATGGCAACGCCTGCTCGCCCGCCAGTTGCCCGCCCCCATCCGCAACGCGGCGGCGGATATCGTCATCCCCACCGCCATCGGCAAAGCCGCCACCCGCCGCATCGTGATGGCGTTGATGCGCGAGTGGGGATTATAAAGATAGGTTGCGCCATGGGTAGCACTCGCGCTACCTTCGATGGGAACCACCCACTGGAAATCACCCATGCGCGAAATCGCCCTCGATACCGAGACCACCGGCCTCGATCCCTTCTCCGGCCACCGGCTGGTGGAAATTGGCTGCGTCGAGATGATGGGCCATATACGCACCGGCAATCACTTTCATGTCTATCTCAATCCCGAGCGCGACATGCCGCGCGAAGCCGAGAATATCCACGGCCTGTCGAGCGCGTTCCTGAAGGATAAACCGCTCTTCAAAACCGTCGCCCGCGCCTTTCTCGAATTCATCGGCGACGACCCGCTGGTCATCCATAATGCCGCGTTCGATCTCAAATTCCTCAACGCCGAACTCGATAGCCAGGGCCTGCCGCTGATCGATTTCGCCCGCGCCACCGACACGGTGCTGATCGCCCGCAAACGTTTCCCCGGCAGCCCGGCAAACCTTGACGCGCTGTGTAAACGCTTCAGCATCGACACCAGCGCCCGCACCAAACACGGCGCCTTGCTCGATGCCGAATTGCTCGCCGATGTGTATCTGGAATTAATGGGCGGCCGCCAAAGCAGCCTGCTCGCCAAACCCGCCGCCGCCCCCACGGAACCCCGCGCCACGGATTCCGAAACCCTCACCTTCTCCGGCCACACCGACATCCCCGAACGCCATTTTCCGCCAAGCAGCGAAGAACTCGCCGCCCATAAAGCCATGCAGGAAAAACTAAAACACCCGGTTTGGGCAGTAGTGTAATATTTACTTGAAGGGGCCGCTGGCTTCACCCCCCCCCCTCCCACACAGTGTCACCCCGTCGCACGACGGGGTCCCGCTTCACCGCTGTTAGTATTGCCTGCGCATTCGCGCGATGGATGCCAGCCTACGCTGGCATGACAACGAAGAGGGTAGAGGACTAAGGGGATCAGCAAAGAAAAAGCATAGTCTCAGGCAAGCCGTGCGTAGCGCGGAGCCGGAGCCGAAGGCGAACGAGTGAGAGGGTAGTGGGGTCGGGTACGCCCCCACGCACCAAAGCCGCCAACCAAAAAACCGCTTGCATAACCACGCAACCGCCCATAGATTCCGCGCGCGAAAAAGACCCCGTACCCACTAGCCCCAAGGATTCCCGCGTGAGCATCTCGCATACCGACGCCGCCCCGATTGCCCGCCGCTACAGCACGGCGATTTTTGCGTTGGCCCTCGCCGCGAAAAATGAAACGGCCGTCGTCGCCGACCTGAGCACCCTTGCCGCCGCCATCGCCGATAACGCAAACCTGAGCGATGCGCTTGCCAACCCCACCGTTTCCAACACCGAAAAAGCCGCCGTGCTCGATGGGCTGATGGGTAAGGCCGATGGCGCCGCTCGCCGCGCCGTTGCCACCGTCGCCGAGAATGGCCGCGCCAGCCTGCTGCCGATGATCGCCCAACAATTGCGCGCGGACCTTGCTGCCCATAAGGGCGAACAGGTCGCCACCGTGACCAGCGCCCGCGCGCTTTCCGCTGCAGTGAAACAACAGCTTAGCCAGTCGCTTGCCAAGGCTACCGGCAAGCAGGTGCAGCTCACCTTGGTCGAAGATCCGGCTGTTCTGGGTGGCCTTTTGATCCAGCTTGGCTCGTTGCGGTTGGACGCAACCCTGGCCGGCGCCCTTACCAGCATGCGCGAGCAGCTTCTCGCACCGAATATCAATTAATATTATCTAAAGAAATCAGGAGTAAATCATGGAAATTCGTCCTTCGGAAATCTCGGACATCTTGAAAGCCAAAATCGCTGGCCTGACGGACACCGCATCGCTCGCTGAAGTGGGTCGCGTCGTCTCGGTCGGCGATGGGATCGCCACGATTTTCGGTCTGGAGAATGTGCAAGCCGGTGAAATGGTCGAGTTCGATGGTGGCATCAAAGGCATGGCCCTCAACCTCAACACCGATTCCGTCGGCGTCGTGATCTTCGGTGCAGATACCGCCATTAAAGAAGGCGCTACCGTCAAACGCACCGGCACCATTGTGGATGTGCCCGTCGGCCCTGAAATGCTCGGCCGCGTAGTCGATCCGCTGGGCAACCCGATCGATGGCAAAGGCCCGCTGGGCACCAAGCTGCGCAGCCGCGTAGAAGTCAAAGCGCCCGGCATCGTCTACCGTAAATCGGTGCATGAGCCCGTGCAGACCGGCATCAAATCCATCGACGCCCTGATTCCCATCGGCCGCGGCCAGCGCGAGCTGATCATCGGTGACCGCCAAACCGGCAAAACCGCGATTGCGATCGATACCATCCTCAACCAGAAATCGGCCCACGACACGGGTGACACGGCCAAGCAGCTGTTCTGCGTCTATGTCGCCATCGGCCAAAAACGTTCGACCGTGGCGCAAGTGGTCAAAAAACTCGAAGAAACCGGCGCCATGAAATACACCATCGTGGTCGCCGCCACCGCTTCCGAGCCGGCTCCGCTGCAATATCTCGCACCGTATTCCGGCTGCGCGATGGGTGAATGGTTCCGCGATAACGGCAAACACGCCCTCATCATCTATGATGATTTGTCGAAACAAGCCGTGGCTTACCGCCAGATGTCGCTGCTGCTGCGACGCCCACCGGGCCGCGAAGCCTATCCGGGCGACGTGTTCTACGTCCATTCCCGCCTGCTCGAGCGCGCCGCAAAAATGAGCGACGACAAAGGCGCCGGCTCCCTCACCGCCCTGCCGATCATTGAAACGCAGGCCGGCGACGTCTCCGCTTACATCCCCACCAACGTGATCTCGATCACCGATGGCCAGATCTTCCTTGAAACCGAACTGTTCTATAAAGGCGTCCGCCCCGCGGTGAACGTCGGTCTGTCGGTGTCGCGCGTGGGTTCCGCCGCCCAGGTGAAAGCGATGAAACAAGTGGCCGGGACGATCAAACTCGACCTCGCCCAGTTCCGCGAAATGGAAGCCTTCGCCCAGTTTGGTTCGGATCTCGATGTTGCCACCCAGAAACTGCTCGCCCGTGGCGCGCGCCTGACCGAGCTGCTCAAGCAAGCCCAGTTCGCACCGCTGCAAATGGAAGAGCAGGTCTGCGTGATTTACGCCGGCGTGAAAGGCTATCTCGACGAGATCGCCCTCAACAAAGTCAGCACCTTCGAAGCGGAATTGCTGCGCTCCCTGCGCACCAGCAAAACCTTGCTGGATACCATCCGCAAAGAAGAAAAACTGAGCGATGCAAGCGAAAGCGCCCTGAAGGACGTCATCCAAACCGTCCGCAGCCGCCTCGTTTAACGACAGCTTTTAGGAACCGCCATGCCCTCGTTAAAGGATTTAAAGGTCCGGATCAAAAGCGTGAAATCCACGCAGAAGATCACCAAAGCGATGAAAATGGTCGCCGCGGCCAAGCTGCGTCGCGCGCGTGAAGCGGCGGAAGCCGCCAGCCCCTACGCGGTCGCGATGGAAGGCATGGTCACCCGCCTTGCGTCCGCCGCTGCCGGGCAGACTGATTTGCCCAAACTGCTGGTCGGCACCGGGAGCGATCGCGTCGAACTGCTGATCGTCGTCACCGCCGATCGTGGCTTGTCGGGGGCTTTCAGTTCCTCCATCGTGCGCGCCGCCCGCAAGCGTATCCGCGAGCTGCAGGCCGAAGGCAAAACCGTTAAGCTCTACTGCATCGGCCGCAAAGGCCGCGACTGGCTGGGCGAATACAAAGACCTGATGATCGGTAGCCGTACCGACATTGCCAAAAACACCAACTACGCCATGGCCGAAAGCATCGCCGACGAAGTTTTCGCCGTGCTCGACCGCGGCGAGATCGACCGCATCAGCATGGTCTATAACCAGTTCCGTTCCGTCATCAGCCAGATCGTCACCTTCCAGCAGCTGATGCCGCTGGATCGCCGGACCTCCTCCTCGGCCGTCGCCGCGTCGCCGGTGCCCGATCGCCGCCTGCCGATCCCGCCCTATGAATACGAGCCAAGCGAGGAAGAAATCCTCGCCGACTTGCTGCCGCGCAATTTCGCCATGCAAATTTTCTCGGCGCTGCTGCAAAACAACGCAGGCTTCTACGGCGCGCAGATGAACGCCATGGAAAACGCGACCAAAAACGCCGGCGAGATGATCAAGAAACTGACCCTCAAATACAACCGCACCCGTCAGGCGAACATCACCAAAGAACTCATCGAAATCATTTCCGGCGCAGAAGCCATCTAATAAGGAGACCACCCATGTCAGCAGTGAAAAAACAGAAAACTGAAGCCGTCACCGGTCAGGTGACGCAGATCATCGGCCCGGTGGTCGATGTGCGCTTCCCGGAAGGGCAGTTGCCCGCGATCCTCAACGCGTTGGAAGCCACGCTCGATGGCCGCCGCCTCGTGTTCGAAGTGGCCCAGCACTTGGGTGAAAACACCGTGCGCGCCATCGCCATGGAATCGACCGACGGCGTCACCCGCGGCCAGCCGCTGGTCGATACCGGCGCGCCCATCTCGGTGCCGGTTGGCCCGGAAACGCTCGGCCGCATCATGAACGTCATCGGCGAGCCGATCGATGAGCGTGGCCCGGTCAACACCAAGAGCTACGCGCCGATCCATGCCGAAGCCCCGGCCTTCGTCGATCAATCGACGGATGATGAAATCCTCGAGACCGGCATCAAGGTCATCGATTTGCTCGCGCCTTATGCCAAAGGCGGCAAAATCGGTCTGTTCGGTGGTGCGGGTGTGGGTAAAACCGTACTCATCATGGAGCTCATCAACAACATCGCCAAAGGCCACGGCGGCTACTCCGTCTTCGCCGGCGTCGGTGAGCGTACCCGTGAAGGTAACGATCTCTATCACGAGATGATCGAGTCGGGCGTTATCAACCTCGAAGACCCAACGAAATCCAAAGTGGCCCTTGTTTACGGCCAGATGAACGAGCCCCCGGGAGCCCGTGCCCGCGTCGCCCTCACCGGCCTGACGCAAGCCGAATATTTCCGTGATGTCGCCGGTCAGGACGTATTGTTCTTCGTCGATAACATCTTCCGCTTCACCCAGGCCGGTTCGGAAGTATCCGCACTGCTTGGCCGTATCCCCTCCGCCGTGGGTTACCAGCCAACGCTTGCGACCGAAATGGGTAACCTGCAGGAACGCATCACCAGCACCAAAAAAGGTTCGATCACCTCGGTGCAGGCCGTCTACGTACCCGCCGATGATTTGACCGATCCGGCACCGGCAACCTCGTTTGCCCACTTGGATGCCACCACCGTTCTGTCGCGTCAGATCGCCGAGCTTGGCATCTACCCGGCGGTCGATCCGCTGGATTCCACCTCGCGCATGCTCAACCCGGCCGTCGTTGGCGAAGAGCATTACAAAGTCGCGCGCGATGTACAACGCGTGCTGCAGACCTATAAATCGCTGCAGGACATCATCGCCATCCTCGGCATGGACGAATTGTCGGAAGAAGACAAACTGACCGTGACCCGCGCCCGTAAGATCCAGCGCTTCCTGTCGCAGCCATTCCACGTCGCGGAAATCTTCACCGGCAAACCGGGCAAATACGTGAAACTCAAAGACACCATCGCCAGCTTCAAGGCGATCGTCGCCGGTGAGTATGACGACCTGCCGGAAGCAGCGTTCTACCTCGTCGGTTCCATCGAAGAAGCGATCGAGAAAGCCAAAGAACTGAATCACTAACATACGTGCTCAGTGGTCGGGATTCGGTGGTCAGCAGACTACCAATTCCGGCCACTGAACCTCGGAACCCTGACCACTGGAATCCCTATGACCGCCGCATTCCATCTCCAAATCATCTCCCCCGCCGCGATTGTGGTCGATGCCCATGTGCCGATGGCGCAAATCCCCGGCCTCCAAGGTGATTTCGGTGTGCTGCCCGGCCATGCGCCCTTTTTCTCGATGATCCGCCCCGGCGTGATCGATGTGCAATTCAACGACGGTTTCCACCGCCGTTTCTTCGCCGCCTCCGGCTATGCGGATGTCACCCCCACCCGCTGCACCGTCATTTCCGACCATATCCAGGACGTTTCGGAAATCTCCCTGAGCGACGCCGAAGACGCGATCCAGGAAGCCCGCCGCGCCCTTGCCGGTGCCAAAAACGACAGCGAGCGCACCGCCGCTCAAAAACTCCTCGAAACCTCCGAAGCCCTCAGCGCCGCCGTCCGTAATCGCTAGCGAGGCCGAAGGCCTCGCGTTGTTGCGCGCTGGCGCGCCTGATGAGGGCCTTGCCCTCAAACTCCCGCCGCTACGCGGGTCGGCCCTTGGCCTCCCACGGCTTGCCTGAGACTATCCATTTTCTCACCTGTTCCCATGCCTCCCCCATCCTCTCCGGGCTTGACCCGGGATCCAGCGCGCACAAGCGCAACCCATACTATAGTGCCACACCGGGAGTCCCCTCTCACCACTAGTAGCATTGCCTGCGCATGCGCGCGATGGATGCCAGCCTGCGCTGGCATGACAACTGGGAGGAAATGGGGGAACAAGGGAACAGGTAAAAAAAATGCATAGCCCCCACTTAGCCGTGCGCAGCGCGACCGCGCGAAGCCGGAGCCGAAGGCGAACGAGGGGATGCGCTGGGATTTTTGATTAAGAATCAAAAATCACAAGCATCATGGGAGTCTTGGGCTTTGGGGTGCAGGGCGACAGCCCTGTGCCCGAAAGACCCTAGACGCACATGCGCGAGGAGCGGGCGCCTTCGCACCCACGCGGCAACGCCGCAGAACAACTGGCATATCGCTTGCATAGCAAGCAGGTATGCAATCAGGAATCGACAGTAGCCGCCTTCGCCTTGCTTCCGCCGCCAGCTCGGCAGAGAGCGGCATCACCAAGGTCGATATTCACCCCGATCCCAAGCCCAGCAGCGGTTTCTTCGGTGCCGATGGCCTCAGTTTCCGCGATGTGCTGGACGCAGTGAATCCGCTCAACCACATCCCCATTGTCTCCGACCTGCTGGCGGATGCCACCGGCCACACCGTATCCACCGCCTCCAAACTGGTCGGCGGGACGCTGCTCGGCGGGCCGATTGGTTTTGTCGCCAGCCTCGCCACGGTCATTTTCCAACAGGAAAGCGGCGGTAAAAGCCCCGTCATGGCAGCCTATGCCGCCCTCACCGGCGATAGCACCACCGCGGTTGCCGCGGCCGTGCCCCCCGCCGAACCGGCCGTGCAATTGGCGGAAGCTGCCGTCGTTACTCCGGTTGAAACCCAGCAACTGGCTGCCCTCGCGGTCCCCACGCCAATTAGCGCTTCCGACAGCGCCGTGCTCGACCTGTATGGCGCAAGCCCTGCTTCCGCCCATAGTTCCTACAAAAAAGTGCAACTGTTGCCCTACCTGCGCGACGTAAACACCAGTCAGGTGCTGTAGGCGGCCCCGCCGCTTGCGGTGTTTTGAATTGTCATTCCTGCGTAAGCAGGAATCCCCTTCGTGGTCTCCCAAATAGATTCCTGCATGCGCAGGAATGACAAAAACCTTCAGGAGTGTCTCTAAGCCCGCGCCCCAAACAGCGCCGTGCCCACGCGCACCATCGTCGCCCCCAGCCGCAGCGCGGTTTCGTAATCACCGCTCATCCCCATGCTGACCTCGGGCAAGCCAAGCGTTTCCGCCATTTTTCGCAGCAATGCAAAATGCGGTGCCGGGTTCACCCCCTCCGGCGGCACGCACATCAGCCCCACCACCGGCAGGCCAAGCCCACGGCAATGGGCCAGCAGCGCGGCCGTGGCGCGCGGTGTTACCCCGGCTTTCTGGGGTTCTTCGCCGGTATTCACCTGAATCAGCATCGCCGGTGTGCGGCCCTCTTTGGCGATGGCATCGGCCAGCGCATCGGCGATTTTTTCACGGTCGATCGTCTGGATCACATCGAACAGCGCCACCGCTTCGCGCGCCTTGTTGGATTGCAGCGGCCCGATCAGATGCAGCCGCACCGCCGGGTGCGCGGCCTTCAGTGCCGGCCATTTGGCCTGCGCCTCCTGCACCTTGTTTTCCCCAAAATCGCTCAGGCCCAGCCGAATCGCCTCCGCCAGCACCGCCTCCGGCTGCCCCTTACTGGCGCCGATGAGGAATGCCTGATGTTCCGACCGGTCGAGGGGGCCGTGCGTAGCGCTCCGCGCGAGCCGCGTAGCGGAGGGGGTCAGCGGCTGCGCCGCGTAGGGGGCGATGCCCCCTTCACGCGGAACCGCCAGTGTCTGTTGCAGGGCTGCAAGGCGTGTGGCAAGGCTGCCATAGTTGGGGGAATCATTCATACTATTAATCAAATACAGGTGCTTATGCGATTAGTCCAGCGCTTTAAGAGGCGACGGCCCACTTGTGGCAGAACTGCAACAGGAAGGCGGTAAAGGGGGTATTTGGGTGATAAAAAGCTTGGGGCCGCTTGCTTGAAACCCATTACAGGCTAATGAATGGGCCCGTGGAGTGTGGGATGCATCGCCAAGATGCGACCTCGCGCTCATTCGGGTAGCAACGTGTAATAGTATGCGTTGTTGCATATTTTTGTTTCATTAAAGAAGGAACTGATCATGAAAAAAATTCTTCTTGGTACAACTGGCCTCGTCGCTGTGGCATTGCTCGCAACGGCAGCTTCGGCTGAAACCCCTAAAGTAACGCTCGGTGGTTTTTCGGACTTCCAAGCTGGTATCACGGGCGATGACAAAGACGGCGCTGCCGTTCGTAGCACCGGTTTCCGCAACGATAACGAAATCACCGTTAAAGTTGATGGCAAATCCGATGCAGGCCTGGGCTACGGCGCTGAAATCGATCTGGAAGCAGATTCGACCGCAGATGCTGACAACCAAGGTGTCAACGCTTCGCGTACCTTCACCTACCTCGAAGGTGGCTGGGGCCGCGTAGAACTCGGTGGCAACAAATCGGCTGCTGCTAACCTGCGCGTCGATGCTTCGACCCTCGCTGCTGCTACCGGTGGTATCAACGGTTCGTGGACGTACTTCGTCAACGGTACCGGTGCTGGTGCAAACCAACTCAACAACGCAGCAAACGCTGGTTTCGTAACCACGTCGAAACTGCCAAGCGAGCATGGTTCGGCAAACGCACTGGGTGACGAATCCACCTACAACGCGACCAAAGTTACCTACTACACCCCGAAATTTGCGGGTTTCCAAGCCGGCGCAAGCTACACCCCACAATTGGGTGACCGTGGCCAAACCGTTGCTCGTAGCAACATTGCTGGTCTGACCGACGTGATCGATCTCGGTCTCGGCTACGAAGGCACCTTCAGCGGCGTAAAAGTTGCTGCTGCTGGTACCTATGAAACCGCTTCGGCAACCGGCGCTGCTGCTGCAGCTTCCGCTGGTTACGGTACGGAAGACGTGAACGCATGGAACCTGGGCGCCCTCGTTGGCTACCAGGGCTTCTCGCTCGCTGGTTCGTACGCTAACGCGGATGACACCGGTAAACTGGGCAGCGATGCTGAGTACTGGACCCTTGGTCTTGGTTACACCGCAGGCCCAGTGGGCGTGTCGGCAACCTACCTGGCCTCGACCGTAGACTATGCTGGTTCGACGGCTGATAACGATTTCCAGAACATCGTTCTCGGTGCTGAGTACAAACTGGCTCCAGGCCTGACCCCGTACGCGGAAGTCAGCTTCTACGACTTCGATGCAAACCAAAGCAACGCTGCTGCGGGTGCATACAACAACACCGGTACCACGCTTATCCTCGGTACCCAGGTTGCGTTCTAAGCTTCACGCTTAAAACGAAAAGCATAAGGAGAGGGCGGCTCGCAAGAGTCGCCCTTTTTCTATGGGCGCGATTTCCCAAAGATGGGGGGCTTAGGGGTGCCCAATCCGCCACTTGCAAAACCCGGCGGCATCGCTAGTGTGCGTTTTCTTTTCCATGACCAACCACAGGTGCTACTATGACCCGCCATCCCCTTACTGCCCGTGCCGTATTAACCGTGTTTGCCTGTCTGTTCGCCCTCTCGGCATGCGGCGTTAAGCAGGATGAAAACCAGTCCTACCCCAAAACGGAAAAAGACCAGCGCCGCGAGCGTTTGGGCAAACTCACGGGTGAAGACGGGCTGCAAATCGGCGGCGACAGCGCCAAGGACAAGGATGCCGGTAAAAACCCACTCGGTGTGAACAGCTTCCTGTGGCGCGCCACCCTGGATACGCTCGCCTTCCTGCCCATCGCGCAGGCCGATCCGTTCGGCGGCGTCATCCTCACCGATTGGTACGAAGACCCCGATGCACCCGGTGAGCGCTACAAGCTCAACGTGCTGATCCTCGACCGCCAGCTGCGCGCCGATAGCCTCAAAATCACCACCTTCCGCCAGAAAAAAGACAAAGCCGGCGCCTGGCGCGACACCGCCACCGATGCCAGCCTTGGCCGCAAACTCGAAGACACGGTCCTCACCCGCGCCCGCCAGATGCGGGTGACGCAGCTGGGCTACTAGTTTTGTGATCGGGGAGGGGTGCTACTATGGGTGAAGCAAGCGATACGCAGGATGCCGCATCCCTGACGCCTGCACGCTATAACCCGCGCGTCGCCGAGGCCCGTTGGCAGGCCGCCTGGGCCGCCGCCAACGTGTTCGCCACGCCCGAAAAAAACGGCAAGCCGGATTACTTCGTACTCGAAATGTTTCCCTACCCTTCGGGCAACATCCATATGGGCCATGTGCGTAACTACACGCTGGGCGATGTCACCGCCCGCTTCCGCCGCGCGCTGGGCTACAACGTGCTCTACCCCATGGGTTGGGATGCGTTCGGCCTGCCCGCCGAGAACGCCGCCATCCAGCGCAACACCCACCCGCAAGCCTGGACGCTGCACAACATCGCCACCATGCGCGAGCAGCTTAAATCCATCGGCATGTCCTATGACTGGTCGCGCGAGTTGACCACCTGCCTGCCGGAATATTACCAGCATGAGCAACGGTTTTTCCTGAAGATGCTGGAAAAAGGCATCGCCTACCGCAAACAAGCAGTGGTGAACTGGGACCCGATCGATAACACCGTGCTTGCCAACGAACAGGTGATCGACGGCAAAGGCTGGCGTTCCGGTGCCCCGGTCGAGCGCCGCACGCTGAACCAGTGGTTCCTCAAAATCACCGATTACGCCGAAGAACTGCTGAGCGGCCTGGAAAGCCTCACCGCCTGGCCCGACAAAGTCCGCATCATGCAGGAAAAATGGATCGGCAAATCCTCAGGCGCGCTGGTCACCCTGAAGGTGCTGTGCCGCAAGCCCGCTCAGGAGGTGATCGAGAGCAGCATCGAGGTCTACACCACCCGTCCGGATACGTTCTACGGCATGAGTTTCGTCGCCATCGCGCCCGAGCACCCTTTGGCGCAGAGCATGATCCCCCACAATCCGCAAGCGGCCGCCTTCATCAAGGAATGCAGCCAGCTCGGCACGTCCGAAGAAGCGATCGAAAAGGCCGAAAAACATGGCTTCGATACCGGCCTTACGGTCGTGAATCCCTTCACCGGCAGCGAGCACCCGCTCTACATCGCCAACTTCGTGCTGATGGGCTACGGCACCGGCGCCATTTTCGGCTGCCCCGCCCATGACGAGCGCGACTTCGAATTTGCCACCAAATACAGCCTGCCCATCCTGCCGGTGGTGTCGGGTGGCACCGAGCCGTTGAGTGAACCTTACACGGGTGACGGCTCCCTCATCAACTCGCCGCTCTTCAACGGCCTCACCGTCGCGGATGCCAAGGAAAAAGCCATTGCCGAGCTGGAAGCGCGCGGCATCGGCAGCCGCAAAATCAATTACCGTTTGCGCGATTGGGGCGTAAGCCGCCAGCGCTATTGGGGCTGCCCGATCCCGATCATCCATTGCGATGCCTGTGGCGCCATGCCCGTTCCGGACAACCAACTCCCCGTCACCCTCCCGGCGGATGTAACCTTCGACAAACCCGGCAACCCGCTTGCCCACCACGCCACATGGAAACATGTCGATTGCCCCAGCTGCGGCAAGCCCGCCACGCGCGAGACGGATACGTTCGACACTTTCTTCGAGTCGAGCTGGTATCCAGCCTGTTTCGCCTCCGGCGGCGGTGCGAATGGCATCACGTCCGAAGCATCACGCTGGCTGCCGGTGAACCAGTATATCGGCGGCATCGAGCATGCGGTGCTGCACCTGCTGTATGCGCGCTTCTTCACCCGCGCCTTGCGCGATTGCGGCGTCCTCACCATCGCCGAGCCCTTCACTGGGTTGATGACGCAAGGCATGGTCAGCCACGCCACCTTCAAGGATAGCAAGGGTGACTGGGTCTACCCGGCCGATGTCCATCAGGATGCTGCCGGCAACTGGCAATTGGCGAGCGGTGAAGCCGTCACCATGGGCCGCTCCGAGAAAATGAGCAAATCGAAGAAAAACACCGTCGATCCACGCGGCATCATCGAGGCCTATGGCGCCGATACCGCCCGCCTGTTCATGATGTCGGACTCCCCGCCCGAGCGCGGCCTCGAATGGACCGAATCGGGCGTCGATGGCGCATGGCGCTATCTGGGGCGGCTCTACCGCCTGGTAGCAGAAGGGCGCGACACAGGATTCGGCATGCGGGACACAAGCGACGAGGCGGCACTCGCCTTGCGCAAGCTCACCCATAAAACCATCCATGCCGTCACCAAGGATTTTGAGGGCTTCCATTTCAACAAAGCCGTCGCCCGCATCCGTGAGCTGACCAACAGCATCGAAAAACAGATGCAGCCCTCGTCCACGCAATCCCCGGCCCTTGCCGAATCGATCGAAGCCACCATCCACCTCATCGCCCCCCTGCTGCCGCACTTGGCAGAGGAGCTGTGGGCCATGCTCGGCCACACCGATCTCATCGCCGCGCGGGCCTGGCCGAAAGCCGATCCGGCGCTGCTGGAGGATGACACCGTCACCGTCGCCGTGCAGGTCAACGGCAAGCTGCGCGCCACCCTCCAGCTCGCCAAGGATTTGGCTGAGGACGAGGCCAAAGCCATTGCCCTTGCCCATCCCAGCGTCCTCGCCGCGATGGAGGGCAAAACGGTCAAAAAAACCATTGTGGTCCCCAACCGGATTATCAACGTGGTCGCCGCATGACGCGCCGCACCGCCATCCAGCGCGCAGCGCTTATGATGGGCATGCTGCTCCTGTGTGCCTGTGGCTTTCAGCCGCTGCACAGCCAAGCCTACCAGTCCTCACTCGCAGTGGATCTTTCGGCGCTCGATATCACCGCCACCGGCTCCAACGCCAATAGTGGCACCACCACGCTTGGCCTCGACCGCCGCTATGGCGAGCTGCTCAAAGCCGAGATCGAATCCCAGATCAATCCCGCTGCCAATCGCAGTGAAAAACTATTCCATGTGGACATCACCTTCACCGAGCTCGAAGTCGCCCTCTTCGTCAACCCGGACGGCACCGCCAGCCGCGGCGATCTGCTCTTCACCAGCAGCTATACCATCAGCCGCCTCGCCGATGGCAAAGCCCTCACCAGCGGCAGCCTGCAACGCACCAGCAGCTACAACACCTCGCCCACCGCCGATTACGCCTCCTATGTCTCGATCGAAGACGCCCGCAAACGCGGCATCATGGAGCTGGCGCAGGATTACAAATTGCGGCTGGCAACCTCGCTGAAAACGCTCAACGACCCGATCACCGTGAAGCCGGAAGATGCGTTGACCCCCGTTCCCGCCCTCCAACAGCCGCGTGGTTATGAAGATCGCCCCCCGGGATATTGACGGCTACATCCGCCAGCCCCACCCCTCCGCCGCCGCCCTCATCTACGGCACGGATGCCGGGCAGGTGCGCCAGCGCGCCGCCCAACTCGCCGAGAGCTGGCTTGGCGCCAATGCCGACAGCATGGCTCGTCTCGAATGTTCCGCCGACCAGCTGAAGGACGATGGCGCCCTGCTCTCCGACGAGCTGGCCGCCATGTCGCTGATGGCCCCCAAGCGCGTCATTACCGTGCGCGAGGTCGAGGACGCCAATCTCGACACGATCGTCAACGCCCTCACCACCCGCGCGCCGGAAAATTTCCTGATCCTGTATGCCACCGAGTCCCTGCCCGCGACCAGCAAGCTGCGTGTCTGGGCGGAGCGCTCGGCCGCCGTCGGCGCGCTCGCCTGCTACAAGGATGAAGGCTCCGGCCTCGAACAATTCATCCGCGACACCTTGCGCGGCTACGGCCTGCGCGCCGGGTCGGATGTCACCCGTATGCTCGCCGCCCAGCTCTCCGGCGACCGCCAGATCATCCTCAACGAAATTGAAAAACTTTCGCTGTATGTTGGCGATGAAGCCGAGGAAATTTTCCTCGACGATGTGATCGCCGCCGTCGGTGAAAATAACGACCGCTCGTTCGACGATCTCACCACCGCTGTTGCCGGGGGCGATATGGTCACGCTGTGCCGCCTCAGCGACCGCCTGCTGATGGAGGGCCAGCCCGGCCTGCTGATCGTGCGCAGCCTGATGCGTTATTTCCAGCGGCTCGAAACCATCGCCCTCAAACGCAGCGAAGGTAGCAGTATCGACGCCGCCATCGAAGGCCTCCGCCCGCCGGTGTTTTTCAAAGCCAAAGCCGCCCTCAAATCCCACGCCGCCCGCTGGTCCGCCGAAGCCTGCGCCACTGCCCTCGCCCGTCTCCAGATCCTCGAACTCGACTCCAAACGCTACAGTGACGAGTCCCTCACCCGCATGGCCCACGGCCTGATGGATGTCGCCCGCTTAGCGCGCGCAACGCATGGGGGCGCAAGCCCCCATCGTTAGGGTTGCTTGAAGGGGCCCTTGGCCCCTACGCTACGCTGACCCCCGCCGCTACGCGGGTCGTCCCTTGGCCTCCCTCGGCTTACCTGAGGCTATCCATTTTCTTTGCTGTTCCCTCGTGTCCCCCACTTCCTCCACGTCATCCTGAACTTGTTTCAGGATCCATCGCGCGCGGAGCGCAACTAATATGGCCGCGCCACACCGGGAGCCCCCTCCCATTCACTGTCACCCCGTCGCACGGCGGGGTCCCGCTTCACCGCTGGTAGTATTGCCTGCGCTCACGCGCGCCGGATTGGCTGCGCCTCTCTCCGCTACGCTCCGGGTCCGGCACAAGGCCGGGATGACAAGGGAGGGAGGTGGGGGACACGAGGGAACACTAAAGAAAATGCATAGCCCCCACTTAGCCGTGCGTAGCGCGACCGCGCGGAGCCGGAGCGCGTAAGCGCGAACGAGGGGGCGCGGTAGCGGGGGCGACTCCGCCCCCACGCGGCAACGCCGCCAACCAAAACTTGCTAAAACCCCCATTTGCGCCTACATCGCCGCCATGAACATCGCTGCCGCGCAGACCATTTTTGCCCTTGCCTCGGCCCCCGGTAAAGCGGGCGTCGCGGTGTTTCGCATCAGCGGGCCCGAGGCCGTCGCCGCCCTCACCCATCTGGGCGTCGCCCAACCCCTCACCCCCCGGCTGGCCACCCTCGTCACCCTGCGCCATGGCGATACGCCCATCGACCAGGCGCTGGCCCTGTTTTTTCCAGCCCCATATTCCTTCACTGGCGAGGATATCGTCGAACTCCATACCCATGGCAGCCGCGCCGTCACCAAACTGCTGTATGAGGCGCTTTCGGGCTGTTTTGGCCTGCGCATGGCCGACGCCGGTGAATTCGCCCGCCGCGCCTTCCGCAACGGCAAGCTCGACCTTGCCCAGGCCGAAGGCCTCGCCGACCTCATCGACGCCGACACCCGCTCCCAACACGCCCAGGCCCTTCGCCAGATCGGCGGCGACACCACCCGCCAGGTCGAAGCCCTGCGCATGGCCATCCTCGAACCGCTCGCCCTGATGGAAGCCTATATCGACTTCCCCGAGGAAGAAATCCCCGACTCCGTCCTCACCGAAACGACGCAGCGCGTCGAGGCGTTAGTAGGGGAGCTGCGAGTGCTGCTCGATGATGGCGGGATTGGCGAGAAGATTCGCGAGGGGCTGGATATCGTCATTATCGGCCCGCCCAATGCAGGCAAGTCCAGCCTGCTCAACGCCCTTGCCAAACGCGACGCGGCGATTGTTTCCGCCGAGGCAGGCACCACCCGCGACCTCATCGAAATCCAGATGGAAATCGGCGGTTACGCCGTCACGCTGGTCGATACCGCGGGCATCCGCGATACGGCAGCCGAGGTCGAATCCGAGGGAATTCGCCGCGCATTGCACCGTGCCGCCCATGCTGACCTCACCGTGCGGGTCGCTGACATCACTACGATAGCGGAACAAGCCCCTGATATCCTCGCGCAGATGACCAAAACCACCCTTGTCGTTGCCACCAAATCCGACCTTGGAACGCCGCTGCCGGCACTGCCGTTTTTAGCGACAGCCATATCGACACAAACACAGCAAGGTATCAGTGAGTTAGTCGGCCTTCTTCATCAGGAAATTGCTGCCCGGATGGAGTCGGTCTCTTCCCCCCTCATCACCCGTGCCCGCCACCGGGAAGCGATGGCGGAAGCGCTATCCCATTTAGCCCGTTTCCGCATCACCGATCCGCTCGAATTGATCTGCGAGGATTTGCGGCTGGCGGCGCAGGCGATTGGCAAAATCACTGGAAAAATCATGGTGGATGAGCTACTAGACCTCGTCTTCAGCCGCTTTTGCATTGGGAAATAGCCGGTTGGGCCGAATGTTTCACGTGAAACAATAGACATCGGTAAAAAGGTATTTTTATGAGACAAGTTCTAGGAGTTTTTGCGCGGAGGGAGGGAGTGTAGCGGCGCTACATGACCGACTGAGCACAAAAAGGACGACGAAATTGGCCATAAAAATAGCTTTCTAACGATGTCTACGTTGCGATATCAAGGATAACCATATGAATACGAAGCGTTTTGATGTAATCGTCATCGGTGGTGGCCATGCTGGCACGGAAGCGGCTGCGGCCGCCGCCCGGCTCGGTGCAACCACCTGCCTGCTCACCCATCAACGCGCCACGGTGGGCGAAATGTCGTGCAACCCGGCCATTGGCGGCATCGCCAAGGGAACGCTGGTGCGCGAAATCGACGCGCTTGATGGCGTGATGGGCCGCGCGATTGACCGTGCCGGCATCCATTACAAAATGCTCAACGCCAGCAAAGGCCCCGCCGTTCGTGGCCCGCGCGCCCAGGCCGACCGCAAACTCTACCGCGAAGCTGTCCAATCCATTCTCGGTGAATATGACAATCTGACCATTCTTGAAGACAGCGCGGATGATATTGTCATGGAAAACGGCGCCGTGCAGGCCGTCATCGGCGCCTCCGGCACCCGGTATGAAACGGGCCATGTCGTCCTCACCACCGGCACCTTCCTCAACGGCCTCATCCATTGCGGTGAGAGCCAACGCGCCGCCGGGCGTTTTGGTGAAGCCCCCTCCATCGCTCTTGCCGATTCCATTCGCGGCCTCGGCCTCACCATGGGCCGGTTGAAGACCGGCACCCCCGCTCGGCTGGATGGGACGACGATTAATTGGGGCATTCTCACCCCCCAGCCCGGCGATAATCCGCCGGTGCCATTCTCCTACCTGACGGATGAAGTACGGGTGCCGCAAATTACCTGCTACATTACCCATACCACTGAAAAAACACATGAAATCATTCGCGAAAATGTCCATCGTTCGCCGATGTATTCCGGGCAAATCAAGTCCTCCGGCCCGCGCTATTGCCCGTCGATCGAGGATAAAATCGTCCGTTTCGCCGACCGCGAGCGTCACCAGATTTTTCTCGAACCCGAGGGATTGGACGATGTAACCGTCTACCCGAACGGTATTTCGACCTCCCTGCCCGAGGATGTTCAGTTGGCGATGATCAAAACCATCCCGGGTCTTGAGAACGCCCATGTCATCCGCCCCGGCTATGCGATTGAGTATGATTATGTCGATCCGCGTGAGCTGAAGCCGACGCTCGAAACCAAAAAGGTCAGCGGGCTCTATCTCGCCGGGCAAATTAACGGAACGACCGGGTATGAAGAAGCCGGCGGTCAGGGTTTGGTTGCTGGTTTAAATGCTGCCCTCGCCGCTTCTAGCTCCGCGCCATTTATTATCGACCGTGCCCAAGCCTATATTGGGGTGATGATCGATGATCTGACGACACTGGGGACTCAGGAGCCATATCGGATGTTCACCTCGCGGTCGGAATACCGGTTGACCCTCCGTCCCGACAATGCGGACTTGCGATTGACCGACCTTGGGTTGGCGATTGGTTGCATCGGCTCGATTCGCGCCGAGCGTTTTTTAGAGAAGAAAAAATTACTGGCCGAAGCCTTCCAAAATGTTTCACGTGAAACAATTTCACCCAACAAGGCCGCCGAGTATGGATTGCCGATTAATCGGGATGGCGTGAAACGCACCGCCCTTGATTTGCTAGGCTATACGGGCATTGGCTTCGATCAACTCAGTGACATCTGGCCGGCGATGAAGGGTTACCGGGCCGATGTTCGGGAACAAATCGAGATCGAAGCGGTCTATAAATCTTATCTTGCCCGTCAGCAATCGGACATTGATTTGTTCAAAGCAGACGAACAATTGCAGATTCCGGATGCGTTGGATTACGACGATGTCGGCTCCCTCTCCAACGAGATTCGTCACAAATTGAAACAGGCAAAACCGCCGACCCTCGGAGCGGCCAGTCGGATTCCCGGTGTGACCCCAGCGGCAATTATTGCTATTTTGACTTTCATGAAACGGCGTTCGGCATCGGCATAACGACCCCAAAATGTTTCACGTGAAACATTTTGAACATGACAGGACGACCCTTTTCAACTATGGAATCACCCATGGCCCATTCCCCGACGCATCTTTCCCAAAATGTTTCACGTGAAACATTTTCACATTTAGAAGGATATGTCGGACTGCTTTTAAAGTGGAACGCGAAGATCAATTTGATCGGCCCGACCACGGAATCGGATGTTTGGTCCCGCCATGTTGAGGATGCGCTCCAGCTTTTACCCCTCCTCCCCCCCACCGCCACCTCACTGGCCGATCTGGGAAGCGGTGCCGGATTGCCCGGGATGATCCTCGCCATCGCCCGACCGGATATTGCGGTGACGTTGGTGGAAATCGATCAACGCAAATCGGCCTTCCTGCAGGAAGTCAAACGCGCTTTGGCGCTGGACCATGTAACCATTGAAGCAAAGGACCTGCACACCCTCACCGCCCGCTTCGATGTGGTGACGGCACGAGCCCTCGCCCCCCTTAAAGAGCTGTTGGCGATGGCCTACCCGCTGCTGCAGCCGGGTGCAATTTGCCTCTTCCCAAAGGGCGAAAACTTCGCTAATGAGTTAGCAGCGACCGGCAATGACTGGTCGTATCAGCACCAGCTATTTCCTAGCTTAACCAATAAAAAATCAAGCATAATATCGATAACTGAGTTGTCGAAAACGCACACCGTATAGGGTTTGATCATGACACGCATCATTTCGGTAGTGAATCAAAAAGGGGGGGTTGGCAAAACCACCACCGCGGTCAATATGGCCACCGCCCTCGCCGCCATCGGCAAGCGGGTGCTGGTGATCGACCTCGACCCACAGGGTAATGCCTCGACTGGTTTGGGCATTGACCAGAAGAAACGGGTCAAAACGTCTTATGACGTATTGATCGGCAGCGCGACGCTGGAGGAAGCCGCGGTGAAAACCGCGATCCCTCGCCTCTCCGTCGCCCCGGCGACGATTGACCTCACCGGCGCCGAGATCGAGCTGGTGACGATGGAGAACCGCGAATTCCAACTGAAAAACGCCCTGAGGAACATGCCCGGCCATTGGGACTATGCGATTATCGATTGCCCGCCGTCGCTCGGGCTGCTGACCATCAACGCGCTGACGGCGAGCAACGCGGTTTTAATTCCCCTGCAATGCGAATTCTATGCGCTTGAAGGGTTGGCCCACCTGCTGAAGACCATCCGCCTGATTCAGGCCAACCTGAACCCTGGCATCGCCATTCACGGGGTGGTGCTCACCATGTATGACCGCCGCAACAAGCTGACCGAGCAGATCGAACAGGATGTTCGGGGCTTCCTGGGGACGGATGTTTATAAGACGGTGATCCCACGCAATGTGCGGATGTCGGAAGCGCCAAGCCATGGCCAACCGGCGCTGGTCTATGACCTCAAATGCCCCGGCAGCCAGGCCTATCTGCAATTGGCGCGGGAACTGATTCAACGGGAAAAACAATTCGCGGCGAAAGCGGCGGCATAACAAAAACAAGGAGACGGCAATGGCAGTGGCGGCAAAAGGACTGGGACGTGGGCTTTCTTCGCTGATGGGCGAAGGCGCGGCGATCAATGAAACCATGAGCGCGCCGGATGCGGTAAAGCCAACGGCGACGCTGCCGATTGCGCTGTTGCGGGCGGGCAAATACCAGCCGCGGCGCCATTTCGATGAGGCGGCGCTGGCCGAACTGTCGGACTCGATCGAAAAACACGGGCTGATGCAGCCGATCGTGGTGCGCTTGATCGCCCATAACCAGTATGAAATTATTGCGGGTGAACGCCGCTTCCGCGCCGCGACGCTGGCCAAGCTGGTCGAGGTGCCGGTGATTATTCGCGAGGTGAGTGATTCCGAGGCGCTGGAGCTGGCGCTGATCGAGAACATTCAGCGCGCGGATCTGAACCCGCTGGAAGAGGCGGCGGGCTATCAGCGGCTGATGAACGAGTTTGGGTATACGCAGGAAAAACTGGCGCCGGTGGTGGGCAAAAGCCGCAGCCATGTCGCCAATTTATTGCGGCTGTTGAAGCTGCCCGAATCGGTCAAAAAACGCATCGATACGGGTGAGCTGACGATGGGCCATGCGCGGGCGATTTTGATGTCGCCCAATCCGGAAGAACTGGCGCGCCAGATTACCGAGATCGGGCTGAGCGTGCGGCAGGCGGAAGAGATGGCCAAAGGCATGCAGCCGGATACCCAAATCAAGGCTCCGGCGGTGGAGAAAAAACCCTCCGGCAACGCACGCCAGCCGGATGCCAATAAGAGCGAGGACGTGCTGCAGCTGGAGAATATGCTGGCCGATTCCCTCGGGTTGCGCGTCAGCATCGACACGCGCGGCGGGCAGGCGGGGGATGTGGTGATCAGCTACGATTCACTGTCGCAGCTGGATGAAATTTTGCGCCGTTTGGGCGGTGGCGTTTAAGCGCAACGTTCTGACCGTTTTGCACTCACGATACCCATAGTGTCATGCCAGCGAAAGCTGGCATCCAGCGGTGAGAATGGGGAGCTAACCTGCGTCGCCAAATGCTGCAGCAAAAAGTTGCTTGGTATAGGCATGTTGCGGCGCAGCAAAAACCTGTTCGGTCGGGCCACTTTCGACGATGCTGCCGGACTTCAGCACCAGCACATGATGCGCCATGGATTTGATGACGCGCAGGTCGTGGCTGATGAACATATACGATACGCCGTGCGCACGCTGGATGTCTTTCAGCAGCTCCAGCACCTGGCGTTGTACCGACATATCAAGCGCGGAAGTCGGCTCGTCCAGCACCACCAATTTGGGTTTTAAAATCATCGCGCGGGCGATGGCGATGCGCTGGCGCTGGCCGCCGCTGAACTCGTGCGGGTAACGGGTTTTCATGTCTGGGGTGAGGCCGACCTGGAGGAGAATTTCATCGACACGCGCACCCGGATTTGCAGCGTGGGGCTCGTGCAGCCGCAAGCCTTCGGCGATGATGTCGCCGACATTCATGCGCGGGTTGAGGCTGCTGAACGGGTCCTGAAACACCAGCTGCATATCGCGCCGCGCGGCGCGCAACTGGCGCTTGGTTTTAGTGTCGAGCCGGGTGCCGAGAAATACAATGGGCCCATCGCTGGGGATGAGGCGCAGCAGGGCATAACCAAGCGAGCTTTTGCCGGAACCGGATTCACCGACGATGCCGAGTGTCTCGCCGCTGCGCAGTTGGAGCGTGGCGTTTTCGACCGCAGTGACGGTGCGTAGCGTGCGGCGCAGGATCGGGCTTTTGACCGGGAAGCGGACGCTGAGCTGGTCGGTGCGGATAACTTCTGTAGCATCGGGTTTGATGGGCACCGCGGCACCGCTTGGGGCAGCGGCAAGGAGCATTTTTGTGTACGCATGTTGCGGCGCAGCAAAGATATCGGCAACGGTGCCGTGCTCGACGATTTTTCCTGCATGCATGACCGCCACACGGTCGGCGATATGTTGCACCGTGAGCAGGTCGTGGGTGATGAAGATCATGCCCATGCGGCGGTCGCGCTGGAGCGTTTTTAGCAGCAGCAAAATCTGCCGCTGCAAGGTGACATCGAGCGCGGTGGTGGGTTCGTCGGCGATCAACAAATCGGGGTCGTTGGCGATGGCCATAGCGATCATCACGCGCTGGCGCTCACCGCCGGAAAGCTGGTGCGGATAGAGCGTGCCGCGCGCTGCCAGATGGCTGAGCCCGACCGCAGCAAACAGCGCGCCGAGCTTCTGTTTTGCGGCCGCGCTTTTGGGGTGGATGCGCTGGTGCCAGCAATAGGATTCCACCATCTGCCGGGCGATGGGGTGCAGGGGGTTCAGCGCTGTCATCGGTTCCTGGAACACCATGCCGATGCGGTTGCCGCGTAAGGTGGCGATGGCCGCTTCGGGTTGGTCGAGCAACGACGCGCCGTTGAAGGTGATCGCGCCACGCGTGTGGGCGTTGCCGGGCAGCAGTTTCAGGATCGATAAAGCGGTGAGGGATTTGCCCGAACCGGATTCGCCGACGATGGCCAGCACTTCGCCTTTTTCGACGCTAAGGGAGACATCGCGCACGACGGGCGTCTCGCCGAAAGTGACGGACAGATCGGTGATGGTGAGCAGGCTCATGTTGCGCTCCTCACGAAGATTTTGCGCGGGTCGAACGCGTCGCGGACGGCTTCGCCGATGAACAGCCACAGCGACAGCACAAAGGCCAGCGTGAAGAAGCCAATAAGGCCCAGCCACGGCGATTGAGGGTTGTTTTTACCCTGCGCCAGCAGCTCGCCAAGCGAGGGTGAACCGATGGGCAGGCCGAAGCCGAGGAAGTCCAGCGAGGTCAGCGTGGTGATCGCCCCGGTGATGAGGAAGGGCAGGAAGGTGAACACCGACACCAGCGCATTGGGCAACACATGGCGGCGCAGGATGGTGAGTTCCGGCAGGCCCAGGGCGCGGGCAGCGCGCACGTAATCGAAGTTGCGCGCCCGCAGGAATTCGGCACGCACCACATCGACCAGGCTCATCCAGCGGAACAGCAGCATCAGCCCCAGCACCCACCAGAAACCGGGCGCGACCATGGAGGAGAGAATGATGAGCAGGAACAGCACCGGAATGCCCTCCCATATTTCGATGAAGCGCTGCAGGCACAGATCGAGGATACCGCCGAAATAGCCCGACAGTGCGCCGACCGCGATGCCGATGATGCTGGAGAAAAACACCAGCAGCATGGCAAAACACATGCTGAGGCGGAAGCCGTAAATAACGCGGGCCAGCACGTCACGCGCCTGATCGTCGGTGCCGAGCAGGTTATGCAGCGACGGCGCGGAAGGGGCGCGGGTGATGTGGAAATTGATCGAGCGGTAGCTGTAGGGCAGGGGCGCGCGCAGCATCCAGCCATGGTCGTCGATCTGTTTGATCACCCAGGGATCGTTGTAATCGGCCTCGCTCTCGAGCACGCCGCCGAACGTGTCTTTCTCGACATAGGTGGTGAGGAACGGCACCAGCAGGCGGCCCTGATAGGAAACCAGCAGCGGCCGGTCATTGGCGAGCAATTCCGCGAACACGCTCAGCGTGAACAGGCTGAGCAGGATGATCGCCGAGACATAGCCACGGCGGTTGGCTTTGAAGGCGGCGAGGCGGCGCTGGGTGATGGGGGAAAGGGTCATGCGATCTCCATAGCTCCCCCCTTGAGGGGGAGCCAAATCGCCCCTTCGGCGATTTGGTGGGGGGATAATGGTGCAGCATACTCAGACGTTGGAGCAAGTGGAGAGAGGCCCCCCACCAAATCCCTCTCGGGATTTGGCTCCCCCTCAAGGGGGGAGCTATGGAGATTATTGCATCGGTGATGTTCAATGCGCATCGCTAGCTTCTCCCCTCGAAATCGATGCGTGGATCGACCAGCATGTAGGTGATGTCGCCGATGAGTTTGAGCACAAGGCCGATCAGGGTGAAGATGAACAGCGTGCCGAACATGATGGGGTAATCGCGGGCGAGGGCGGCTTCGAAACCGAGCAGGCCAAGCCCGTCGAGCGAAAAGATGACCTCGATCAGCATGGCGCTGGTGAAGAGGATGGAAAGGATGGCGGCGGGCAGCCCGGCGATGACGATCAGCATGGCGTTGCGGAACACATGGCCGTAAAGCACGCGGCGCTCGCTCAGGCCCTTGGCGCGGGCGGTGAGCACGTAATGCTTGCTGATTTCCTCGATGAAGGAGTTCTTGGTGAGCAGCGTCAGCGAGGCAAAACCCCCGACCACCATGGCGGTGACAGGCAGGACCATATGCCAGAGATAATCGGTTATTTTGCCAAACAGGCTGAGGCTGGCCCAGTCATCGGAGACGATGCCGCGTAAGGGGAACCATTGCACATAGCTGCCGCCGGCGAACAGGATCAGCAACAGCACCGCAAACAGGAAGCCGGGGATGGCCTGCCCGATGGCGATGACGGTGGAGGTCCAGACATCGAACGGCGAGCCGTCGCGCACCGC
Source organism: Pseudomonadota bacterium (assembly GCA_040384265.1). Classification (GTDB taxonomy): domain Bacteria; phylum Pseudomonadota; class Alphaproteobacteria; order Rickettsiales; family UBA3002; genus QFOX01. Next base: position 148,941 of record JAZKJM010000003.1, on the reverse strand, counting down.
TTTGCGGATGCCAAGGGGGATGGAGACCAGATAGACGATCAAGGTCGTCCACAGGCCCAGCGAAATGGAGACGGGGAGCTTCTCGGCGATGAGGGCGATGACCGGGGTGTCACGGAAGAAGCTGGTGCCGAAATCGAAGCGGGCATAGTGCGTGAGCATCAGCCAGAAGCGGGTGGTGGCGGGCTTGTCGAAGCCATACTGCTTTTTGATGTCGGCCAGCAGCTCCGGATCAATCCCCTGCGCGCCGCGATAGCCGGTGGTGGCTGCGCCACTGGCGGATGCGGTACTCCCCAAATCACCGCCGCCACCTAAACGGTCGCCTGTGCCGCCGGCACCCGGGGTGGTTAGCTTGACGATCATCTGCTCGACCGGGCCGCCGGGCGCGGCCTGGATGATGATGAAATTGATGAGTAGAATGCCGAGCAGGGTCGGAATCATCAGCAACAACCGGCGCAGGATGTAGGCGGTCATGGGGTGCCTCCACCGCTTGCGGATGGCGCTGTTTTTTTCTTGCTGGTGACGCCCTTATCCCACCAGGTATCGATCCCCAGATTATAGGCCGGGGTGATGGCGGGGCGACCGAACTGGTCCCAGTAGGCGACGCGCCAGGCGTTGATGTTCCAGTGCGGGATGACGTAATATTCATGCGTCAGCACGCGGTCGAGGGCGCGACCGGCGGGGCGCAGCTGCTCCAGCGTCTGGGCGTTGCGGATCTGGGTGACGAGGCGATCCACCGCCGGGTTTTTAATGCCGCCGATATTCTGGCTTGCATCCATATCGGCCTGGCTCGAATGCCAGTACATATATTGCTCGGAGCTGGGGTAAAACTGGCCCTGGTTCCACCAGATCGAGACGATGTCAAACTGCCGCCCATCCACCCGTTTCTGGTATTGCGAGGCATCGACATAACGGAAGGTGGAGGCGATGCCGAGCTTCTCCAGATTATGGCGCATGATGCTGATGACGCGCTCGAAGGTGCGCTGGGTCATCAGGAATTCGATGGTGAGTTTTTCGCCCGTTTTGGCGTTCACGCGCACGCCGTCGCGCATCACCCAGCCCGCGTCGTTAAGCAGGGCCTGTGCGCGGATTAAATTGGCGCGGGCGACGCCGGAACCATCCGTGGTGGGCACGGCGTAGGGGGTGGTGAAAAGGGAGGCGGGTAAGGAGGCTTTGAAGGGGCTGAGCAGTTTCAGCTCGTCGGCGCCCGGCAGGCCTTTGGCTTCGAAATCGGTGTTGTTGAAATAGCTGCTGCCGCGTTCGTAGGCGCCGTAGAACAGGGTCTGGTTCATCCACTCGAAATCGAGCGTCAGGCCGACGGCTTCGCGCACGCGCACATCGGCGAATTTGGGCAGGCGGGTGTTGAAGATGAAGCCCTGCATGCCGCGCGGGATTTTATGGGCGATGCGGGTTTTGATGAGCGCGCCGGAAGTGACGGCGGGCACGTCATAGGCGGTGGCCCAATTGCGGGCGATGAATTCTTCGTAGAAATCGAACTGGTGGGATTTGATGCCTTCGAGCGCGACCACGTCGTCGCGGTAGACATCGTAGCGGATCGTGTCGAAATTATTGAGGCCCTTTTGGCTTGGCAGATCCGCCGCCCAATAGTCCTTCACGCGGCTGTAGGTGATGGCGCGGCCGGGGTCGATGCTGGCGATTTTATAGGGGCCCGAGCCCAGCGGCGGGGTGAGGCTGGTTTTGTCGAAGGGGATTTTTTCGTAATAATGTTTTGGTAGCACCGGCATGGATGCTGCGACCAGCGGCAGCTCGCGGTTGTCCCGATCGGCGAAATGGAACCGCACATGGTGGGCATCGATTTTCTCGACCGTGACCGGCTTGTAATAGACGCGGTAGGAGGGGTGGCCTTTTTCCTTCAGCATGGTGAGGCTGAAGACGACATCGTCCGCCGTGATGGGCACGCCATCATGCCAGCGGGCGGCGGGATTGAGGGTAACCTCGGCGCGGGTGCGGTCGGCGCTTAACGTGATGCCGCTTGCGATCAACGGGTAGCAGGATTCCGGCTCGTCGTAGGAAGGCACCATCAGCCGCTGGAACAGGTTGCCGATGAGGCCGGGCGCGGCGATGCCCTTGAGGATGAACGGGTTGACGCTATCGAAGCTGGCCATGGTGGCGAGCTTCATGGTGCCGCCTTTGGGGGCGTTCGGGTTCACGTAATCGAAATGGTGGAAGTTGGCCGGGTATTTCGGTTCGCCAAACAGCGCGATGCCCTGCGCGGCGTGGGCGGGGCCGGCAAGCATCAGGCAAAGCAGCAGCGAGGTGACGAAGCGGTTCATGGGCAAAGCCTAGGCCGCGCCATGGGTGGCGTCTAGTGCAAAGCGCCGGTTACGCTTTGGGGGTGGCCCATGGCGGGTTTTTCGTTGCATCTTTGCTGGCGCCGCGGCCTTGCTTGATGGTTTCGAACACGCTCATCGCCTGGGCGACCATGCTGCCGGTATCGTTGGCGCTGGCAGGCAACAGCATGGTGGTGCTGGTTTTGGCGAGCTTCTCGAAGGCGCTGACATACTGCTCGGCGACGCGCAGCGAAATCGCATCCTCGCCACCCGGACGGGAAATCGCGGCGGCAATCATCTCGATCCCCTTGGCAGTGGCTTCGGCGACGGCGATGATAGCCTCGGCCTCACCGCGGGCGCGGTTGACCTGGTCGGTCTGCGAGGCTTCGGAGTTGAGGACGACCTCTTGCTTCTGGCCTTCCGCCATGTTGATTTTCGATTGGCGCATGCCTTCGGAATTGAGGATCTCGGCGCGCTTCTGGCGTTCGGCGGCGACCTGCAGCTCCATCGCTTTCAGCACGGTGGAAGGAGGGGTGATGTTTTTAATTTCGTAGCGCATGCATTGGATGCCCCAGGTTTGCGAGGCATAGTTGATCGCGGTGACGATGTTGGAGTTGAGCTGTTCGCGCTCCTCGAAACACTGGTCGAGCGAGAGCTTGCCGATCTCCGAACGCATGGTGGTCTGGGCGAGCTGGCTCACCGCATAGATGGGGTTGCTGACGCCATAGGACGCCTGCTTGGGGTCGATGATGCGCAGGTAGAGCACGCCGTCCATCATCATCGTCACGTTGTCGCGGGTGATGGCGGGTTGCTCCTGCACCTCGTGGGCGAATTCTTTCAGCGAATGTTTATACGCCACTTTTTTGGTGAGCGGGTTGAGGAAGTTCAGGCCCGGCTCCAGCACCGACTCGAAGCTGCCGAAACGCTGCACCACCCATGCCTCCTGCTGCGGCACGATTTTGATGCCTTTGAAGACCATGATAAGGCCGATGAACCCAATAGCGACAAGCAGAAAGGCTTCCATGACAGTCTCCGTGGTGTGGGTGTGTTAGTGGGTGCGCGGGGTGACGTAGAGTACGTTGCCCTCGGTGTGGCGGACGGTGACGACGCTGCCTTCGGGCAGCACATCGACCGGGGCGTTATCGACCAGCCGGGCGCGCATGATGGTGCCCGACCATTGCACCTGGCCGATTTGCGTGCCCGAAAGGCCCGGCGCGCTTACCACCGCTTCGGTGCCGATGATGTTGTGGTAGGTGGGGTTGGGGGTACGCTTGAGCTTTTTCCACAGCAGCGCGGCGCTGATGATGGTGATGGCGAAAAACAGCACGAACTGGATGAGTGTGGCATCCGCCGTAAGCAACCCCGCCTCGATGGCACCACCGACAACCAGCGCGGCGATACCGGCGAATAGGAAGCCAATGCCGGGCATGCCGAAAATCTCAACACAGATAAAAAGCGCGCCAGCGAGCAGCCAGAGGATGGAAGTGGTCATCGGCAGGCACTCCTTACGGTTTAGTGGGCAGCGGGCGCCGCCTCGGCAGGTTTTTCCGCCGGTTTGGCAGAAGCGACCGGCAGCTTGGCCGGGCTATCCGACAGGCTGTTGAGGTAGGCGATGAGGTTGGCGCGATCCTGGTCTTTCGGGAACCCACCAAAGGACATCATGGTGCCCGGCACCCATTTGCTTGGCGACCAGAGGAAGTGGTTCAGCTCGTCAAAGCCCCAGCTGCGGTCGGCGTGGGTTTTCATGCCGGAAGAATAGCCGAAATCAGCGACGCTGGCGACTTTGCGGTTAACCACGGCCCACAGATGCGGCCCGATTTTGTTGGCGGCACCCTTCTCGCCATTGTGGCAGACGGTGCATTTTTTGGCGAACAGGTCGCCACCGGCTTTCACATCGGCCGTGGCGTAGAGCGCGGAAATGTCGGCTGCGGTGGCGGGTGCGGCGGCGGCGCCATCGGCAGGGGCTTCGGTCACTTCGATCGAATAGCCGCGCTTGGCCTCGTGGTGGCCAGGATGCTCGGGGCCACCCAGATAGAGATATTCGGTGACCTTGCCGGTGACCATGCCGATGAGACCGGCAACGAGAATGGCGGCAGCGGCTTTATTCATATTGAGGTTCGACATGCGAAGATCCTAAAGTGCATGGTTGTTATTTGCCGACGCAGCGGCTAACGAAAACTGTCCCTGCGGTAACATAGGCTTCGCAGGCCCGCAACAATAAGATGAGAAAGCACCGGATGTCTGTCCTGATTGTGATTCCCGCGCGCATGAAAGCGACACGCCTGCCCGGCAAGCCGCTGGCCAGCATCGGCGGGGTGCCGATGATTGTGCAGGTGATGCGGCGGGCGTTGGAATCGGGCGTCGGCGAGGTGGTGGTGGCATGCGATGGGGCCGAGATTGCGGATGCCGTGCGCGCCGCCGGTGGGCAGGCGATCGTAACCGATCCGGACCATCCCAGCGGCTCGGATCGCATCTGGGAAGCGGTGCGGGCATGGCCGACAGTGGCCGACACGATTATTAATTTGCAAGGCGATGTGCCGACACTGGACCCGCAAAACCTGCGCGATGTGCTGCTGCCGCTGGCCAACCCGGCGGTGGATATCGCGACGCTGGTGACGCCGATTACGCGCGCGGAGGAACATGAAAATCCATCCGTCGTGAAGGCGGTTATTGCATTGAATGATAATGACAATATCGGTCGCGCACTCTATTTCACCCGCGCCACGGCACCCTATGGTGAGGGTGTGCGCTACCACCATATCGGGGTGTATGCTTACCGCCGGGCGGCGCTGGAACGGTTCGTCAGCCTGCCGCCAAGCCCCCTCGAGTTGCGCGAAAAACTTGAGCAGCTGCGCGCGCTTGAGGCCGGAATGAGGATTGACGGGTGCGTGGTAAATACTGTACCGCTCGGCGTCGATACGCCTGAGGATCTGCAGCGGGCGCGCGAAATTTTGGGTGGTGCGTGAACGCGCTGCCCCATGGAGTGAGTGATGAGCGATATAAAAAAACCCTACGACGTGGTGGCTATTGGCAATGCGATTGTCGATGTGCTGGCGTTTGCGGATGACGCATTCATCACCGCGCAGGCGATGCGCAAGGGCACGATGCAGCTGATCAATGCCGAGCAGGCTGAAACGATCTATGGCGCAATGGGCCAGGCCACCGAAGTCTCCGGTGGGTCGGCTGCCAACACGCTGGCGGGCATGGCGGATCTGGGCGCAAAAACGGCGTTTATCGGCAAGGTGAATGCCGATGAGCTGGGCCGCATTTTCCGCCATGACATGAACGCCATCGGCGTCGAATTCAAGACCCCGGATGCGGCCAATGGCGTCGTCACTGCGCGCTGCCTGATTGTGGTGACGCAGGATGGCCAGCGGACGATGAACACCTTCCTCGGTGCGGCGGGCGAAATCCATGCGGATGATGTGGATGTGGCGCTGATCGGCAACGCGCAGATATTTTACGGCGAAGGCTATATGTGGGACCTCGATGTCACCAAAACGGCGCTGCGCCATGCGTTTGCCACGGCGCGGGCGGCGGGCACCAAAATCGCCTTCACCCTGTCCGATGTGTTCTGTGTCGAGCGCAGCCGCGAGGATTTCATCCGCATGATCGCCGATGATTTCGATATCCTGTTCTGCAACGAGGCCGAAGCCTGTGCGCTTTATCCCGGCAAGAGCTTTGAAGAGGTGCTGGCGACCCTGCAAGGCCAGTGCGAGATTATCGCCGTGACCTGTGGCGAGAAGGGCTCGATCATCCTGACCAAGGATGCACGGATTCATGTGGCGGTGGTGCCGGTCAGCGAAGTGGTGGATACCACCGGCGCGGGCGATCTCTATGCGGCGGGTTTCCTCTATGGCCTCAGCAAACACATGCCGTTGGCAGAATGTGGTCGCCTGGGTTCGGCCTGCGCCAGCGACATCATTACGCATCTCGGTGCACGTGCGCAAAAGCCATTAAAAAGGCTGCTCGCGGCGTAGTTGTCATGCCAGCGAAGGCTGGCATCCATCGCGCGGGAGCGCCAGCAATACCACCCGCCTCACAGCGGGACCCCGGCGTGAAGCCGGGGTGACATCGCAATAGACGATACAAAAAAGAGGGTTTTATGAATTACGAATCGATCAAACACATGCCGCGTTCGCGCGATGGGAAGATGGTGTATGGCATCATCGCGGCGCTGCTGGCGCGCACGATGCTCAACCAGGGCGTCACCATGCTGGAACAAAATACTGATGGTGCGTTTCTGGCGTTCCTGATGGCGGGGGTGATGCTGTTCACCCTGCTACTGGCGATTGTTCGTTACGATAACGGGCGGCCGCTGTTTGAGGCATTCTAGGTTGCTACGCGTTGGTCTGCTGACCAATGCTGCGCGCCGCTCCGCGGGCTGATGGCTCGCTCGCCCGGCTCGCACTTTAAATTTTCTAAACATGAGGAGTTTTTTATGACGATCAAACGGATTGAATCGGGTGCGCGGATGAGTGAAGCGGTGGTGCATGGCGGCACGGTGTATTTGTCGGGCTTTGTGGCCGAAAGCGGCACCACGGTCGCGGAGCAGACGGCGGATATTCTGGCGCAGATCGACGCCACGCTGGCGCGCGCGGGTAGCGATAAAACCAGACTCATCAAAACCAATATCTGGCTGACGGATATTGCCACCATCGGCGAAATGAACGCGGTGTGGGATGCCTGGGCGGTCGCCGGATCGACGCCGGTGCGCGCCACGGTGGAAGCCAAACTGGCGCAGCCGCAATGGAAGATCGAGATCATGGTCGAAGCAGCGGTTTCCTAAAACCCGGGGCATTGCTAGGGGCGATTGCGTCGTTGCCGCCGTGCTCGGTCGGTCATGTAGCGCTGCTACGCTCCCTCCCTGCGCGCGCCGGCGCCTAGCACTCACCTCCTAGCAATGTCCCTCGCGTTGTGCGCGTCCTATTTATTTTCATTTGCGTACGAATCCGCTAAGGGATCCGGATGCGCATGAATGTTGAACCACGGTTGCTGCTGATCGGACTGCTCGGGTTTTTCTCCGGGTTGCCGCTGGCGTTGACGGCGAGCACGCTAACGGCGTGGCTGGCGGATGCGAAGGTGGAGCGGGCGGCGATTGGCCTGTTCGCGGCGATTGCGACGCCGTACGCACTCAAATTTTTATGGTCGCCGCTGCTGGATGGGATGCGCCTGCCATGGCTCACGGCCCGGCTGGGGCGGCGGCGCAGCTGGCTGCTGCTGACGCAGGCGCTGCTGGTGCTTGCCATGGTGGCGATGGGCTTTACCAACCCGGCGATGAATCCGTGGCTGACCGCGCTGGTGGGGGTGATCGTGGCGACGCTTTCGGCGACGCAGGACACGGTGATCGATGCCTATCGTGTGGAGCGGTTGCCGGTGGCGCAGCAAGGCAGCGGCGCGGCATGGGCGACGTTTGGCTACCGCATCGGCATGCTGGTTTCGGGCGCGGGCGCGCTGTGGCTGGCGGATGCGGTGGGCTGGCACCTGACCTACATGGCGATGGCGGCGGTGATGGGGCTGGGGCTGCTGGTGACGGTTGCGATGAAGGAGAGTGCGGTGGATGGTGCGCCGCTGACCACCGGCCACCGGTCGCTGACCACTTTTTTAAATGATTACGTCATCGCGCCGTTTCGGGATTTTATGACGCGGCCGCAATGGCTGGCGGTGCTGGCGTTCGTGGTGCTGTATAAGCTTGGCGATGCGTTCATGGGGGTGATGTTTAATCCGTTCCTGCTCGACCTTGGCTTCACCAAATCGCAGATTGCGCAGGTGGTGAAACTCTATGGGCTGCTGGCGACGATCATCGGCACGTTTGCGGGGGGCTGGCTGGTGGGGCATGTGGGCATGTTCCGGGCGCTGCTGCTGTGCGGCTTCACCCATATGCTGACCAACCTGCTGCTGGTGATGCAGGCCAAAATCGGGGCGGACCTGCATTTTCTGATCTTCACGATCAGCCTTGAGAATTTCACGGGCGGCATGTCGACCGCGGCGTTCATTGCCTATTTGAGTGCGCTGTGCCGGGTGAATTACACCGCGACGCAATATGCGCTGCTCAGCTCGCTGGCGGCCTTCGGGCGGACATGGCTCTCGACCCCCTCGGGCGCGCTGGCGCAGGCGGTCGGGTGGGAGCTGTTCTTTGCCATCGCCAGTGTGATGGCAGTGCCGGCACTGCTGCTGCTATGCTGGCTGGAGCGGCAGAAAAAGCGCGCCTGAGCCGCACGCGATTTTTATGATATGCTTATACCGGTATGTTTTTCACTGATCGATAACTGATAAGCAATCGGCGAAAGATCGTCGTGTTATTCATTCATTTTTAGGAGAATCACGATGCCATCCATTGCAAAAACGACCATGCTGCTCACCGCCACCCTGATGCTGCTTGCGGCCTGCGAAACCACCGAAGGCCTCGGCCGCGATACGCAGAAACTGGGCAATAACATCAGCGGCGCGGCTGAGAAAAACACCCCAAAACCAAGCAGCACCGGTAACTAACCGCTACTCCCAGATCACGACCGGCGGCAGTGACATGAGGATTGCTTCTGTGTTGCCGCCGGTCATCAGGCCAAAGCGGGTGCCGCGATCATACAGCAGGTTATATTCCGCGTAACGGCCGCGGCGCACCAGCTGGTGGTGGCGTTCGGCGTCTGTCCATGCGCGCTGCATATGGCGGCGGATGAGGGCGGGATAGACGGTCGCAAACGCGCGGCCCACGGTTTGGGTGAAGGCGAATGCGCCGTCCCAGTCGAGAGCCGCATTGGCGGCGATGTCCATGCCATGGGCGGTGGCTTGCTTGCCGAGGCCGCCCTTGCCGAACTGGCCGGTGGCAACCGGTGTGCTGTCCAGACCCAGACGGTTTAGGCCCAGATAATCATAGAAAATGCCGCCCACCCCGCGCGACTCATTGCGGTGGGGCAGGTAGAAATACTCGTCGCACCAGCCGCTGAAGGCGGGGTAAAAATCCGCCGAGCTGCTGTCGCAGGCGGTGCGCAGGGCGGCGTGGAAATCATGCGTGTCGGCGTCGTTGGGCGCCATCGGGTTGAGGTCGCCGCCGCCGCCAAACCAGAGGCGGGCGGCCTGCTCGCCGACAATAATCATCCGCGTGTTGAAATGGGCGGCGGGCACATGGGGTGAGGCCATATGGGCGACCAGCGAAATGCCGGTGGCCCAAAAGCGCGGGTCACTTGCCGCGCCGGGAATTTCCTTGCGGAACTGCTCCGAAAACTCGCCATGCACGGTCGAGATATTGACGCCGACTTTTTCGAAGATGTTGCCCTTCATCGTCCCCATTTCGCCGCCGCCGCCTTCCGGGCGTTGCCAGGGGGTGAGGGTGAAGCGGGCATCGCTGCCCATTTCCGCCTCGATGGTTTCAAACTCCTTGCAGATCTGATCCCGCAAGCTGCGGAACCAATCCGTCGCGGCGGCTTTTTTTTGGTCGATGGTCATAAAACTATCCTCCCGTCATTGCGAGCGAAGCGCGGCAATCCAGCGGCGCCACCTGTTGAAAGAAGAAAGTAAGGCTGGATTGCCGCGCTTCGCTCGCAATGACGATTTAATAAAGGGTGACGGATAAATCGTTCCATTCGGGATTTTCTTTTTCGATGAGGGCGAGCTTCTTTTGACGAGAACCCGCTTTGATTTGCTTCTCGCGTAAAATTGCATGCTCCATGGTTTCATGCAACTCATACCATACAAGCATGCGGCATCCGTAGGTTTTGGTGAATCCTTCCAGCACGCCGTGCTTATGCTGGTAATCACGGGCGATTAACGAGGATGTAACGCCGGTATAGAGCGTACCGTTGCGTTTGCTGGCAACGATGTACGCGGCCGGTTGTTTCATGCAAATGCCCAATCCAATTGACGGCAGGTTTCGGCGGTGAGGATGGCGGCGCTGATGGCGATGTTGAGGGAGCGCAGGCCGGGCTTCATGGGGATGGTGAGGGTGGCGTCCATCTGCGCGTAAAGCGCGCGCGGGGTGCCGGCCGATTCGCTGCCCAGCACGATATAGTCGCTGGGGCGGTAGGCGATGTCGGTGTAGCGGGTGGTGCCATCGGTTTCGAGCAGCAGCAGGCGGCCGGGATGGGCGGTGCGGTGGGCGAGAAAATCCTCCCATGTCGGGTGGCGGGTGAGGGCGACATGGTCGATATAATCCATCCCCGCACGCTTGAGGCGCTGGTCGCTCAACGGGAAGCCGCACGGCTCGATCACATGCACCTGCGCGCCCATGCAGGCAGCAAGCCGCAACACCGCGCCGAGATTCTGCGGGATATCGGGCTGGTAGAGGACGAGGTGGATCATGGCGGTCCGCAGCTGGTTTTGCGCGCGCACCCTAGCCCGGTGGCGTGCAAAGCTCAAGGGGGTGGTGGGAACAAGGGAATAGCAAAGAAAATGGATAGCCGATGTTTATCGGTGCGTAGCCCTTCGGGCGAGCCGGAGCGAAGCGAACGCGCCGAACGCGCCAACCACGACTAAAATGATACGCGCACGCGGTCGCGGTGGTGGTGTTGGGTGGGGTGGTTTGCCTCTCGCCTTGACAGCGGGGCGTTGCGCTTGTAGCTGCGAGCAAGGTAATGATGTCGCCCGGCTCCCGGGCATGAGGTTTTATGAGCACGCATTCGACACCAACGACCACCCCGCACACGCCGGACAGTGCGCCACGCCGCGACTTTTTGCTGCTGACCGCGCAAGCGATGGGCGCACTTGGCGCTGCCGGCCTCATCTGGCCATTCGTGCAGAGCATGAACCCCAGCGCCGATGTGTTGGCGCTGGCATCCGTCGAGCAGGATTTGAGCCCGATTGCCGAAGGTCAGGAAATCAAGGTGATGTGGCGCGGTAAGCCGGTCTTCATCCGCCACCGTTCGCAAAAGAATATCGATGAGGCCAATAAAGTCGATATCAGCACCCTGCGCGACCCGGAGACGGACGCCGCGCGGGTGAAAAAAGGCAAAGAAAAATGGCTGATCATGGTCGGCGTCTGCACCCATCTGGGTTGCATTCCGCAAGGCAACGGTGCTGGTGATTTCGATGGCTGGTTCTGCTCCTGCCACGGCTCGCAGTATGATTCCTCCGGCCGCATCCGCAAAGGCCCGGCGCCGAAGAATCTGGTGATCCCGGAATATACGTTCCTGAGCGATACAAAAGTGAAAATTGGATAATGAGCCGTCAGTCTTCAGTGGCCAACAGGCGCTGAAGACTGGGGACTGAAGACTGGAGACGACGATGGCCCACGCACCACAGGAAGAAAAACCCGGCGTTATCGGGTGGATTGAGTATCGGTTGCCGATTTTCTCGGCGATGAACAATATGCTGGTGGTCTATCCGACGCCGCGTAACCTCAATTATTTCTGGAACTTTGGCTCCATCGCCGGGCTGTGCCTGGTCAGCCAGATCCTGACCGGCCTGTTCCTCGCCATGCATTATGCGGCAAGTACGCAGCTGGCATTCGATTCGGTCGAAAACATTATGCGTAACGTCAATTACGGCTGGCTGATGCGCTATATGCATGCGGTCGGCGCGTCGATGTTCTTCATGGTGACGTTCGTGCATTTGTTCCGCGGGCTGTATTACGGCTCCTACAAGCGGCCGCGTGAGCTGCTCTGGTTCATCGGGGTGATTATTCTGCTGATCATGATGGCCACGGCATTTATGGGCTATGTGCTGCCATGGGGGCAAATGAGCTTCTGGGGCGCGACGGTGATCACCAACCTGTTCTCGGCTTTCCCGCTGATTGGCGAATCGATCGTGACCTGGCTGTGGGGCGGTTTCTCGGTCGATAACCCGACCCTCAACCGCTTCTACGCGCTGCATTTCCTGCTGCCGTTCGTGCTGGTGGGCGTGGTGATGGCGCATTTGATGGCGCTGCACCAGCATGGCTCCAGCAACCCGACCGGGATTGATGTGAAAGGCCCGCAGGACCAGATTCCGTTCCACCCGTATTATACGTCGAAAGATTTCTTCGGGTTTGGCGTGTTCTTCCTGGTGTTTGCGGCGTTTATCTTCTTCGCGCCGAACTATCTGGGCCATGCGGATAACTATATTCCGGCGGATCCGCTGGTGACCCCGGCCCATATCGTGCCGGAATGGTATTTCCTGCCGTTCTACGCCATCCTGCGCGCCATTACGTTCGATATTCCGCTGTGGATTCCGGGTCTTGGCCTTGCCGCGCTGACGCTGTTGCTGCGTTCGGTCGGCACCGTGCGCAAACTGGTTGCGGCGACACCGAGCGTGGTCGGCACCGTGTTTGTCTCGTTCTTGCCGAAAAACCGACTGGGCTGCACCCCAACCGCTATTGGCCTGGCATTGGCACTGGTGCTGGTCATTTCCGGCCTGAGCGGCGGCATGATCCCATCGAAACTGGGCGGCGTGCTTGCCATGTTCGGCTCGATCGGCATCCTGTTCGCCTTGCCGTGGCTTGACACCTCGAAAGTGCGCAGCGCGAATTACCGGCCGATTTATAAATGGTTCTTCTGGCTGTTCGCGGTCAATTCGGTGGTGCTGGGCTATTGCGGTAGCCAGCCGCCGGAAGGCATTTTCCCGATATTGTCGCTGCTTTGCACGGCCTATTATTTCGGGCATTTCCTGGTCGTGATGCCGGTGCTTGGCCGCATCGAGAAGCCGCGCCCACTGCCGGCGTCGATCAGCGCTGCCGTCACCACCGCCCACGCGCATCACTAGGAGTTTCGCAATGAAATCATTCGCTCATTTGCTCTGCGTGGCTGCCATGCTTGTTGCGGCACCTGCATTTGCTTCCTCCGGCCACACGGCCGAGCCCAAGCAGCAGGACTGGTCGTTCGACGGCGCGTTTGGCCGCTTCGATAAGCCTGCCATCCAGCGCGGCTTGCAGGTCTATAAGGAAGTCTGTTCGGCCTGCCATGGCCTGAAGCGCGTGGCGTTCCGCCAGCTGCAGGATGTTGGTTTCTCGGAAGCGGAAGTGAAGAGCTTCGCCGCCAGCTACCAGATCCATGACGGCCCGAACGACGATGGTGAGATGTTCGACCGTCCCGGCCGTCCGTCGGATACGTTCCCGGGGCCGTATGCGAACGACAACGCCGGTCGCCGTGCGAATAACGGCGCCTTGCCGCCGGATCAGTCGCTGCTGGTGAAGGCACGCGAGGACGGGGCGAACTATATGTATTCGCTGCTCACCGGCTACCATGAAGCGCCCGAAGGCGTGAGCGTGCCGGAAGGGGCGCATTACAACCCGTATATGCCCGGCGGCATCATCAAGATGGCCGCACCACTGCATGACGAGGGCGTGACCTATCAGGACGGCACCAAAGCGACGGTCGAGCAACAGGCGCATGATGTGGTCAACTTCCTGCAATGGGCGGCGGAGCCCGAGATGGAAGAGCGCAAAGGGATGGGCATTCATGTGATGCTGTTTCTCGGTGCGATGACGTGTTTCTTTTATCTCGTCAAGAAGCGCATCTGGAGCAATCTGCACTAACCATGTGCGGGCATAGCGGAGCGATTGCGTCGTCACGGCAGTGCTCGGGTCGGTCATGTAGCGTCGCTACACTCCCTCCCCTGTGCGCTGGCGCTCCTAGCACTCGCCCCACTCTGCCCACACCGCCTAACGGCGAAAGGAAGGCTTAAGTAGTGGATATTCTATCGGCTATATTTCTGGGGATTGTTGAGGGGCTCACCGAGTTTTTGCCGGTGTCGTCGACCGGGCATTTGATTTTGTTTGTTGATCTGCTCGGCTTTAAGGGGCCGCCGGGGCATGTGTTCGAGGTGGTGATCCAGCTGGGCGCGATTCTGGCGATTGTGGTGCTGTATTGGAAAGTGTTTATCAGCGTGCTGGTGCATTGGCGCATGCGCGAGGCGCAGCATTTCATGCGCAATATCCTGCTGGCCTTTGTCCCCGCGATGGCGATTGGCGCGGTGGCGCATGATACGATTAAAACGGCGTTATTTAACCCCTGGACGGTGGCGATGGCGCTGGTGCTCGGCGGGGTGGCGATTCTGGTGATCGAGCGGGTGAAGCCCGTGCCGACCATTGCCGCGACCGACCAGATGGATTGGAAAACGGCGCTGAAAATCGGTTTTATTCAATGCATTGCCATGGTGCCGGGCGTGTCGCGCTCGGGGGCGACGATCATGGGCGCGCTGATGTGCGGGGTGGAGCGCAAGGCGGCGGCGGAGTTCTCGTTCTTCCTCGCCGTGCCGACCATGCTGGCGGCGACGATCTATGACCTTTACAAAGCGCGCAATGATTTGAGTTCGGACGGAATCGGGCTGATCGCGATCGGGTTCGTGGTATCGTTCGTTGTCGCCCTGCTGGTGGTGCGCTGGCTGGTGCGCTTCGTGCAGACGCATGGCTTTGAGCTGTTCGCCTATTACCGCATTGCGCTGGGCGTGATCATTCTGGCGGTGCTGGCGGTTTAGTTCTCCGTTATTTTCTTCCCATTCTCTCCCACTTGTCACCCCGTCGCATGACGGGGTCTACCTGTGCCCCGCGCAGTATTGCCTGCGCTCACGCGCGTCCCCTCACCCTAACCCTCTCCCGCAAGCGGGAGAGGGGACCGGCTTCCGGTTTCTCACTTGACGGCATATGTGAAATGCTAGTGGCTTTTTTCGTATAGTGACCATTCCGGCTGAATGTAGAAATAGGGCAGGAATGGGCACCGCCAGCGGCACAGATGGACCCCGTCATGCGATGGGGTGAGAGATGGGGACACGCGGGAACAGTAAAGAAAATGCATAGCCTGAGGCAAGCCGAGGGAGGCCAAGGGCCGACCCGCGTAGCGGCGGGAGTTTGAGGGCAAGGCCCTCATCCGGCGCGCTAGCGCGCAACTAACACTACCGCTTACGCTTTACCAACCTCGTGAGCATGCTGGCATCGTAGGCTTTGAGGGTGAGCACGGCGACGCCGAAGACGGCCATGCCCAGCGCGATGGTGGCGCTGAGGGCGATGATTTTCATGAGGGTGCCCTGACTGTAGAACGCGGCGAAATAGCCGTTGGCGGCGGCAAGGGCGACCATCATCAGCAGTGAGGCGCTGAGCATTTTCAGCAGGCGCGATTTCAGCAAGGCATCCGGCGCGAAGATGCCGCGTTTATGCAGGATGACGGCCATCATGCCGACATTGACCCACCCGGCGATGCTGGTCGCCATCGCCATGCCGACATGGGCGAAAGGGTGGATGAGGGTGAGGTTGAGCACCAGGTTCACCGCCACGCAGACGATCGCGATTTTGAAGGGGGTTTTGGTGTCGTGGTTGGCATAAAACCCCGGCGCGAAGATTTTGACCGCAAGAAACGCGGGCAGCCCGGCGGTGAACGCGAGCAGGGCATGGGTGGTTTTAATCATGTTCTCGGGCGTGAATTTGCCGTGCTGGTAGAGCACGGTGATAACCGGCTCGGCGATGACCAGCAGGGCGGCGGTGGAGGGCAGGCCGAACAGCAGCACCAGCTCCAGCGAGCGGTTCATGCTGGTGCGCGCGCCCGCAAGGTCACCGGCGCGGATTTGCTTCGACAGCATCGGCAGCAGCACCGTGCCCACGGCGACGCCGATCATGCCGATGGGCAGCTCGGTGATGCGGTCGGCGTAATAGAGGTAGGAAACGGCGTCCGGGATGTGGCTGGCGATGACGACATCGATCAGCAGATTGAGCTGCTGGACGCCCGAGCCGAGCGCGGCCGGGGCCATCAGCAGCAGCATGGTCTTGACTTGCTTGGTGAGTTTGGGGCTGTGGATGGCGGGCATCATATCCAGCCGCGTGCAGATGAACACCAGCCAGGCGAGCTGGACGATGCCGGCGATGAAGACGGCGTAGCTGAGCGCATGGGCCGGGGTGGCGCTCACGCCATTAAGCCAGAGCATGCCGCCGATCATGCAGAGATTCAATAGGATGGGGCTTGCGGCAGGGGCGGCGAATTTGCCCATGGAGTTGAGGATGCCACCGAGCAGCGACACCAGCGAGATGAATAAAATATACGGAAAGGTGATCTGCGAGAGGGTGACGGTGAGGTTGAATTTCTCCGGCGTATCGGCAAAGCCGGGGGCGAAGATGGGGGTAATCCACGGCATGAAGATGATGAAAATCGCGTTGAGGATCAGCAGGATGAGCAGCAGCACGCTCATGACTTCGCCGGCGAATTTGATGGCGGCATCGCGGCCCTGCGCGGTTAGAATGCTGGAAAAGCTGGGAATAAAGGCGGCGTTGAAAGCCCCTTCGGCAAACAGGCGACGGAAGAAATTAGGCAGCTTGAAGGCGACAAAGAACGCATCGCTCAACGGGCCCGCGCCGATCAGGTTGGCCATCAGCACATCGCGCAGGAAACCGCTGATGCGCGAGATGAACGTGAAGAATCCGATGGTCAGGGTGGATTTGACTAATGACATGGGCGGCCGCGCTACCTTATAGTGACGCCGCAACCTTTACACCAGTTCCACGCCCGCGCAACTATGCAACTTATCCGCCAGCTGCCCACTGATGCACCGCACCCGACCGCGGTGGCGATTGGCAATTTCGATGGGTTGCACCGGGGCCATCAGGCGGTGATCGCGGCGATGGTGGCGGCGGCGGCCGAACGCCAGGTGGTGCCAGGGGTGCTGACATTCGAGCCCCATCCGCGACGGTTTTTTATGAAACAGGTGCCTGCCTTTCGCATCGAGCGGCTGGCGACCAAGCTGCACCGGCTGGAAAAAGCCGGGGTGGCGCAGGTGGCGATGCCGCGCTTTAACGCCGCGTTTGCGGGGGTGGAAGCGCAGGATTTCCTCGACCATGTGCTGGCCCGCCAACTGGGCGCGCAGGTGGTGGTGACGGGCGAGGATTTCGCCTTTGGCAAACAGCGCGGCGGCGATGCAGCGATGCTCAAAGCCTGGGGCGCGGCGCGCGGGGTGCAGATTATCACGGTGCCCGGGGTGATGGTGGACGGGGTGGCCTGTTCCTCAAGCGCGGCGCGGATGGCGATTGCGGCGGGCGATATGGCGCAGGCGCGCAAGATTTTCGGGCGCGATTATGCGTTGACCGGCCGGGTGGTGCATGGCGACGGGCGCGGCGCGGGCATGGGGTTTGCGACCGCCAATGTGGCGCTGCCGACCAACCTGCAGCTGCCCGCCCACGGGGTGTATGCGGTGCGGGCACGGCTGGGGGAGATGACCTATGACGCGGTGGCCAATTTTGGCCGACGGCCAACGGTGGGGGCGGCGCTGCGGCCATCGCTGGAGGTGCATCTGTTTGATTTTTCAGCGTCCATTTACGGGGCGGTGATGGAAGTGGCGTTTGTCGAAAAAATCCGCGATGAGGTGAAGTTCGAATCATTGGCGGCGCTGACCGCGCAGATTGCGCGGGATGGCGAGGCGGCGCGAAAGCTGCTCGCCGGATAACCATGAACATGGAAAGTAATCCTATGGAAAAAATCAACGCATGTGCGCCCACGAAATGCCGCGCCCTGCAGGTGGGATTGGTGGCGCTGCTGGTGTTTGCGCTTGACCAGCTGAGCAAATATTGGGTGGTGGTGGTGGTTGGCATGCAGACGCGGCCGCCGGTGGTGCTGAATGAGTATATGTCGCTGGTGATGGCGTGGAACCGCGGGGTGAGTTTCAGCATGTTTTCGCATGAATCGCAGGTCATGCCCTATGTGCTGACGCTGCTGGCGGTCGTGGTTTCGGCCATCCTCGCGCGCCTTGCGCTTAAAAGCGAGCGGCGGTGGGAGCGGATCGGCTATGCGATGGTGATCGGCGGGGCGCTGGGCAATGCGCTCGACCGGCTGCGCCACGGGGCGGTGGCGGATTTCCTCTATGTGCATGTTGGCGCGCTGGGCTGGCCGGCGTTTAATGTCGCCGATTCGGGGATTTGTATCGGGGTGGGGTTGCTGCTAATTTGTCTGGTAAAACATCCAGCGCGTCCTTGAATTTCGTTCGAATAGGTGTAGGTTAGCCGCATGAAACGTCTCCTGATCCTTGGCCTGCTGGCCGCGCCGCTGCTGCTCACCGCGTGTGACGGTGGCGGGGTGCGTGAAACGCTTGGCCTCAACCGCGATGCGCCGGATGAGTTTACGGTGGTGTCGCGCCCGCCGCTGAGCCTGCCGCCGGAATTTTCGCTGCGTCCGCCGCGACCGGGTGAGCCGCCACGCGGCACCAGCGCGGACGACCAGGCGCGCAGCCTGCTGACCGGCACGCCGGTGAAAAAACAAGCCGAACCCGGCGATCTGGTGCAGCCGACGGTCGATACGGCGGTGATGCCGGTGACGAGCAGCGAAGTGGCAACCGGTGCCGCCGCCAGCCTTCTCAAACGCGCCGGTGCGGCGGATGCGGACGAATCGATCCGCAGCAAATTGACCGGCGAAGCCAACACACCACAAGCCGCGAATGTGGAGGATAATGCCCCCACCCTCTATGACCGCCTGACTGGTGCCGATAAGGCCGAGCCGGTGGTGGATGCCGCGAAAGAAACCGAGCGTCTGCGCGAAAACAAGGGTGCGGGTAAGCCGGTGAATGACGGTGAGGTGCCGGTCGAATCGACCAAGCCGAAATCCGTGCTGGATCGAATCTTCTAGATGCTGCGCCGCTATTTCATCCCCATCATCCTCCTGCTTGCAGCGCTGGCGGCGGCGATTTATTTTACCGGCACCAAAACCAAAAAACACGATGTGCGCGCCTCGGTGCCGGTCGAGCGTTTTCAGTTGAGCAATGGCTTGCAGGTGGTGGTGATGCCCAATCCGCGTATTCCGGTTGTTACCCATATGCTGGTGGTGAAAGCGGGCGGGGCGGATGATGCGTACGGCAAATCCGGCGTCGCCCATTACATGGAACATCTGATGTTCGCGGGCACCAAGGATTATCCCGAAGGCACCTATGACCGCGCGATTGCGCGGGTCGGCGGGGTGCAGAACGCCTCGACCAACCGCGATTATACGCTGTTTTACGCGACCGTGCCCAAGGAGCATCTGCGCACGGTGATGGCAATGGAAGTCGACCGCTTGCGCAATATTGACTTCGATACGGCCAAGGCCGCGCGCGAGCTGAAAATCATCACCGAGGAACGCAATATGCGGGTGGAAAATAATCCCGCCGCGCAATGGGTGGAGCAGCTGAATGCGCTGACATTCCTGAACCATCCGTACCACCAGCCGGTGATCGGCTGGGCGGAAGATATGGCGACGTTCACGGCGGCGGATGCGCGGGCCTATTACGAAGCGCATTACCGGCCGGGAAACATGATCCTGCTGGTGGCGGGGGATGTGACGGCGCGCGATGTGCGCCGCCATGCGCAGCATTATTACGGGGCGATGCCCGGCGGCGAATTCGCCACGCGCAACTGGCCGAAGGAGCCGCCGATCCGCATGGCGCGTAAGGGCGAAATGCGCGATACGAAAGTGCATGAGCCGCGCCTGCTGCGTCAGTATATCGCGCCAAGCGTGGGCGATGGGGCCAAGGAAGATGCGCTGCCGCTCTCGGTATTTGCGCAATATCTCGGTGGCGGTGAAACCAGCGTGCTCTACCGCACCCTGGTGCGCGAGCAGAAACTGGCGAGCAATGTCAGCGTCGATTACGACCCAATGGCGATTGGCCCGGCGCTGTTTCGCATTGTGGCCGTGCCTGCCGCGGGCGTGACCTTGCCGCAGCTGGAAGAAGCGCTCGACCGGGCGCTGGCGACCGCCCTTGTGACCGCGCCGGATGAGGGCGATATCGCCAATGCCAAAACCCTGCTCAAGGCCGCGCTGATTTATGCGCAGGATGGGCTGCAACCGCTCGCCAACACGATGGCAGGCCTGTTTGCGATTGGGCTCGATGAGCAATATTTTTACAGCTGGGCGGATAATGTCGGCCAGGTGAGCGCGGCGGGTGCGCTGGCGGCGGGCAAGGCAGTGATTATTCCGGCACGCGCGGTGACAGGGTATTTGTTGCCCGAGACGCCGGCCCCAACGGCGGAGGTGCCGCATGCGCAGTAAGCTGACAGGATTGCTGGTGGGGTTGCTTGCTTTTGCGGCAGTTGCGCAGGCGGAAGTGAGCGTGCAGACCACCCGCATCGGCCACGGCGTGAAGGCGTGGTATGCGGAAAATGACACGGTGCCGGTGGTGGATATGGTGCTGAGTTTTGAAGGGGCGGGCAATGCGTCTGACCCTGAAGGCAAGGGCGGCCGCGCAGCATTTGCAGCGGCGATGCTGACCGAAGGGGCGGGCACGCTGGATAGTGTCGCCTTCCAGCGCGCGCTCGATGAAAAAGCCATCACGCTGGAAGTGGAAGCGGATGACGACCGCCTGCGGATTCATATTTATTGCCTGCGCGAACATGCGAAACGGGCGGGTGAGTTGCTAGCCCTCGCGCTCAGCAAACCGATGCTGGAGAAGGCCGACCAGGCGCGCGTGCAGTCGCAGATGGTCTCGCTGCTGAGCCAGCTGGAGGAGCAACCGAATTACCAGGTGGCTCGCCTGCTCAATAGCCGTGGTTTCAAAGGCCACCCTTATGCCAACGCGCCGTTTGGCGATGCGGCGAGTGTGGCCGCGCTGAATGCGCAGGATGTGCATGATTACCTGCGCACCTATGTGACGCGCGGCAATGTGCTGGTCGCCGCGGCGGGCGATGTGGATGCCAGCCTGCTCGACGATGTGCTGGGCGATGCGATCGAGGCGCTGGCGGAGAATGATTCGGGCGCCGTGGCGGTGACGCCCACCACGCTGCAAGGCGGCGGCGAAACCCTGCATAAAACGATGGCGGTGCCGCAGACGGTGATCGCCTTTGCTGCGCCCGGCATCGCGCGTGATGACCCGCGTTTTTATGCGGCCTACCTGCTCAACCACATCCTCGGCGGCAACTCGCTTTTCTCGCGGCTGGGGGATGATGTGCGCCAGCAGAAGGGGCTGGTCTACAGCATCGATACGGATCTCGATATCAAGCGCGGCGCGGCGCTGCTGAGCGGTGGCCTCGCCACCCGCAATGCCAGCGCCGACGCGGCGGTGGCGGCAGTGAAAAACGTGCTCACCCAGATGCATGACAAGGGCGTGACGACGGATGAATGCACCGATGCGAAAAGCTATGTGCGCGGGGCGTTTGCCCGCCAGCTCGATAGCAGCAGCTCGGTTTCGAACATGCTGCTGATGATGCAGGTGCACCGGCTGGGCGAGGACTATCTGAGCGAGCGCGACGCGTTGTTCAGCAAGGTCAGCTGTGGGGATATTAATGCAGTGGCGGATGCGCTGCTGTCGCCGTCGCGCTTCCTGTTTGCCATTGTTGGCGGTGCGCCGGAAGTAGGCGGCAGCGGGCCGATTGCACCGGCGCCGGCCATGCATTCCGGAGACGTGCGGTGACGATTCGCTTGCTCCCGGCGACGCTGATTAACCAGATTGCGGCCGGCGAAGTGATCGAACGGCCTGCTTCGGTGGTGAAAGAGCTGGTCGAGAACGCACTCGATGCCGGGGCTAACGATATTGATATTGCGCTGGAGTCGGGTGGGGTTGCCCTCATCCGCGTGCGCGATAACGGGCGCGGCATGGGGCCCAAGGATTTGCCGCTCGCCGTCGAGCGCCACGCCACCTCCAAA
Source organism: Pseudomonadota bacterium (assembly GCA_040384265.1). Classification (GTDB taxonomy): domain Bacteria; phylum Pseudomonadota; class Alphaproteobacteria; order Rickettsiales; family UBA3002; genus QFOX01. Next base: position 127,166 of record JAZKJM010000003.1, on the reverse strand, counting down.
CTGCCCGATGATGACCTGCTCGCCATCCATTTTATGGGGTTTCGTGGCGAGGCGCTGCCGTCCATCGGCTCCATCGCCCGGGTGGCGATCAGCAGCCGGGCGCGCGGGGCGCAGGATGCGTTTATGCTGCAGGTTGAGGGTGGGGTGGTCAGCCCGCTGCAACCGGCAAGTTTGAGCGAAGGCACGCTGGTCGAGGTGCGGGATTTGTTTTACGCGATTCCCGCGCGGCTGAAATTTTTGAAGACGCCGCGCACCGAAATTACCCATACGGTCGATATCATCGAGCGGCTTGCCATGGCGCATCCGGATGTGCGGTTTCGCCTCAGCCATGACGGGCGGATGGTGCGCGATTTCCCGGCGCTGACGACCGACTGGATCAGCGCTGCGCCGCAGCGGTTGGAGAAAATCCTCGGCAGCGGGTTTGCGGCGAACACGGCGGTGATCGACGCGGTGCGCGAGGGTATTCGATTGACCGGGTTTGCCGGGCTGCCGACCTTCCACCGCAGCACCAGCCAGACACAGTATTTATTCGTCAACCGCCGCCCGGTGCGCGACCGGTTGCTGCTGGGCGTCATCCGCGCGGCCTATCAGGATTACCTGGCGCGGGATCGCCACCCGGTGGCGGTGCTGTTTCTCGAAGTGCCCGGCGACCAGGTGGATGTGAATTGCCACCCGGCGAAATCCGAGGTGCGCTTTCGCGATAGCCAGCTGGTACGCGGGCTGATCCTGAGCGCGCTACGGGCTGCGATTGGCACCACCGCGCAGCGGGCGAGCACAACGGTGGCCGACCAAGCGCTGGCGGCGTTTCAGGCCGAAGGATTCGCGGGCCAGCATGCGGGATTCCGCGGGCAGCCGTTTCATGGGGGGAGCCCCGCGCCAGCCTATGATTTTGCGGCACCGAATGCGGCGCTGTGGGGGCGTGATTATTTGCCGCCCCAGCATCGTGCGCCGCAGTCTGAGCCCACGGCCTTTCCGAGCCATGAATCACGCGTGCCGACGCCGGATTTTCCCCTTGGCGCGGCTGTCGCTCAGTTGCACCATACCTATATTGTGGCGCAGACGCGTGAGGGGTTGGTGATTGTCGATCAGCATGCGGCGCATGAACGGATTATGTATGAGAAATTCAAAGCCGAGATGGCGCAAACCGGCGTCGCCCGGCAAATGCTGCTGCTGCCCGAAGTGGTCGAGCTGACCGATGCGCAGGCGGCACGCATTATGGCGCGCAGTGCGGAATGGGCGGCGCTCGGGCTGGTGCTGGAAGGGTTTGGCGAGACCACCGTGCTGGTGCGCGAAGTGCCCGCCATGCTGGGCGATGCGGATGTGGCCGGCCTTGTGCGCGACCTGGCGGATGATTTGAGCCTCTATGATGACGGGCTGGCGCTGGCCGATAAGCTCGAGGCCATCCTCAGCACCATGGCCTGCCATGGCAGCGTGCGCGCGGGCCGGGTGATGACGCTGGCCGAAATGAACGCCCTGCTGCGGCTGATGGAAGCAACGCCGTTCTCCGGCCAGTGCAACCACGGGCGGCCGACTTATGTTGCGTTGGCCAAGGGCGATGTGGAGAAATTGTTCGGGCGGCGGTAGCGCGCGGGTTATCCACAGCGATGTTTGCCGCCTTCATCTATTCTTCATCATTCGGGGGGTAAAGTGGCGGTATCCACCGAGGGAGGCGTGTATGCAGAAGCACCATTTCACCTACGAGGAATTGACACCGCTGGAGCAATGTATCCTGACGTTTATGCAGGCGCAGGAGGCGCAAACGCGGCGCGTGACGCCACGGCCGCGCAGGCAGGAACCACCCGCGCGCAAGGCGGATTAATGTTTGAAATGCCGGGTGCCGGTGAAGAGCATGGCGATGCCGTGTTTGTTGGCGGCCTCGATTACTTCCGGGTCGCGCATGCTGCCGCCGGGCTGGATGATGAGGCCGATGCCAGCGGCCGCGGCCAGCTCGACATTATCGGCAAAGGGGAAGAAGGCATCCGACGCTAGCACTGCGCCGCGCGGATCATGGCCGTGCTGCTTGGCTTTTTCGATGGCGATGCGCACGGAATCGACCCGGCTCATCTGCCCGGCACCGACCCCGATGGTGGCGCCGTTTTTGACCAGCACGATGGCGTTTGATTTGACGTGTTTGACGGTGTGCCAGGCGAGGGCGGCATCCGCAGTGGCGTCGGTTGCGAGCGGCTTATCGGTGACGCGTTTCCAGCCGTCGCTGGTGACGTTTTTATCCTTTTGCTGCACCAGATAGCCGCCGCTGATGGCCTGGATCATCCAGCCAGCCAGCGGGCTGGCATGGGTCTCGGCAGTGGCGGTGAGCAGGCGCAGGTTCTTTTTCGCGGCAAGCACGGTGAGCGCTTCGGCGGTGAAGGCAGGGGCGATGATGACTTCGAGGAACAACGTGCCGATGGCGGCAACGAGTGCAGCATCCACCGGCTGGTTGACGGCGAGGATGCCGCCAAAGGCGCTGGTGGGATCGCTCGCCAGTGCGGCAGTGAAGGCGGCAACGATGCTGTTGGCGCTGGCCACGCCGCAAGGGTTGGCGTGCTTGATGAGCACGGCGGACGGGGCGGCAAGGCCGCTGACGATCGCCCAGGCGGCATCCGCATCGGCGAGGTTGTTGTAGCTGAGTTCCTTGCCTTGCAGGCAGGTGGCGTGGGCGATGCCGCCTTTGGCATCCAGCCGCTGGTAGAGGGCGGCGGCCTGGTGCGGGTTCTCGCCGTAACGCAGGGTCTGGGCGAGGCGGGCATCCAGCAGGTAGTTGGGGAATTGCGGTGCGGTGGCGCCGGTCAGCCAGCTGCTGATGAGCGTGTCATACGCTGCGCAACGGGCGAAGGCTTTGGCGGCAAAAGCGCGACGCGTATCGGCAGGAATGGCGTTCTGGTTGGCCTGCATTGCCTGCTCGATCGCGGTGTAATCCGCAACATCGACGATGACGGTGACGGATTCGTGGTTTTTGGCGGCGGCACGGATCATCGCCGGGCCGCCGATATCGATATTCTCGACCAGCGTGTCATAGTCGGTGGTGGCGTTGAGGGTGGTCTCGAACGGGTAGAGATTGACGATCAGCAGGTCGATCATCGGGATGCCGTGGGCGCTGGCGGCGGCCATGTGGTCGCTATCCGCCCGGCGGGCGAGCAGGCCGCCATGGACACGCGGATGCAGGGTTTTAACGCGGCCATCCATCATCTCGGGGAAGTCGGTGATCTGCGATACGTCGCGCACGGGGATGTTGTTGGCGCGCAGCAATTCGGCGGTGCCGCCGGTCGAGAGCAGTTCGACGCCGCTCGCCACGAGAAACTGCGCGAACGGCAGCAGGCCGGTTTTATCGGAAACGGAAATCAGGGCGCGGGTGATGGTCATGGAATGTCTCGTTATGAATGGTTGGCTCGTTTCTTCCTTAACTCCCCCCTTGAGGGGGAGTCAAATCGCCCTTGCGATTTGGTGGGGGGACAGCCCGTGGAGAGTACCCCCCACGGATGTGCAAGGGCACATCCCGCTCCCCCTCAAGGGGGGAGCTAAGGAAGATTAATCATGGTGCTCCGGTTGATATTCAGGGACGATGCGCTGGATGAGCGCGGGAATGGTGCGCATGTCGCCGCTGCGGGCGGCGGTGATGGTGTCGGCGATGGCGCTGAGGATGGCCAGCCGGTCGAGCGTGCGGGCGCGGGCGAGGCGGATCAGCGGGTGGCTGGTTTCCATCATGTTTTCGGCGTCGTGGAACAGCTCCTCGAACAGTTTTTCGCCCGGGCGCAGGCCGGTGAAGGTGATGGGAATGTCGTCATACGGCTTGAGGCCGGCGAGGCGGATCATCTGGCAGGCCAGCTCCTCGATGCGCACGGGCTCGCCCATATCGAGCACGAAAATGGGGGCGCGATCATCGGTCGCGGCGGCAAGCACGGCGGCTTGCAGGACAAGCTGCACCGCCTCGCTGATGCTCATGAAATAGCGCACCATATCCGGGTGGGTGACGGTGACGGGGCCGCCGCGTGCGATCTGTTTTTGGAACAGCGGCACGACCGAGCCCGCCGAGTTCAGCACATTGCCAAAACGCACGGTGATGAAGCGCGTCGCCGCGCCATCCTGCGCCAGCATCTGGCCGTAGATTTCAGCGGCGCGTTTGGTGGCGCCCATCACACTCAACGGGTTCACCGCCTTATCGGTCGAGATTTGCACCATGGCGGCGACGCGGTGGGCGACGCAGGCATCCGCCACTTGTTTGCTGCCGAGGATGTTGGTGAGCACCGCCTGTTCCGGATTGGCTTCCGACAGCGGCACATGCTTGATGGCGGCGGCGTGGAAGACGATTTCCGGTGCGAAGCGGGTGAAGGTGCGGGCCAGGTGATCGGCATCGCGCACATCGCCAATCACGGCGTGGCGGGTGAGGCCGGGGGCGCTTTCGGCCAGCTCGTGGTCGATCAAATAGAGCTGGTATTCCGACTGGTCGAACAGCAGGATTTCCGACGGGGCGAGGCCGACGATCTGGCGCACCAATTCGGCGCCGATGGAACCGCCGGCGCCGGTGACGAGCACGCGTTTGCCATGGATGAAATCGCGCATCGCCGGGCGGTCGAGCCGGGCTTGCGGGCGGCCGAGAATATCCTCGACCGCGACGGCGCGGATGTCGTGGACGCGGTCACCGGCCTTCAGCTCGGTCAGCGAGGGCAGGCGCGAGAGGGTGAGGTGGTTCTCCTCGGCGATGGCGAGCAGCTGCTTGAAGAGGCTGCCATCCACCGTGGGCTCGGCAAGGATCAGGCGCTGCGGGCTGCGGTTTTTGCGGGCGAGTTTTTTGAGGATTTCATCGAGCGCGTCGGTGCCGCCATAGACGCGCACATGGTGGATTTCGCGGCCATGCTGGCGGCGGTCGTCATCGATCAACCCGACGGCGCGGTAGGGGAAATCAACGCTGCGCTCGGACTCGCGGATGAACATTTCGGCCTGCGCATTAGCGCCGATCAGCAGCACCGGGATGCGGATCTGGCCGCGGCCGCGGAAGCGGGCGAGCAGCGCCTGGTCGTTGACGGCGCGCCAGAACACGCGGCCTGCCATCAGGCATAGCATCAGCGTCATCCAGTGGATGAAGGGGATGGAGCGCGGGATATGTTCGAGCCGGTTGAAGCCGTACATGCCGAGGTAAAACACCAGCCAGGCAATGCTGGCAGCGCGGGCGATGACGACCAGGTCGTTGAGCGAGGTGAAGCGCCAGACATGGCGGTAGGCGCGGCAATAGAGCAGGCAGCTGACCAGCAGCAGCACGAACACGGCATTGGCGCAGGTGTAGGACGCGCCCTGCGCATAGATGAAGACGCGGTCACCAAGGCGCAGCAGCAGCGCGAGGTAGAAGCTGAGCACGGCCATGAGCGCATCATGCAGCACCGCCAGCCCGTTTTGCGACAGCCTAAGACGCACGGGCCCGGCTCGGCAGGAAGCGGCTGAGGGCGATGCCATAGAGGCACAGGCTGGCGAGCGCGCATGGCCACGCGCCATGGACGACGCATTGGATCATCAACCAGCCGAGCAGCAGCACCAGCGGCGCGCGGGCAAGGCCAAGGCGGCCACCCTGGCGGCGGGCAAGCAGCACACCGAGCAGGCTGGCGGCGATGAGCACCGCATCGAGTGCGAGGAAACTGGGGGCGCTTGCAAACAGCAGCGGCGCAAGGGTGGGCGGCAGCAGGGCGAGCAGCAGGCCAAGGCCACTTTGCTGCAGATTGTCGGGCAGGCGGGTGGCGCTCATCACGAGGCCGAACAGGGCGACGAGGGCGAGGCACTGGACGAATACTTGCGGCACATGGGCGATGGCGGGCATGGTGCTGGGTGAGAGGGAAAGCAGCGCTGCCAGCAGCGGCACGCCCCAACGCGCAATCGGCGGCAGGTAGTTGCGCAGGCCGATCAGGCCGGTGCCTAAAAGCAGCAGCGTGCTGACCAGCAGCGTTGCCGGGGCGGCCACCACGACCAGAAAGGCAATGGCGGCAAGCAGGGCATAGATCCCTTCCGGCACCGCGCTTTTGACGCCGAGCAGCACGGCGATACGCATGCCCGTGCGCGTAAACGCATAGGCCGCAAAAAAGGCGGAGAGGCACAGGACGATGACATAGCTGCTAATCATCGGCGGAATTTAGAGGGAATCACGCGCGGGCGCAAGCGCCCCCTATAAACTCGTGATTGCCTGCACCTGCCGCAGCGCGACGATCAGCATGGGGTAGTCGAAGCTGGGCTGGCTGCGCAGTTCGGTGATGAAATGCTGGTAGCGGGCGATGGTTTCGACATGGGCGGTGTGCCAGGCGGTGGCAGGCGCGGCTTTTTTGCCGTGCTGGGCGAGCACGCTCAGCGTCAGGCGGCGCTGGGCCTGGTAGAACTCGACGAGCAGGGATTTGACGGCGAGCTGCTGCCAGTAATTCTCGGCGGCGAGGTTCTGCGCGGCGAGGCGCAGCCAGCCCAGTTTTAACTCGGCACCCAGCTCGAAATAGGTGGCACCGACGGCGGCAACGGGCAGTTTTGCGGTGCGCGCCGCATCCGCAATGTCGCAGGCCGAGCTCATGATTTCGAGAATGGCCAGGCGGTGAGCCAGCTCCGCTGGGACGCTTTCCGCGGTAAGGCGGGCGATGGTTTGCTCGAAGCTGCTGCGCACGGCGTCGCTCATCATGGTGGTGGCGTGGCGCTCGATCTCGCGCAGGGCGGGGCTGTAGCGCTCAATCACCTCGGCCAGTTTCATCGGTTGCGGCACATGCTGCAGGAACCAGCGGCAGCTATGTTCGATAAATTGGTTCACCTCGGCAAACAGGCGCGACTGCACGGCGGCGGCGACTTTACCATCGAGCGACTCGATGGCTTTCCACAAAGACCGCAGGCCAAAGGCGTCGCGGGTGGCGACATAGGCTTGCGCGATGTCGGATGCGGGCAGGCCGGTGGCGCGCATGAGGGACGACGCCATCGAGAAACCGGTGCGGTTGACGATGGAGTTGGTGATCATGGTGGCGACGATTTCGCGGCGCAGGCGGTGCGATTTGATCTCGCCAGCGTAGTCCTTCTGCATGGCTTTGGGGAAATATTTCAGCAGGTCGGCTTCGAAATACGGTGCGTCGAGCACGGGGGCGACGGCGAGATCGCGGAAGAACGACATTTTTGCGTAGGCCAGCAGCACGGCGATTTCCGGGCGGGTAAGGCCCTGGTGGGTGCTGCGCAATTCGGCGAGCTGTTTGCTGTCGGGCAGGGCCTCGACGGCGCGGTTGAGGAAATGCTCGGATTCGAGCTGTGTCATCAGCTGGCTGGCGGGCTCGATCAGCCGCTCGCCCTGCAATTGGGCGATGGAGATGGCCTGCGTTTGCAGCCGGTTATCGACCAGCACGAGGTCGGCGACTTCTTCGGTCATTTTCTTCAGCACGGCGTCGCGCTGCTTCATGGTGATGCGTTTGGCATCGATGCTGGTGCGCAGGCCGATCTTGATATTGACCTCGTGATCGGAGCAATCCACGCCGCCGGAATTATCGATCGCATCGGTGTTGATGCGGCCGCCTTTGCGGGCATATTCGATGCGACCTCGTTGAGTGAACCCTAGGTTCCCGCCCTCGCCGACGATGGCGCAGCGCAGCTCGTTACCGTCGATGCGCACGGCGTTGTTGGCGCGGTCGCCGACCTGCTCATGGGTTTCGGCCGCGGCTTTGACATAGGTGCCGATGCCACCGTTCCACAGCAGCTCGACCGGGGCTTTGAGGATGATGCGGATGAGTTCGTCCGGCGTCGCGCTTTTCACTTCGGTGCCAAGCACGGCGCGCATTTCGGGCGTCAGGGTGACGGACTTGGCGCTGCGCTCGAAAATCGCGCCGCCTTTGCTGATGAGGGAGGTGTTATAGTCATTCCAACCGGAGCGGGGGAGTTTGAACAGGCGCTCACGTTCCACGAAGCTGGAAGCGGCATCCGGCGCCGGGTCGAGGAAGATGTGGCGGTGGTTGAAGGCGGCGACGAGCTGGATATTTTTGCTCAACAGCGCGCCGTTGCCAAACACATCGCCCGACATGTCGCCGATGCCGATGGCGGTGAAGGTTTCACGGCCGATATCCTTGCCCATTTCGCGGAAATGGCGCTCGACAGAAACCCAGCCGCCACGCGCGGTGATGGCCATGACTTTATGGTCGTAGCCGACCGAGCCGCCCGAGGCGAAGGCATCGCCCAGCCAGAAACCGTATTCGGCGGAGACACCGTTGGCGATGTCGGAGAAAGTGGCGGTGCCTTTATCGGCGGCGACGACGAGATACGGATCATCGCCATCGTGGCGCACCGTCTGCGACGGGGGTGTGATTTTTTTGTTGATGATGTTGTCGGTGATATCGAGCAGGCCGCGCAGGAAAGTCTGGTAGCAGGCGATGCCTTCGGCTTGCAGCGCGTCGCGGTCGCTTGGCACGCGGCGCAGGATGAAGCCGCCCTTGCTGCCAACCGGCACGATAACGGCGTTTTTGACCATTTGGGTTTTCATCAGCCCGAGCACTTCGGTGCGGAAATCTTCCGGACGATCCGACCAGCGCAGGCCGCCGCGGGCAACGGGCCCGCCGCGTAAATGGATGCCTTCCATGCGCATGCTGGTGACGAAAATTTCGGCATAGGGCACTGGCAGCGGCATCTCGGGAACGAGGGCGGAGCTGAACTTGATCGAGACATACGGCTTCGGTGCGCCGTTCACCGTCTGGTAGAAATTGGTGCGCAGGCTGGCCAGGATGAGCGCGAGGAAGCGGCGGATGATGCGGTCTTCGCCAAGGTTGGTGACGTTTTCGAGCGCGCTGTGGATGGCACCGGCGCACTGCTCCATCGCCGCGTCGCGCTTTTTGGTGGCGGGGTTGAAGCGGGCATCGAACAGCTGCGCGAGCAGGCGGGCGATGGGCGCGTGGATGTTGAGCGCCGAGGCGATGAGATGCTGGCTGTAGGGGAAATCCAGCTGCTGCAGATAGCGGCTGTAGGCGCGCAGGATGGTGACATCGCGCGCGCTTAATCCGGCGGAGAACACAAGCGCGTTGAGCGCGTCGTTATCGGTGATGCCGCGCCAGATATCGCCGATCGCGGCTTCGATGCGGGCCTTGGCGTCGGTGAGGTCGAGCGCCTCGGTGCCATGCACGCGCAGGGTGAAGTTGCGCAGCAGCACCGGCACGAAGGGCGCGTGCGGGGTGATGATGTAGGGCGTCGCATCGAGCACGGTGCAGCCCATATTTTCGAGCAGCGGGATGATGCTCGACAGCTCGGAATTGAGGTCGCGCGTGTAGCATTTGAGATGCATCTGGTCGGCGGGTGCACCATCGACGCGGAAGAGTTCGAGGGCGAGGCCGTCGCCACGCAGGCATTCGAGCACGCGGCGCACATCGTGGGCGGCGGAGCTGGCGCTGTAGCCGTTGATATAGGCAAGCGGGAAGGCGTTGGCGAAGGTCTGCGCGATGGCCTCGCCATCCTCGCCGCTGGTGGTGGTGATGACCGCGTCGCGCAGCGCATCCGCCCAGACGTTGGCGCGCCCGGCGATCTGGTGTTCGAGCAGCGACTCATCGACATTCGGGATCGCGCCCGGCGTGGTTTCGGTGAGGATATGCAGGCGGGCGAGCGGCGAGTCCGTCACCTGGGTGTAGAAGGTCGAGATGCGGCCACCATAGGCGCGCTCGATCATGCGGATGATTTCGCCGCGCAGGTCCGACGAGAAACGCTCGCGCGGGATGTAGGCCATGGCGCTGACGAACCGGGCGAAGGGGTCATGGCGCACGAACAGGCGCACTTGCGGCTTGGCGTCGAGCGAGACGATGCCCATCGCGGTTTGGAACAGGCGCTCTTCGTCCATCTGGAACAGCTCGTCGCGCGGCAGGAATTCGAGGATGGTTTTGAGCGTTTTGCCGGAATGGCCGTGCGGGTCGAACCCGGCGCGGGCGATGACGCGGGCGGCCTTGCGGCGGATGAACGGGATGTTCTGCGTCTCGCGGTAATAAACCGTGCTGGTGAACAGGCCGAGCATGCGGATTTCGCCGATGCATTTGCCCTTGGCGTCGTAGCGTTTGAGGACGATCAGATCCATCGGCGCGTGGCGGTGGACGAGCGAGGAATCCGACGCTTTGAGGATGCTGACGGGATCGGCCGTGGTCGCGGCGCAGGAATATTCGATGGCGGTGGTTTCGTTCGGGCTGCGCAGGCGGTAAATGCCCAGCGCACTGGCGCGATCAAGCGTGAAGGCGCTGCCTTTGCTGCGGTATTCGCCGATGCCCAGGAACACGAAATGGTTGGCGGCCAGCCACAGTAGCAGGTCGTGGATTTCCTGCACATCCGCTTTCTGGATGGTGGGGTGTTTACCGGTGGATTCTGCGGCGAGCGCGTTGACGCGGTCGCGCATTTGCGCCCAGTCCTGCACGGCGGTGGCGACATGCTCCAGCGCGCGCTCGATATGGGCGGTGAGGCCGTCATTGCTCAACTCGGATGGCAACGGCGACAGCTCGACATAAATCAGGGATTCGCGGCTGGTGGTGTTGCTGGTCGGTTTGAGCGCGCCTTTGGCGTCGCGCGTTACATCGAAAATCGGGTGGAGGATGCGGTGGATGGTGAGGCCCAGCGAGGTGAACAGTGCCGAGAGCGAATCGACCAGAAACGGCATGTCGTTGTTAAGCACCATGACCTGGGTGCGGGTGACATCGCGTTTGCCTTCGCGCAGTTTGGTGCGGGTGATGCTGATTTTCGGCGCGGCTTTTTTGGGGCGGGCGCTCAGGAATTTTTCGCTCGCCAGCACGATGGCGGCGGCATCCGCCGGGGCGAGCTCAATCAGGTCGGCGACGGTGGACAGCGTGTAGAAATTACGCGCAAAAGCGACGGTGGTTTTGCTGGATGATTTGGGCAATGCGCCAATGATTTTGGTGATGAGTTGTTCATGTTGCGAGGAATAATTGGGGGCCATGGAAAACACTCAACGTCGAAGGTGAACGGGTTCACGGCCTGCAATAGCAACTTGGGCGCAAAGGGAAAGGGAAAAACATTGTGCAGTGCGGTGGTTGGCGCGTTAGGCCTGCGGCGTGACCAGCTCATCATAGGCGGGCAGATGGCCGCTGCGGGAATGTTCGTCTTCGTAGGCCAGCTGCAATTCCTTGGCGGCGTGGCTGTAGGAGAGCAGCAGCTCGTTGACATCCGCCGCTTCCGGGCCGGTGCCGATATCGGCTTTCAGCTCGGTTAGCTCGGTGACGGCAACATCGACCGCCTGGATGGCGACCATGAGGGTGGTGGGGCTGAGAGTGGTCATGATGGCTCCTATGCGTACGATTCCACCGCATTCCAGAAGGTGGCGGCGAGGTTGAGGTTGTAGAGGCGTTGCGCGGCGCGCAGGCCGGTGGGCGAGGTGACGTTGATCTCGGTCAGGTAGTCGCCGATGAGGTCGATCCCGGCGAGCATGAGGCCTTGCTGCTTGAGGAATGGCGCAAGGGCGGCGCAGATGGCTTGCTGTTTGTCGTTGAGCTCGGCGATCACCGCTTTGCCGCCGACGCGCATGTTGGCGCGGATGGAACCGGCATCCGGCGTGCGGCCGAACACGGCGGCGACCGCGCCATCGATGAACAGCACGCGCTTATCGGCGCTGCTCACTTCGGGGCGGAATTGCTGCCACATCAGCGGCTCTTTGGAGAGTTCCGACCAGTGTTCGATCAGGGTCTCGACATTAGCGTCGCCGCGGCTGAGTTTGAAGACGCTGCGGCCGCCGAAACCATAGAGCGGCTTGGCGACGATGGCCTCGTGCGCGGCGGCGAAGGCGGCGATGGCGGTGGGATCGCGGCTGATGAGGGTGGGCGGCATGAACTGGGCAAATGGCAGGATCGAGAGTTTTTCCGGCGCGTTGCGCACGCTGGCCGGGTTGTTCCAGACCTTCACGTCGGGCATCACCTGTTCGAGCAGGTGGGTGGCGGTGATGTAGCCCATATCGAACGGTGGGTCCTGCCGCATGAGGATGACATCCATACTGCGCAGGGAGGTGGTTTTGGCCTCGCCCAGCGACCAGCTGGGGGTGGCCGCCATGTCGATGGTGATGGGGGCGAGCGGGGCGGTGAGGTCACCGGCCTGCCAGCTCAGTTGGGGCGCTTCATAAAACATAACGCTGTGGCCGCGGGCTTGCGCTTCCTCGATCAGCATGAAGCTGGAATCACCGGCCGGATTGAGGCGCGAAGGGTGGTCGAGCTGGATGGCGACTTTCACTAGTAGCCGCCGCCCTTAGGCGCATCCAGCGGGGTGCTGGAGATGGAGCTTGGTGCATCCACCGTCGAGGAGGTGGCGCTGCTGCTGGCGTTGCTATTGCCATAGACCGGGCCGGTATAGACGCCGCCATCGCTGGGTGCGGCATTGCTGGAGCTGTTACTGTTAGTGCTGCTGTTCATCGGCTGGCCGGAACCATCGGGCGCGACGGTGGGCTGCTGGGTGTCGGCGTTGATTTGCAGATGGCTGACCACGCGCTTGATGCCCTTGGTGGTGCGCGCCACATTGAGGGCGCGGTCAAGCTCCGCCTGGTCCTTGACGCGGCCGATCAGGTAGGCGGTGCCGTTGGTCACATCGATCGAGTAGTTGATGACCCAGACGCCTTTGGTAATCAGCAAACGGCTTTCGAGGTTACGCTTGATGAAGGAATCCCCCGCCGTGTCGAGGAAGGAGCTTTCCGGGTTGACCACCAGCTCGTTGATGACCTCGGTCACGCCTTTGGCTTTCCAGCTGAGGGCGATGGCTTGTGAGGCTTCTTCATCGGTGGCGATGTTGCCGGTCAGCATGACGCGGGCATAGCGCACGTTGAAGGTGACTTTGCCGAGCAGCTCGGCCTTATCCGCCTGCAGGAACTGGTTGGTGAGGTCGGTATAGATCACCGTGTCATCCACCTTGCGGCCGATGGAGCGGTTCTCGGCAATGGCCATGCCTGCCTGCGTGCCGGTGGTGAGCAGCATGCCCGCGCAGCCGTTAAGCAGCAGGGGAATGGCGAGGAAAAGGGCAAGGCGGCGCATGGGAAACTCCAAAGGTTACAACATTAACAAAGCTATTTTTATGCGGCAAGTTCTAGGAGTTTTTGCGCGCAAGGAGGGAGCGTAGCGGCGCTACGTGACCGACTGAGCACAAAAAGGACGACGAAATTGACCATAAAAATAGCTTTGTTAATGTTGTTTAGAAGGCGTTGAGGATGTGGTGCGGGCGCTTATACCACGTCACAAGCACCACGTCGAATCGAACCTGATGGGATGCATAGGCCGGGTGCGCGGCAAGAAAAAGCTGGGCGGCGCGGCTGACGCGCGACTGGTTTTTGATATGCACGGCAATAGCCGCATCCTCGATGCGGCTGCGCATTTTGACCTCGACGAAAACCAGCGTGTCGCCGCGGCGCATGACCAGATCCACCTCGCCCAGCGGGGTTTTGAAACGCTGGGCGACAAAGCGGTAGCCCTTGAGGGTGAGGTAAGCGAGGGCGGCATATTCACCCAAAATGCCATGGCGGTGGCGGCGGACGCGTTGCTGGGTGGTCGAGAGAGTGTTCATGCTTTCTCCTTGAGCGCGAGGGCGCGAGCGTACACATCCCTTTTCGCACGGCCGGAATCTTTTGCAACCATCGCCGCTGCGTCGTTCACATGCAATGTGCGCAAGGCGATTTGTAGGGCGGCGTCGATGGCGGCATCATCCATCGCCGCGGCGGCGGGGGCACCGGCGACGACAATGACGCATTCGCCTTTGGGAGGCTTGGCTTCGTAATGGGCGGCAAGCTCCGGCAGCGGCGCGCGGATGCATTCTTCGTGCATTTTAGTCAGCTCGCGGGCGACGGCGGCATCGCGCGGGCCGTAGATTTCTGCGAGATGGTTGAGGGTGGCGACAAGGCGGTGCGGCGCTTCATAGAACACCAGCGTGGCAGGGATGGTGATGAGCTGGGTGAGCGCGGCGGCGCGGGCGCCGGTTTTGGTCGGCAGGAAACCGGCGTAAAAAAACTGCCCGGCAGGCAGGCCGGCGATGGTGATGGCCGACAGCAACGCGCTGGCGCCGGGAATGGGGGTGACGCGGATGCCGGCAGCAACGGCCGCTTCGACCAGCCGCGCGCCAGGGTCCGACAGCAGCGGCGTGCCGGCATCGCTGATGAGGGCGATGCGGGCGCCCGCGACCAGCTGGGCGACAAGATGATCCGCCGACTGCGCTTCGTTATGGGTGTGGTAGGCGGTGAGGGGCACTTTGATGCCGTAATGTTTGAGCAGCACGCCGCTGGTGCGGGTGTCCTCACAGGCGATGCGGTCAACCGATTGCAGGACTTCGAGCGCGCGCAGGGTGATATCCTTGAGATGGCCGATCGGGGTGGCCACCAGGAATAATTCACCGCGTGAAGACTGGATTTTTTCTGTTGGTTTGCTAGAAGCCATGGTTCCTGTCATTGATGCAGGTGACTATAGAGGGCCTTATGACGAACCGCTACCGATTTTGGATAGGCACGGCCTGCGCCGTGTCGCTGTGTATGGTGTTGGCGGGTTGCATGGACCCGGCCTATAGCCCGCGGCCTGCGGCAGCGCAGGAATCGCCCAGCATTGCCAAGCCGCTGACGGCGGGTGCGACAAGCATTTCGCCGTATAACCCTGCCACCGCATCGGCGGCGGATGCGGTGTCGATGGCCGGTCAGAAAGTGGTCAAAGTGGGCTTGTTGCTGCCGCTCAGCGGCCGCAATGCCGAGCTGGGCCGCGCACTGCAGGATGCGGCGACGGTGTCGCTGTTCGATAAATATGCCCGCCTGTCGATCCGTCAGCAGACGGTGCGGGTGGAGTTGCTGCCCAAAGATACGGGCGACACGCCGGAGCAAGCATCGAATGCGATGAAGGAAGCCATCGACGAGGGGGCAGCATTCATCATCGGGCCGCTGTTTGCGGATGCGACGAGCGCGGCGGCAACCATCGCGCGGGAGAAAAATATCAGCGTGCTGAGCCTGTCCAACAACCGCGCACCCGCGCCGACGGGGGTCTATATGTTCGGCTTCTCGCCGCAGGAGCAGGCGGAGCGGATCGTCAATTATGCACTCAGCAATGGCAAGACCCGCATCGCGGTGCTGGTGCCCAATTCGCCGCTGGGCGAGACCGTGCTGGCCTCGGCGCGCACCGCGCTGCAGCGCACCGGGTTGAAGCCAATAGTGGAAGCGAAATATGCCGCGCAAGGCGCTGGGCTCGATGCGGCGCTGAACACGCTGGTGCCGCAAGGCCAGGCACCGAATTTCGATGCGCTGCTGCTGCCCGAAGGCGGCCCGGCGCTTGAAACGCTGATGCGCGGCCTGAGCATTCGCGGTGTGAAACCAACCACGGTGCAGTTCCTTGGCACCGGCATCTGGGATGACACGGCGCTGCTGCGGCGGGTGAATCTCGATGGGGCGTGGTTCGCATCCAGCTCGCCGGTTTCGACCAGCCAGTTTGAGCAGCGCTTCACCAGCACCTATAACTATGCGCCGCCACGCATTGCCAGCCTGTCGTATGACGCGGTGGCGCTGGCGGTGACGCTTGCCACCTCCGGCCGCCCGTTCGACACGGTGACGCTGACCAACGCCGCCGGTTATGCGGGCCCGGCCAACGGCATCTTCCGCCTGCGCGCGGGCGGCACGGTGCAGCGCGGCCTTGCGGTGATGAAGGTGGATGCCGGGAATTTGACGATCATCTCGCCCTCGCCGACGGGATTTTAGCTCAATATTTCCTGAATCACCCGGTTGAGCAGGAGCTGGCCGCGGGCGGTGGCGTGCAGGTGGGTGGGGGTGATGTGTAGCATGCCTTGCGCGCTCAGGCGGTCGAGGCGCTGGTCGCGCCAGAGATCCTGCAGGTAGGCGGCTTCATCCGGCCGCAGGCGGGCGAGGGGGAACCCCTCGGCAAGGCGTAGACCCATCAGGATTTTTTCTTCGGCGCGTTCGGGGATGGTGAGGGGGAGTTCTTCCTCCACCCCGTGGCCATAGGTTTGGGCACTGGCAAGCCAGCGCTCGGGCGATTTGAGATTGCGGGTGGCGTGGCGGTCGCCCGCGGCGAGATCGACCCGGCCATGCGCGCCCGGGCCGATGCCGATATAGGAATCGCTGCGCCAATAGGCGAGGTTGTGGCGGCTCTCCTGACCGGGTGCGGCGTGGTTGGAAATCTCATACGCCGGCAGGCCCGCTTCGCCCATAACCGATTGGGTGAGTGCATATAAATCGGCGGCGAGGGAGTCTTCGGGCATCACGAATGTTTTGGCGACATGGTAGGCGTGGTGGAAGGCGGTGTTCTCCTCGATGGTGAGCTGGTAGAGCGACAGATGGCCGCGCGCGTGGGTGAGGGCGCGGCGCAATTGCGCTTCCCACTCGGCGAGGGTTTGGCCGGGCAGGGCGTAGATCAGGTCGAACGAATAGCGCGGGAAAATGCTGGCGGCGAGGGTGATGGCGGCGAGGGCCTCCTCGGCATTATGCTCGCGCCCGAGGAAGCTAAGCGCCTCCGCTTGCAGCGATTGCACACCCAGCGATACGCGGTTGACCCCGGCGGCGCGCAGGTCACGGAATTTGGCGGCTTCGACCGAGGTGGGGTTGGCCTCCAGCGTGATTTCGCAGGCCGCATCCAACCCCCAGAGCTGGTCTGCTTCCGCGATCAGCGCGGCGACGGTGGCGGCTTCCATCAGCGAGGGGGTGCCGCCGCCAAAGAAGATGCTGGTGATGGTTGGTTCTGGCGCGCGCGCATGCCAGTAGCGTAGCTCGCGTAGCATGGCCGCGCGCCACGCGGCGTGATCGACCTGCTCGCGTACATGGGAGTTGAAATCGCAGTAGGGGCATTTCTTTTTACAGAACGGCCAGTGGATATAAAGGGCGGCGCTGCTGGCCGACTGCGTCGTTGTTTCAGCACCCTCAGCCCTTGGTGTTGGCTCGCCTTGAGATCGCGGATGTTGTGTGATAGCGGTGTCCATAAGGAGCAACTATGGCATTCGATGGGGCAGAGCAAGCAGCGATTATTGAGCTGATGCATGGCAAATACACGCAGATTCTGGCGGTGGAGACGCCGTGGGGCATCCGCCTGCATGAGGGCGATTGGCGGCCGCGGATCGAGCATTTCCACGATGCGGTGCGGGCGCTGACCTCGGGCAGCGCCGATAGGTATGCGAAAAACAGCCGCTTATCGGTGGAGAATCTGGCGTATGACCTCGCCCAGTTGCGGCAGGTGGGCGATAAGCCGATCGGGCTGATTAACAAGGTGACGGAGAAATCAGCCTCGACTGAGCTGGTCAAGCAGGGCGAAGCCGGGGCAGGCACACGCAAGATGCCACCGCAGCAAGTGCGCGCGCAGTTGGTGGGGCTGTATCGTGATTACACCGTGTTTTACGCCGCGCTGTTCGCGCAGGTGAGCGATATGAACTACCAGTCGCGGGTGGATGAGATTGATGGCTCGGTGTCCGATCTGGGGCTGATCGAGCAGGTCATCAAGCAGTTGATTGCCGGGAAAATCACCGGCGCGCAGGCAATGGATGAGATGATGCATGTCGAGCGCGACGATCTGCGCGAGCGGCTGCAGGCGATGCTGGCGCGCAAGAGCCTCAGCGCGCGCGAGAAGCAGGAAGTGCTGGCGCTGATCGGCCAGATTGAAACCGGCTTGAATGCAGAAAAAAAGAAGCTCGACCAGTCGCATATGAGCTACGCCACCGGTCAGCTGGCGGTTTATGAAGATGCCAAGGAAACCATCAAGCGGCTGGGCAGCCAGGGGCTGAACCTCGCCGGGAAATTTGTCGAGAACGCAATGAGTGCCGCCGGCAAAGGCAAGGGCCGCGGCGTTTAGGCGCTGAGGCGGTAGACCAGCACTTTGGGTTTTCCATATTCGCGTTCATCGATCAGCTCGGCACCTGCGAGGGTGGGGACGGGGGCGTTGCGTTCCTGTTCGGCGACGATGAGGGCGCCCGGCAACAGCCAGCCGCCGCGCACCAGCGTGTCATAGGCCGGGGCGAGCAGGGGCTTGGCGTAAGGTGCATCGATCAGCACGAGTGCTGCGGGCTCGCGCGCGGGCGGCAGGCGGGCAGCATCTGAATGCAGGAAGAAGCTGAATTGGGTGACGCGGCAGTTCAGCGCGTTGTGCTTGGCCAGTTCGAGCGAGCGTTTGTCCTGGTCGATGAAGGTGGCAAGGCGGGCGCCGCGCGAAAGCGCTTCGAGCCCCATCGCGCCGGTGCCGCAGCAAATATCGAGCACATGCTGGCCGAGGATGGCCTCGCCTGCATAACGCCCATGCATGAGCAGGTTGAAAATCGACTCCCGCGTGCGGTCGGAGGTGGGGCGGATGTCGGTGCCTTCGGGCGGCAGCAGCTTGCGGCCTTTGAACTGTCCGGCGATGATTCTCACGGGGTGACTCCGAGTTTTTGCATGAGGGCTTCGACATGCTCGGTGGGCACTTCGGCCACTTCTTCCTGGGCGAGGTCATCAAGGTAGAAATTGCCGTATTGGATGCGGATGAGGCGGCTGACGGGCAGATCGAAATGCTCGAAAATGCGGCGGATCTCGCGGTTTTTTCCTTCGCGCAGGGTCAGGCGCAGCCACTGGTTGCGGCCTTCGGATTTGTTGGTTTCGACATGCACGTCGATCGGTTGGTAATGGGTGCCATCGACGCTGACGCCGCGCTCCAGCTGCTGCAGGTGGGTCTCCATCGGCAAGCCGCGGATGCGCACGCGGTAGACGCGTTGCTGGGCGTTTTCGGGTAGCTCCAGTGCGCGGGCAAGCGCGCCGCTGGTGGTGAGTAGCAGCAGGCCTTCGCTATCGAGATCGAGGCGGCCGACGGAAATGACGCGCGGCAGGTCGCGCGGAAGGTGGTCGAACACGGTGGCGCGGTCTTTTTCGTCGCGGTGGCTGGTCACGAGCCCGGCGGGTTTATGGTAGACGAACAGCCGCGCGCGCGGGGCAACACTGCTGATGCGGCGGCCATCGACAATGACCTCGTCGCCCTCGCCAACCAGCGTGGCGGGGGTGGTGAGGGTCTGCCCATTCAACATGACGCGGCCCTGCGCGATCCAGCCTTCCGCATCCCGCCGCGAGCACAGCCCGGCGGCAGCCATGAACTTGGCGATGCGTTGCTTATCGGCGGTAGTCACGGGCGGCTTCGATGAAGGCGGTGAAGATTTTGTCGTCTGCTTTGGTGATGGAGAATTCCGGGTGCCACTGGACGCCGAGGCAGAACGGGTGGGCGGGGTATTCGATGCCTTCGATCACGCCGTCGCCTGCGCGGGCGTTGACGACGACGCCCTGGGCTGTTTTCCCCACCGCCTGATGGTGGGCACTGTTGACGGCAACGGTGCTGCTGCCGACGATGCGATAAAGCAGCGTGCCCGCGACAATGGCGATTTCGTGGCCGGGCTCGTGGCGCGGGTTGGGCTGCTCGTGGGCGAGCGGGTTGGCGATGCTGTCGGGGATGTGCTGGATCAGCGTGCCGCCGAGGATGACGTTGAGCAGCTGCTCGCCGCCGCAGATGCCAAGGATCGGCATGTTGCGTTCCAGCGCGCCTTGCGTCACCGCCCATTCGAACTGGCTGCGGCGCGGTTTGGTGGTTACTTTATCATGCACATGGTGGTCGCCATACATTTCCGGTGGGACATCGAAATTGCCGCCGGTGATGATGAGTCCCTGCATCAGGTCGAGATACTGCTGCGCATATTCCACCTCGTGCGGCAGGGCGATCGGCACGCCGCCGGCGCGGGCGACGGAGGCGGTGTAATTGTCGCGCAACGCATACCACGGGTATTTGGAATAGCCGCCGCTGTTTTCGTAATCCAAAGTGAAGCCGATAACAGGGTGCATGCGCGTTCCGTGGAATGGAGGTGTGTGCGGCTATCATAATCACACTCGGGCGGGTGCGCATTAGAAAAGAAGAGCAAAACAGACAGCGAGTGTGCTATTCTGTCGATGTGGGTGAAAAAAAGACCGCCGCTGGCCGCGCCGCGCCTGCTTTTGCTGGTGGGGCAGGGCGAATGGGGTAAGCTGCGGGCAAAACTGAACAAGGGCTGTTATGTCGTTATCGTCGTTACTCGGGGTGATTTTTGGATTGGTGCTGGTGCTGGGCGCGATTGCGCTGGCGACCAGTAACCCGCTTATTTACCTCGATTGGCATGCGGCGCTGATTGTGTGCGGCGGGTCGATTGCGGCAGCGTTCATGGGCTATCACAGCCGCGATGTGATGACGGCGTTCAAGGCCATCGGCTGGATGCTGAAGAAGCCAAAATCCACCCGCGAGGGCCTCAACACCGAAATCATGCGCCTGATTAAATGGAGCTACCTGGTGCAGGCCAAGGGGGTCATGTCGCTGGAACAGGAAATTAAAACCGTGCCGGTGAACGACCCGATCGTGCGCTATTGCATGGAGCTGGCGGTCAGCAATCACAGCCCTGCCGAGCTGCGCGCGATGATGGTGACGGCAGTGGAATCGGACTTTGAGCATAAAACATCGGCGGTGCCGGTGCTGCGCAATATGGGCGCAAGTGCGCCATCGTTTGGGATGATCGGCACGCTGGTCGGGCTGATTGCCATCCTCAACCAGATGGGCGCGGGGGCGAAGAATTTGCCCGGCGTGATCGGTGGCGGCATGTCGCTGGCGCTGGTGGCGACGCTGTATGGCGTGTTTTTCGCGCGGATGGTGTTCATTCCGGCCGCCAATAAGCTGATGCAGAAACAAGAAACCGACCGCTTCCGCAACCTGATGGTGGTGGAAGGGCTGATTATGCTGGCCGAGAAAAAATCGCCGCGCTTTATGCAGGATCGGTTGAATTCGTTCCTTGAACCGCAGAACCACTTTAATATCGACCGTCAGCTGCGCAATGCGGCTGCGGCCGCCGCCCCCACCAAGCCTGCCGCATGAGCAGCGGCCCCACCCATCGCCGCCGCCACGAGGAGCCCGAGGATGAGGGCTGGCTGATTACGTTTGCCGATATGGCGGTGCTGCTGATGTGCTTTTTCGTGCTGCTGTTTGCAATGTCGGCGCCGGATATGAAGCAGGTGCAAAAAGTCGGTGAGGCGCTGCGCGAAAAGGGATTTTTCAACGATGCAATCCCGGCAGAAGACCCGTATGAGAAGGTAAAAAAGCAGCTCTCGATGTCGCTTGGGGCAAGCGGGTTTGATAAGCTTGTCGTGGCGAGCGAGTCGCCGCGCGGCATCGATGTCGAGCTAAGCTCGGCGGCGTTTTTCAGTGTGGGCTCGGCGAAGTTCACTCCCGATGCACTGCCGATGCTGGACCTGATTGCGGCGCAAATTGCACCGCTGGCGAAGGCGGATATTACGATTGAAGTCGAGGGCCATACGGATGATTCGCCGGTGGCGTCGCCGATGTTCCCGTCGAACTGGGAGTTGTCGGCCGCGCGGGCGAGTAATGTGGTGCGCTACCTGATCGATAAGGGATTTCCGGCGGATAAGCTCAAGGCGATTGGCCGCGGCGCCACCGTGCCCAAAGCCCCCAACCGCGATGCCGCCGGCACTGGCATCCCCGCCAACCAGGACATGAACCGGCGGATTGTGGTGCGGTTGATCAAGGGTGATGATCGGATTTAGTTTTAGGGTAGATTGAAGGGACCGTTGGCCCCTACGCTTCGCTGACCCCCGCCGCTACGCGGGTCGGCCCGTGGCCTCCCTCGGACTGCTGCGGGCTATGCATTTTCTTTGCTGTTCCCATGGGTGAGCTGCTTGCTTTTTGCCACCCACCGCCCTATGATGACAACGTTACGCAAGTAACTATGGTGATAAACGCGACGTGGAATAGACGGATTGGACCCGGGGGCAGAGCCCGGCGGCTCCACCATCCTTCGCCTTTGGCTTCGGATGGCTTACGCCAGTAAGTCATTTGAAAAATGAGGCAAGGGCTTTGCGCGGGCATGGTAAAAACCGCGAGGTCAGCAGACCTCGCCAGCCATGAGCTGCGAAGCACGCATCATTGGGAGCGCAGCAGCGCGAGCAGGATGCAGGCAACAAAGATTATGGGGCCGAATTAGCATCGACAACCGCAATAAAGACATCGTCTTTGCCTGGGGTGACTTCCCATATATTGAGTCAACTTTCTAAGTGCAAACGACAACGTAGCACTCGTTGCAGCTAACGACAACAACGTCGTAGCAGCCCGTCTCGCCGCTTAGTGTGGCTTGACAGGCTCTAGCCTGTGAACGCGGTTTCGGGGGATGTACCGGGCAACAGAAACATCCCCCACCGCCACTTGCCCACGACCTTGGTGAGGGGGGAACGATTTAAGTGGCGCTTGGCGAGAAAAGAAGCTAGAACCGGCTCTGGAGCTAAATATGACACAGGAAACTATTGATTATCCCGGCCTGATCGACTCCGCCATGCGCAACGTGGTGCGTGAGGCGCTGATCCATGTCGATAAGCTTGGCCTGCCGGGTGAGCATCATTTTTTCATTTCGTTCCAGACCAATTACCCGGGCGTGAGCATCTCGCCGCAGCTGAAAAGCCGCTATCCGGAGGAAATTACCATTGTCGTCCAGCACCAGTTCTGGGACCTGAAAATCACCAAAGAGCAGTTCTCGATCATGCTCAGCTTCAACAACATCCCGGAAAAACTGGTGGTGCCGTTCGATGCGCTGACGGCGTTCGCCGATCCATCCATCAAGTTCGGCCTGCAATTCCACGGCAAAGGCCCGGCCACTATGGGCGGCAGCGTGGATGGTGAGGAGCCGGTTTCCTGCCCGGCAACGGGCCGCAACGGCAGCGAAAAACCGCCGATGGCGGCGTTCGAGGAAGAAGCCCCAAGCGAAGAAACCACCGCCGCCAACGATGAAAAAGTCGTCAGCATGGAAGCCTTCCGCAAGCGGTAGTGCTTGCTGATCCTGGCTGCTAGCCTAGGAGAAAACCACCGGATCTTGCGCCATCACTGGGTTTCATCGCTGCCTCAAGCGTCGTAACGCGTGCTTTGCCTGCGTGGAAAGATATTCCCGCCGACGGAAACAACGCCGCGTTCATCTGCCCGATGAGCCCGCACAGTGAATCGGCAGAAAATCGCTGCGTGTCTGGGCGGTTGTCGCGACCATAGCTGCGCACTTCGGCCTGAGTCCCATCGATAGAAACCTTGACCCGGGACAGGTTCTCCTGACTTACCCCATACTGAGACAGCTCCTTACGCAATGCGGCGGTGAATGCTGCCGAGAAATAGGCGCGCTGCGCATCATGCATGCGTGAGGGTGATGGCATACGCAGTGCAAGCGCTGCCGCACTATCCGGGCCATCGGCACTATCCGGTTTATCGATAAGCATCCTTTGAATCTCCCTTTCACTACATCCTAGGCGCCCTCGCCCGCGCAGTGTATGACAATTGCGTGAATTTTCCGTTGGCATCCCGTCCAGACACGCTACGGTGCGCCCATGACCCAGACCATGCCCACCCTCATCGCCCTCGCCCACACCGCTGCTGCGCGCGGCGAGGTGCCGATTGCCGCGCTGGTGATGGGCGCGGACGGGCAGGTGCTTGCCACCGCCCATAACGAGGTGGAGCAGCGTGGCGACGCCACGGCGCATGCGGAGCTGCTGGCCATCCGCCAGGCAAGCACGGTGCGTGGCAGCAAATACCTGGAAGATTGCACCCTCATCGTGACGCTGGAGCCCTGCGCCATGTGCGCGCAAGCGGCCTCGCTGGCCAAAATTAAAAAAATCATTTTCGGCGCGTATGACGCCAAAGGCGGCGGTGTCGAGCATGGCGCGCGGGTCTTTTCCCACCCCACCTGCCATCATGCGCCCGAAGTCATCGGCGGGGTGATGGAAGGTGAGTGCGGCCAGTTGCTGGTTGATTTTTTCGCCGCCAAACGTTAGTATCCAGAAATGCGTACGCGTGGCTTTTCCCTTGTCGAACTCTCCATTGTACTCGTCATCCTTGGTCTGTTGGTTGGTGGCGTTCTCGGTGGCAGGGCGCTTGTAAATGCGGCGCAGTTGCGCACGGTCAGCGCCGATGTGCAGCGCTACAAGGCGGCGGTCTATACCTTCCGCGACAAATATTTCTACCTGCCCGGCGACATGCCCAACGCTACCAGTTTCTGGGGCGACCAGGCCACCGGCACCGATGCCTGCGCCGATGCTGCGGTGGTGGATGGCACCCCCGGCACCTGCAACGGGGACGGTAATGGTCTTATTAATGGCATAGAATCCTTCCGGCTCTGGCAGCAACTCGCGCGTGCGGGTATTATCGAGGGTAGCTATACTGGCTATAAGGGCACGATGGGTATCAATCATACGATACCGGGGCAAAATGCTCCCATCACTAAATATTCGGGTTCTGGCATTGCCGCTTATGAGTTTAGTGTTCCAGGCGGCCCGATGAGCTCTCGCGATTTTGTGTATGATTATGGGAACCAGTTTTTCTACGGTGGCGTGAACGTCAGCGACTATCCGGAAGAACCTCTCTTCTCGCCCGAGGAAGCCTGGAACATTGATACAAAAATGGATGATGGCAAACCGGGCACCGGCTCTGTGATCGCTTCGCGCCACGATCTTTGCACCAACTCCAGCTCAGGGACCGATTACACCACCACCTATAAACTCACTAGCAGCGGCGCCCTGTGCCGCTTCCGCTTTAAACAGGCATTCTAACAGCGTAGGCGAGGCTTACGGGCGTTTTCAGTGCGTATAATGGCAAAGGCGGCGGGGTGATGGAAGGCCCCGTGCGGCCAATTGCGGGTTGATTTTTTCGCCGCTAAACGTTAGGGTTTTGCGATGCATCGTCGCACCGCTTTCTCGCTTGTCGAGCTAAGTATCGTCCTCGTCATCGTCGGCCTGCTGGTTGGCGGCATCTTCGTCGGACGATCGCTGATCCGGGCCTCCGAGCTGCGCGCCGTTACCGCCGAATTCGACCGTTATGTGACCGCCACCCAAACCTTCCGCGATAAATATTTCGGCCTGCCGGGCGATATCACCAACGCTACCGGCTTCTGGGGCGATCAGGCCACCGGCACCGGTGCCTGCGCCGATGCCGCCGTGACGGATGGCACACCCGGCACCTGCAACGGCAACGGCGACCGCATCATCGACGATGCCAGCGGCACCACCGAGGGGTTCCGTTACTGGCAACAGCTCGCCATGGCGGGGCTGGTCGAGGGGGCCTATTCCGGTATCGAAGATGCCGGGACCATCAAATATATCGGCGGCACCAACGCCCCCCTCAGCAAGCTCAACCAAGGTGTCTGGTCGGTGCTTTACCGCCCCAATCACGCAGGCAGCGGCGCCGGCATTTTCGCAGCCGATTACCAACAATTATTCATTTTTGGCGGTGCGGGCAGCGGCACCACCGCCTACCCGACCGGCCTGATCCTCAGGCCCGAAGATGCCTGGAACATCGATAATAAACTGGATGATTCAAAACCGGGCCTCGGGCGCATCCTCTCCAACTGGAACAGCAGCTGCACCACCGCCGCCAGCGCGACCGATACCGCCGCCGCCATCTACCTGCTGACCGATACGGGCCTCAACTGCTACCTGCGCTTTGCGAAGGCGTTTTAGCGCGCCATGCTGGTATCTTGTCCTTTTGTCATTGTCGTCTGGATGTGGTCAACACCCAGACGCATCCGCGCCTGCCACTGATCGTAGATTTTCTGCAGCACGGCTGTTTGGTAAGGGTCTATTTCGGGAATGGTCTCGCGCAGCCGCTCGGGAAAAATATCTTTGGTTGCGCGGAACCGCGTGCCCAGCTGCGCACGCGTGGGGATGGCTTGTTGGCGGTAGAGGCTGTCATGCAGGACACTGATGGTCAGGTCGCTAAACACCTCGATAATTTTGGAATAGTGGGGCCGCAGCTGCACGGTCAGGGGTGGCTCGCAATGATAACAATCCGCTTGCAGGTACTGGTCAAGATACTTCGGCTTGATTTGGTAATGCCCCACCAGCCATGCGACAGCTTCGTTGCTGATAGGCGTTTTCGCGGAAAGGGGCTTTGCCAAACGGTTTCGATGCGACGGCGGACATTCGGACGCGGGGCCTGCCGCATCGTCTTCTACAGACACAGGCTTATGCACCACCCTGCTTTCCCAACCGGATTCTTTGCGTGCCATAGTTAATGCACCCACTGGCTGCTGGGCGGTGAGGCATCGCGCCCATAGGTCATGGTTGTTTCCAGACGGCGGCACATGGACCGGTATGTCGCCTGAAAGGCTATTTGCTCACCGGCATCAAGCGTGGCACCGCGGTCGTGCAAAAGCGGTATCAGCGCGTTTGCACCGGCTTCAAAGCGTTCGTGCAGAA
This sequence comes from Pseudomonadota bacterium, assembly GCA_040384265.1. Classification (GTDB taxonomy): domain Bacteria; phylum Pseudomonadota; class Alphaproteobacteria; order Rickettsiales; family UBA3002; genus QFOX01. The sequence continues at coordinate 100,993 of JAZKJM010000003.1, read as the reverse complement.
CCGACATGGTGGCCGGATAGCGATCCTTCGGGGTGGTCCAATTATCAAAACAAGTGTCGATCGATTCGGCAACAGTGGCGCCCAGTGCAGGCAGGAGGGGGCTCATTTGCCGAAAATCATTTTCCGGAATGCGGGCCATTAATTCCTCAACAAACATATCATACAGGTTGACCTGCTGGACGGCATTCAATTGCTGCGCGGTGATGGGCGGCTCATCCTGCGGCTTGCCGCGTCCGGATGGTTTTTTGAAGCGTGCCGCATGCTTTGGCGGCGGCGGTGGGGCCGGTGGCGGCGGAGCAGGCGCTGCGATAGTGGCTGTGGCCACTTGAGGCTCGAGAACCTCAGGGCCGCCGCGCGCCATGCTGGCATGCCAGCCAATGGTCTGGCACAGAAGTTGAAACAGTTGCGTATGGCGTTCGCTAGTGTCGGCAGGCAATCGTGCTTTGCTCTGCGTAAGCCTGGAGGCTAAGGCTGCGCGGGTTTCAGGCATGGGGTCTTCAAATACGGGAGCAAGCGCCGCGACGCTCATGCTTACAAACGCCTCCTTTTCTTCTGGTGTGATCTGACGTGGTGTAAGATTCGCCACCCCTTCTGACAAATGTGTCTCCAGCTGATTCAGGAACGAACGCTGTTTTATATTGAACGGGAGGTTGGCACCAGGGTCCGCTTGTGTCGGGGATGTAAATTTCTCGTTCATTGGCTGTGCCCTGCTTGCGTCATGCGTTATTTCGGTTAGTGTAGCGCAGAAACGTTACTCTTTTATGAAGGTGTCCCATGGCGCAGTATGTATTTGTGATGAAAGGCCTGTCGAAAGCCTATCCCGGCGGTAAAAAAGTGTTGAATGACATATGGTTGTCGTTCCTGCCCGGCGCCAAAATCGGCATTGTGGGCCATAACGGCTCGGGGAAATCGACCCTGCTCAAGATCATGGCGGGCCGCGACACCGAATTCAACGGCGAGGCCTGGGCGGCCGAAGGCATCAAAGTCGGCTTCCTCGAACAGGAGCCAAAACTGGATGAGAGCAAGACCTGCCTCGAGAACGTGATGGAAGGGCTGAAAGAAAAACAGGCCCTGCTCGACCGCTATAACGAGATTATGGCCGATTATAATGACGATGTGGCGGATGAAGCCGCCAAGCTGCAAGACGCCATCGACCATGCCGGGGCGTGGGATCTGGAGCGCGAGGCCGAAGTGGCCATGGATGCGCTGCGCTGCCCGCCGGGCGATGCTGCCGTGGCCAAGCTTTCGGGCGGTGAAAAGCGCCGCATTGCGCTGGCCAAACTGCTGCTCGAAAAACCCGACATGCTGCTGCTCGATGAACCGACCAACCATTTGGACGCCGAATCGGTCGCGTGGCTCGAGAACTATCTGCGCAATTACCCCGGCACGGTGGTGATGGTGACGCACGATCGCTACTTCCTCGATAACATCACCAGCTGGACGCTGGAGCTTGACCGCGGCGAAGGCCGCCCGTTCGAGGGCAATTACTCCGGCTGGCTCGACCAGAAATCGAAAATGCTCTATCAGGAGGAGAAGGAAGAATCCGCCCGCGCCAAGGCCATGAAGGAAGAGCTGGAATGGGTGCGCAGCTCGCCCAAGGCGCGCCAGGCCAAATCCAAAGCCCGCCTCAAGGCCTATGACGACATGGTCAACGAGCAATCGGAAAAACGCTCATCGACCGCGCAGATTATCATCCCCACCGGCCCGCGTTTGGGGCAGATGGTGCTGGAGGTGGAAGGCCTCAAGAAATCCTTCGGCGAGCGCATGCTGATCGATAACCTCACGTTCAGCCTGCCGCCGGGGGGCATTGTTGGCATTATCGGCCCCAACGGCGCCGGGAAAACGACGCTTTTCCGCATGATTACCGGCAACGATACGCCGGATGCGGGCACGTTCAAAGTCGGTGAAACCGTCAAGCTGGGCTATATCGACCAGTCGCGCGACTCGCTGGATGACAAGAAATCCGTCTGGGAGGAAATCTCCGGCGGCAACGACAATATCGAGCTGGGCAAAATCACTATGAAGTCGCGCGGCTATTGCTCGGCGTTTAACTTCAAAGGCTCCGACCAGCAGAAAAAAGTCGGCAGCCTGTCGGGCGGTGAGCGCAACCGCGTCCACCTCGCCAAGATGCTGAAAACCGGCGCTAACGTGCTGCTGCTCGATGAACCGACCAACGATCTCGACGTCGAGACCCTGCGCGCGCTGGAAGATGCGCTGCTGGAGTTCGCGGGCTGCGCGGTGGTCATCAGCCACGATCGCTGGTTCCTCGATCGCGTCGCCACCCATATCCTCGCCTTCGAGGGCGACAGCCATGTGGAATGGTTCGAGGGCAACTACGCCGATTACGAGGAAGACAAGAAGAAGCGCCTCGGTGAATCCGCCGTGACGCCTAAACGTATCCGCTACAAGTCGCTGCTGGCGGCTTAGGCGCGTCGCCTCGTTACTCTTTGGCTATCAACACTTGTCACCGCTTTGTATGGCGGGGCGCTGTACTCTCCCCATACTGCGTCATCCTGAACTTGTTTCAGGATCCATCGCGCGTGAGCGCAGGCAATATGGCCTCATCACAAGGGGAGTAACCACCATCTACCCCCTACTCCCTGTCACCCCGTCGAACGACGGGGTCCAGCTGTGCCCCACTCCATCCACTCCCACTACCCAACCGTCATATTGCCTGCGCTCGCGCGCGATGGATGCCAGCCTGCGCTGGCATGACAATGCTGGAGAGGGTGGGGGAGCAAGGAAGATGGCCCCCGTCATTCGACGGGGTGACATGATGGAATTAGATGCAAACGAGAGGGCAGGGGGACGCGCAGCGGGGTAACCCGCGTAGTGCCTCAAAGGCTACTTACCCGCGACCTGGCTTTTCAGCGCTTCGATCAGGCCATCGACGCCCTTATTCTCGATAATACCCGAGAATTCCGAGCGTTGGGTGGCGAGCAGGCTGACGCCTTCCACCGTAATATCCACCACTTTGAAGTTGCCGCCGTTGCTTTGCAGGCGGTAATCCACATGGATGTTCTGGCCGCTTGGATCGTTAATCTCCATCGGCACCACGCTTGCGTCGCCATCAATCCGCGCGGCTTTCAGCGTGTAGGTCTGGCCGGAATATTTGGTCAGCTTGCTGGCGTAGTTCTTCAGGATAAACGGCTTATAGGCAGCGATATAGGCCTGTTGCTGCTGCGGCGTGGCCGTGCGCCAGCTTTTGCCCAGCACGAATTTGGCGACGAAGTTGATATCCACCTTGTCCGAGAACATGGCTTCGATTTTTGCCTGTTTCTCGGTTTTCGACAGCGCATCATTCTTCACCACGGACAGCACCTGTGCGCCCAACCCATCGACAAAGGCCTTGGGGTCCGACGCGTTTGCAGCAGTGGCAGTGCCGAGGCTCAACGCCACCAGCAGGGAAAGAATAACGCGCTTCATGGTGACTCCTAGAGTGCCGGCTTGTTGCTGCTATGCAGGTTCTTGATCTGCGCCGCACGCCGTTGGTTGTAGATGCTGCGGAAGCTGGCATACGGATCGAGCGACGAGCTGTAGACATCATCGATCGGATCCAACAGGCGCTCACGCATGATGACGGCCTGACCGGTGCGGATGCCGACCATGGTCCAGGTATCATCCACCGCGTAGGTCAGCGGATCGAGGAACCAGTTGCCAACCATGCCGCCGGTGTCGCGCAGGTTCGATGGCCCAAGCAATGGCAGTACGATATACGGGCCGGAGCCGACGCCCCAGACAGCCAGCGTCTGGCCGAAATCTTCCTGACGGGCAGGGATACCGGCGCTGGTCGCCACATCGTTCAACCCGGCCAGACCGATGGTCGAGTTGATCATGAAGCGGAAGAAGTTGTTCATCCCGCCGGTGAAATCACCCTGCAGGAAGTTGTTCACCATGCTGACGGGCTCATATAAGTTGTCCGACGCGTTGCCGATGCGGCTACGGATCCCATCGGGCGTCACATAGCGGTAGCCTTTGGCGACCGGGCGCAGCAGGTAGCTGTCGACGGCCTGGTTGAATTGGAACATGCCGCGGTTATAGGGCTCAAGCGGGTCTTCCGCATTTTTGGTGCTGCAGGCGGTGGCGAGCAGCAGGGTGGCAACCAGCGGCAGCAGCTTCTTCATCACATCAGTCATCGTTTTTCTTTCTTGCACAGTCGTACGGTGGGCACAGGTTTCGGCCAACTTCTTATTATGATTCTAGCGTCAAACAATAAAGAAATTGCAAACAGCGTCAAAAATATCTTCGCTTGGCGGTTGACAGGGGGAACGTTTTCGCCTTTGTTTTCTGCCTGTTTCAATCGATTCATCCCCCGATACAGGCGAATGGAATTATTTGCCATGTTGCCATTTTACCACAGGAGTTGCCGATGCGCATGACGCCAGCCGATCCCTCGCTGCTCCAGCAGTTACGTGAACTCTATGGCAAAACCGCCCCCTCGGTGTCGTTCGAGTTTTTCCCGCCCAAAACCGGCGAGGCCGAAGCCAAATTGTGGGATGTGATCGGCACCCTCGCCCCGCTCAAGCCACGGTTTGTTTCCGTCACCTACGGCGCAGGCGGTTCAACGCGCGAGCGCACCCATGCCACGCTGACGCGCCTCAAGCGCGAAACGGAGCTGACGCCTGCTGCCCACCTCACCTGCATCAACGCCAGCCGGGATGAAATTGACGCCATCGCCCGCGACTATTGGGATGCGGGGGTACGCCACATTGTCGCCCTGCGCGGCGATGCGCCTGCCGGGGCGGCCCCGGCCCCCACCGGCCCGGGCTATGCCTATGCCGATGACCTCGTCGCGGGCCTCAAGCGGGTGGCGGATTTCGATATTTCGGTCGCCGCCTACCCTGAAACCCACCCCGAAGCGCGCTCGGCGGATGATGATATCGACCATCTCAAACGCAAGCTGGATGCAGGCGCCAGCCGCGCCATCACCCAGTTCTTTTTCGATGTGGATGTGTATCTGCGCTTTGTCGAGAAAGTCCGCGCGCGCGGCATCGAGGCGGAAATCGTGCCGGGAATTTTGCCTGTTACCAATGTCGCCCAGCTGAAGAAATTCGCCGGGATGTGTGGCACGGATGTGCCGCAGTGGCTCGCCACCTTGTTCGACGGGCTGGATGAAAACCCCGAGCTGCGCCACTCCATCGCCGCGATGGTTGCCGCCGAGCAATGCCGCATGCTGATGCTGGCGGGCGTCACCAACTTCCACTTCTACACGCTCAACCGCGCGGAGCTGACGCAAGCCATCTGCCATATCCTCGGCATCCGCAGCGTGTAGGCACTGTTCTTCAATCATCCTACCATTGTCTTTTTGGTCTTTTTGGCTGCAAATGGCAGGCTGATTTTTGAAATAGCGGTGCTATTCCTGCAAATCACCCTACCATTTTCGCTCAAAAACCCTCAAAAATCCAACCACGGGATTATTTAAGAACAGTGCCTAGCGCGGCCACCGCGTTCACATAATTGTCACACGAAAAAGCGCGGTGCTGTCATCAAACTGTCATGAATGTTTGATAGGGTGAAGGCTAGGAGATTCTCTATGGCCAATGAAGCACCCGTAAAACCAACCACCAATGCGCCGGTATCGCCGACGTATGTGAGCATCACGAAAGCGAACGGCGAAAAGGTCGTGGGCGATATGATGCATCTTTCCGCTGCCGATGCAGCGGTGATGTATGCGGCGCTTGGCCAGGTGGACTCGCCAACGAAGTATCAGGAAATGGCGGATGTATTTGCGGGTCTCGCCCGTAACTTTAAGTCTATTCAGAGCCTTAACCTGCCTATTGGTATGACCTACCAGCAAGCCATTAATAATTTTGGCAAAATGCTGCGTGAAAACAAAGGCAAGCTGAAGGAAAACCTTGGCGAAGGCGAAGCCTATCTGCGCGATATGGCGAAAACGCCCTTTGGTGAAGCGCTTGTGCAATCGGAATTTTACAAGAACGTGGAAAGCACGGCGCATGTTGCCAATACGGTGGGCAGCATTGCGACTGGCGTGATGCGTCCGTTCGATGCCGCCGGCAAGACATACGACGCCGTGACCGGCACGACGGGCGAACTCTGGAATCAGGCGGGCTGGGGCGTTTCGGACGCGCAGGCCAAAGCGGTGGGCACGGCCTATGCGGTTGCCCATTATATGAGCGGCCCGGATGGCCCCAAGGCCACCGTGAACCGCGAAGCGAATGGTCTGGACAAGTTTTTGGCATGGACGGAAACGAGCTGGGACAAAGTGTGGCACCTGGTGCCCGCGAACGTAGCGGCCTATATCACGGGTGCTATAAAATTTGCCATGAGCGGCTTTAAAGACTGGAATGAATCCCACGCGCTGGCATTGAAAGAGGCAACGGAAGCACGCTCCAAGCCGGCTCCTGAAATGGAGACGGTGCTGGCGGCGAGAATGGAAAAATCCATCAACGAGAAGGCCCGCCCCAGAGCGCTTGAATTGCTGGCACGCGCTGAGACGGTTGCCGGTGTCGAGACCAAGCCTATTGCCGAAGCGATGAAGTATGGCGCTGTCTATCGCGGGCAGGATGGTACGATGTATGAACTCAGCTTCGACGATAAAGGTGCCCCAAAAAGCGCTCCGCTGAAAGGTGAGGATGGTAAACCGCTTACCTTGAACAAACGCCTTGCCGATCAATGGCGCGAGGTGGGCAAAGCCATTATGCCGCAAAACAGCGGCGAGGTGGTTGGCGAGGTTTTATTTGTCGCGGCGGCGACGAGCGCTGCACCGGCAGTGGGTTCGGCTGCGGGCAGCGCCCTTGCCGCTGGTGCAAAAGTTGCCGAAAAGGTAACGGCGTTCACGGCGGCGGCGGTTGGTGCCGCCGTTGCAAGCCCGGCAGGGATAGCGGGCGTGCGTACCGGATGGGCAACAGAAGCAAAGGCAGAACGCGTTCTTGCGGAGCTTGTGGCCAAGGAGCAGGCGCTTAAGGAAAGCATCGCCGCTGCCCGCGCTGCTGCGGCTGAGCTGGAAGCCGCAAAAGGTGAAAGCACGGGCGTGAAAGCGCTTAAGGATAGTTGGGCCCGCTCGCGTGCATCGCGTAATATCGCGTCGCTCGAAGACGATCTGGTCAAGGTTGGCGAAAAACTGAACGGCAGCAAAGGCTGGTTCGGACACGTGAAAAAAGGTGCTGTTGAACTGGCGCAGGAAGCCCGTAGCGCCACCAGCGCCAATATGGCGTCCGGCAGCAAATTTGCGCGCATGAACCTGGCCGATGATCTGGCAGAACTCGGCGCAAGCGCACAGAAATCGATCGGTAGTGGCTTCAGCTGGGCAATGGGTAAGCTGGGTTTTGAGGCGTCCGCGAACCTGGCCAAAGCAGCCCCGTTGATGACAAAAGCGGGATCTGCGCTTGGTTCCTTGGCAGCCCCGCTTGCCGTTGGCGTCACCCCGACGCTTGCTGTCATCGATATGGTCAATGGGGATGTGAATGGCGACAAAGCGAAAGTGGTAAATGCTAAGGGTGATCTTGTCTCTTATGCTGGCGATGCAGTTGCTGGTGTTGCTGGGGCAGCGCTTGTTGCGGTAGCCGGTGGGGCGGCGGTGCTTTCGGCACCCGTAATCGCAGGCGGTGCATTGCTCGGCATTACGGTGGGTGGTGTGGTCAGCCTCTTTGATGGCGGCGCGCATAAAAAAGTAACGAACGAAGAACTGAATGCGGCTGACAACAAGACCCGTACCATCCCCGCGAAGCCAACCGGGAAGCTAACTGCGGACGCGGCCATGACGGGCGAGGTGTTGAAAGCAGAAGCAGCGCGGGCGAAGGCGCAGGCGGATGCATCCGCGCAGGTGGCGAAGAAGGCATATGCGCCGACCAGCGCCAGCTTCGTGGCGGTGGTCTCCACATCGCCGGATCGCATAGACATGGCGAAGCTGCATGCGGCTAAACCCTTGGTGGTTGGCTAGCGTTCGTGCGCTGCTGTTGAAAAGCCGCACGGGATGCTTGCGCCTGCCGGTGGGTCGGCTAGCATGGGCCCCAACAAGAGGGGTGTGCGATGGGCAATGTGGCAGCGATCAAGGGCGAGGCGATGGACGAAACGTTTGTGACCAAACGGGCGACGTCCCCGGCGCTGGAGAAAATCCTCTACGACCCGATTCCCGTGCTCGACCACGGCTTTGTGCGCGTCATCGATTATATGGGCGACGATGCGGCGATTGTGCAGGCAGCACGGGTGTCCTATGGGCGCGGCACCAAGCAGGTGAGCCAGGATAAGGGGCTGATCAATTACCTGATGCGCCACTGGCATTCGAGCCCGTTTGAAATGTGCGAGATCAAGCTGCATGTGAAGCTGCCGATTTTCGTTGCGCGGCAGTGGATCCGCCACCGCACGGCCAATGTGAATGAATATTCGGCGCGCTATTCGATCCTCGATAAGGAATTTTATATCCCCGACCCGGCGCAGCTGGCGCCGCAATCGAAGCAGAACCACCAGGGTCGCGGCGGCGACACGCTGTCAGCAGCGGAAACGGCGCGGGTGCTGGAAATCCTCAAAGGCGATTCCGAGCAGACCTATGCCCATTACGAGGAGCTGATGAACACCGATGCCACCGGCGCGGTGCTCGATGAAAGCAAAACCGGCATCGCGCGTGAGCTGGCGCGGATGAACCTGACGGTGAATTATTACACCCAGTGGTATTGGAAAATCGACCTGCATAACCTGATGCATTTCCTGATGCTGCGTGCTGACCCGCATGCGCAGTATGAAATCCGCGTCTATGCGGATGCAATTATCGATGTGGTGAAGCAATGGGTGCCGTTTGCCCATGAGGCGTTCGAGGAACACCGGCTGCACGGCACGCGCCTGTCGCGCTCGGGCATGGCGGTCATCAAACGCATGATCGGCGGCGAGAAGGTGACGCAGGAAACCAGCGGGCTCACCAAGCGCGAATGGGATGAGCTGATGGGGACGCTGGGTTAACTCCCGCCCGCCTTACGCAGATGTAATCCAATGATGGTGGCGTTGGCCGCGCGCTGTGCTATGGCTTTTGCAAAGGAGCACATCATGGAAAAAATCATTGAACACGGGTTGTTTGCGAGCCGCTGGTTGCTGGCGCCGTTTTATATTGGGTTGCTGGGGGCGCTGGTCGCGCTGCTGGTGACGTTCGCGCAGGAGCTGCTGCATTTTTTGGGCAACCTGACTGAGATGCATGCCAATGATGCCATATTGGCCAGTTTGGGGCTGATTGACATCTCTTTGGCGGCAAATCTGGTGATTATTGTCGTTTTTTCGGGCTATGAAAACTTTGTTTCGAAGATTGACGTCGGAAATCACGAAGATCAGCCCAGCTGGAAGGGCCAGGTGGACTTTACCGGCCTGAAAATCAAACTTATCGCCTCGATTGTGGCCATTTCGGGCATTCATTTGCTAAAGGTCTTCATGGATATCGGCAAATATGACGATGGCCAGATCAAGTGGATGGTGATCATCCATATGGTGTTCGTGCTCTCGGGCGTGATGCTGGCGGTGATGGATCACTTTGTGGTGCGCAGCAAGCTGGTTGGGTACGACAAGAAATAGAAACAATGCGCCGATTACGGGTCAGCCGCGGTAACTTTGGCCGTGTTATGCACAGATCGAGCGTGCTGTAAGCCACTGATTTCAGGCAGCCGAGTGGCTTAATGGTGGTTGGTTTAGGCTTTGCCACCATATATGGTGCGGTGCAACAAAGTGCTGGACATGGTGCGGTGCAACATGTATGAGTGGGCATCACCAAAGAAAGCCTCCGTCATGCGCCATCTCCTTACCATCGGTCTGGTTCTGTTGAGTGCGACGAGTGCCCTGGCGCAAGTGCCGCCATCGCCCCAGCCGCAACCCCAGCAGCATGTGCAACCCCAGCAGCTGAGCGACAATTATTACAGCGTGCCGGCCTATGTGCCGCAGCAGGCAGCACCGGTCTATGCGCAACCCGCGCCCGTCGCCCACCCGGCCCCCGCCGCCCCTTCGGCGGATTACGGTTCGTCGGTGATGACGGATATCCGCCAGATGAATTTTTAGGCAGCGGTGGCTGGCCGGTCGCGGCTATAGGTCGCAAACCTCGATGATATAATCACGAATACCCGCCGCGTCTTCCAGCAGGAATGTTGCGCAAGGCGTACCGCGCGTTGTGTCGGGGTCCCAGCGCGGCCCGCGGACGCGGCGCATGGGGGAGAAGGTGAATTCGCGGGTGGAAATCTCCACGCCGACGATCACAAACTTCGACACTTTCTTTGCAAAGCTGATGGCATTGTCGAAGCCCAGCTGGGCAATGGCAAGAGGGGGCGTGGGGTTGCTAAATAATCCCGGCTCGCCGTGCATGTCGCCAACGCGAACACGGTCTTTCATTGCCCAGAGCACTGCCGCGATGGTGGCGACGCCTTCGGGCGTGGCCTGCAGTATTTCTGCACGATGATAGTCACGAAATTCAAAGCCGCTGTTGTTGACCCAATGGGCAGACTGGGCGGCGAGGACGAGGTGGCCGCCGACGCGTTCGATGGTGATGGGTACGTGGGTGCGCATGGTCAGCTCAATTGGTTGGCAATCTCGCGGTAAATCGCCGCCGCTGGCGCGTTTGCGTGCGTGGCGATGAAGTTGGCGCCGCTGTCGGCGGCGATGCCGATGGCGGGGTCGAGCGGCAGCTGGCCGAGTAGCCTGGTCGCGTATTTGTTGGCTAGGGTTAGACCGCCGCCGCTGCCGAACAGGGCGAGCGCTTCGCCTGCCGGGGTCACGAAGTGGCTCATATTTTCGATCATACCAAGGATCGGCACCTGCAGTTTGGTGAAGGCGCTGGCGGATTTGTCGGCGTCGATCACCGCGATATCCTGCGCGGTGGTGACGAGGACGACGCCGGCAAGCGGCGCGTTCTGGGCGAGGCTGATGGTGACATCCCCCGTGCCCGGCGGCAGGTCGACCAGCAGCACATCCAGCGGCTGCGCGGCGTCGCCCCAGCGGGTTAGCCGCAGGAATTGGACGAGGGCTTTGGTAATCATCGGCGCGCGCAGGACGGCGGCGTCATCGCCGGTGATGAGCGCCATCGACATCGCGCGGATGCCGTGGGCGATGGGTGGGATCATCAAATTGTCGGCGATCTCGGGTTTCAGGCGCGTTTCGAGCCCGAGCATGCGTGGGATCGAGGGGCCGTAGATATCGGCGTCGAGAATGCCGACGCGTTTGCCCTGCGCGGTGAGGGCGTGGGCAAGGTTGACCGTAACGGTGGATTTGCCGACCCCACCCTTGCCGCTGGCGATCGCGATAATGCGTGCCACATGTGGCAGTGGGGCGTGGTTGATGCTGGGTGCGCGCTGGAATTGCGGTGCTGGTTTCATGGGGCCGTTATACGCGGCTATGCGCGAATGCACACGTGTTTATTACAGATCGCATTGCACGCCGCTTGAAGTGCATGATGGAGCACTCTATATGTGGGGGCACGAAAAAAGAATGTATAAAAACCACTACGCTGGAAAGCGTATTTATAGGTGGCGAGTTCTAGGAGTTTTTGCGCGCAGGGAAGGAGTGTAGCGGCGCTACATGACTGACTGAGCACAAAAAGGACGACGAAATCGACCCTAGAAATGCGCTGATCCGCCCGCACGAGGAATGTATGGCAGATAATAATAGCCCTTGGGGCCGACCAAATGGTGGACGTGGGCCGACAGGTGGTGGACCCATCGGCGGTGGCAATGGCGGCAAGGGGCCGGGCAACCATAACCCGTTTGAGAAAATCATCCGCGATGGCGGCGCGAAAATGCGCGGCGCGATGAATAAAAATAGCGGCGGCGGTAGCGAGAAACAGATCGTCGTGCTGGCGCTGGCGGCGGTGTTTGTGCTGTGGCTGGCCTCGGGCATTTACCGGGTGAACTCCGACGAGCTGGGGATTGTGCTGCGCTTTGGCGAGTTCAAACGCATCGCCTCGCCGGGGCTGAATTACCGTCTGCCATCGCCGGTGGAGCAGGTGATTATCCCCTCGGTGACGACGGTGAATAAGGTTGAAATCGGCTACCGCGCCGGTGGTGCGGAGAACCCGAATGTGCGGGTCGCAAAGCTTGCGCTGGCAGATCGCAGTGGTGCCGATAGCCAGCAAACCCATGAAGGGCTGATGCTGACGGGCGACCGCAATATTGTCGATATCGATTTCGAAGTGCAGTGGAAGATCGATGCCGGGCACCCGGAGAAATTCCTGTTCAACATGCGCAACCCGGCGGAGAACGTGAAGATCGTTGCGGAATCCGCGATGCGTGAAGTGATCGGGCGCAACAAGCTCGACGATGTGCTTACCGGCGCGCAAAGCCAGATTGCGGAAGATACCCGCAACCTGATGCAGCAAACCTTCGATGAATACGATGCGGGGATTGAAATTATCGCGGTCAACCTGAGCCGTCCGGATGTGCCGCAGCCGGTGATCGATGAGTTTCAGGATGTAAAACGCGCCGAGCAGGATAAGCAGACGGCGGAATCGGTTGCGGAAGGCTATCGCAACGAAATCATCCCACGGGCGAAGGGGGATGCGGCGAAAATGCTGCAGGACGCCGAGGCCTATAAGGCGAAAGTGATGGCGGATGCGTCGGGGAATGCCTCGCGCTTCAAACAGATTTACGCCGAATATGCGGTCGCCAAGGATGTGACCAAGCGGCGCATGTATCTGGAGACGATGGAGGAGGTGCTCAAGGGCATGCCGAAAGTCATCGTCGATAGCGCCGCCAAGGGGGCGATACCGGTATTGCCGATCACCATGCCGACACCAACCGCCAAGCCTGCCGCCGCGACCGCGCCGGTGAGCGTAGCCACGCCGCAAGCGCAGTAGGGGAACGACCATGAAAACGATTTTTATGAAGCTGGGTGTGGTCGCGGTGGCGGTGCTGATTCTGGTGCTGTCGAGCCTGTTTATTGTGCCGCAGACGCAGCAGGCGCTGGTGCTGCAATTTGGTGAAATCAAGCGGGTGGTGAAGAAGCCGGGCCTGCATGTGAAGCTGCCGTTTGTGCAGGACCTGATGCTGTTCGATACGCGGATTCTGGAGTTTGAATCGCGCCCGGCGGAGTTTATTACCAAGAACCGCGAAACAGATGTGGATGAGCGCGTGGTGGTAAATGCCTATGTGCGCTACCGCATTATTGACCCGGTGCAGTTTTACCAATCGGTGAAGAACGAGGAGAACCTCAACAGCCGCCTGAATTCGATTGTGCTGTCGAGCATGCGCAGCGTGCTGGCGGCCCATTCGCTGAGCGATCTGCTGTCGACCAAGCGTGGCGACATCATGAAGAAAATCCGCGTGAACGTGAATGCGCAGGCTTCGGCGAAAGCCGGGGTGGTGGCGCGCGAGACCAGTGCGGGCGGCACCAGCAACGTGCAGGGCTTCGGTGTGCAGGTGGTGGATCTGCGGATTGTGCGGGCGGATTTGCCGAGTGACATTTCGCAATCGACCTATGAGCGCATGCGCAAGAACTTCACCAAGGAAGCCCAGCGTTTCCGGGCGGAAGGCGATGAGCAGGCGACCCTGATCCGCGCCACCGCCGAGCGCGAGCGCACCGAGCTGCTGGCCGATGCGCGCAAGACCGCCGAAATCACCCGCGGTCAGGGCGATGCGATTGCGACCAAGACCTATGCCGAAGCGTTCGGGCGCGACCCGGAATTCTTCAAATTCTACCGCGCGATGCAGGCCTACCGGACCACCCTGAGCAAGGACGACACGACGATGGTGATGTTGCCCGATGATGGGTTCCTTGGGCAGTTGAAACAATAAACGGCGGCGCTTTATGGGCGCTGTACTCCTCCCCCTGTAAGGGGGAGGTTGGAGGGGGACATTCGGAACTCTGAGTTCCATAATGGCCCCACCCCAGCCCTCCCCCTATGGGGGAGGGGGTTTTCATAACGCGATGAACTAAGGAGTTAGACTATGAAATTGCTGCAGCATTGTTTCGCCGTTGCGACGCTGGTTGGCGTGGCGCTTTCCCAATCCGTGCAGGCCGCAGCGCCCGATTCCTTTGCGCCGATTATTGAGCCGTTGATGCCGGCGGTGGTGAACATTTCAACAACGCAAAAAAGCAACAAGCAGGCAGTGGCGGAAGCGCCGATGTTCGATTTCGACGGCTTGCCGGATACGCCGCAGACGCGCCAGTTCAAGCAGCTTTTTCGCCAGCGCGGCATGGCGCCGGACGGGCCATTGCAGGGCAAGGCCGTGACCTCGCTGGGCTCGGGTTTTGTGATCGATGCGGGCGGCTATGTGGTGACGAATAACCATGTGATCGGCGACGCGGAGGCGATCACGGTGATTTTCCATGATAACTCGCACTTGCCCGCGACACTCGTGGGCCGCGATCCCAAGACCGACCTGGCGCTGCTGAAAGTGAAGTCCGACAAGCCGCTGCCGTTTGTCAGCTTTGGTGATTCCGACGTGCTGCATGTGGGTGATTGGGTGATTGCGGTGGGCAACCCGTTTGGGCTGGGCGGCTCGGTCTCGGCGGGGATTGTGAGTGCGCGTGGGCGCAACATCAATGCCGGGCCGTTCGATGATTTCATCCAGACGGATGCGGCGATTAACCGTGGCAATTCCGGCGGGCCGCTGTTCAACACCAAGGGCGATGTGGTTGGCATCAACGCCGCGATTTTCTCGCCCACGGGCGGCAATGTCGGCATCGGCTTTGCGGTGCCAAGCGTGCTTGCCAAAGGGGTGATCGACCAGCTGAAGCAGTATGGCATGATCCATCGCGGCTGGCTGGGGGTGAAGATCCAACTGGTCAATGAGGAGATTGCCGATTCGCTGGGCCTTGGCAAACCGCGCGGCGCGCTGGTGGTGGATGTGAGTCAGGACAGCCCGGCGCGTGGCTCGGGGCTGGCGGTGGGCGATGTCATCGTGAAATTCGATGGCCGCGACATCGACGAAATGCGCAAACTGCCGCGGGTGGTGGCGGATAGCAAAATCGGTAAGAAGGTCGATATGGTGGTCTGGCGCGACGGTAAGGAAGTGACCATTTCGACCAAAGTCGGCGAACTGCCATTGGATGAAGATGGGGCGGCGGTCGTGAAACCAACGAAAAATCCGGAGGCCGCGCCGATGAGTAAAGACCTGGTGCTGGGCCTGCAATTGGTGCCGATTACGCCCGATTTGCGGGCGCAGTTTCAGCTCAAACCATCGGTGAAGGGGTTGATTGTCGATGCGCTCGACCGCACCGGCGAAGCGGGCAAAAAGGGCATCGTGCCGGGCGACGTGATTGTGCAGGTGAACCAGCAGCCGGTCGATTCTGTCGAGGCGCTGAAGCAGGGGCTGAAGGCCGCCAAGAAATCCGGCCATGGCTATGCGCTGCTGCAAGTGCGGCGCGGTGACGAGGTGGTGTTCGTGACGGTGAGTCTGCGGTAGGAGGGGTTGCTTTCCTTCCTCTCCACCCACTCGTCATCCTACGCTTTAAGCGTAGGATCTCAGGTCACACACGCAGGCCTGAATCCGTTGCCTGAGATCCTGCGGTCGAGCCGCAGGATGACGACGGTGCTTGAGGGAGTTTTACTCGACCCACTCATCCCGCGGAATACCTTGCAGGTAGAGCAGCGCGGTGAGGTTGTGGTGGCGGATGCTGACGGGGGCTTGTGCCTCGACCACCGGTTTGGCGTGATAGGCAACGCCCAGGCCCGCGGCGAGAATCATCGGCAGGTCGTTCGCGCCATCGCCGACGGCTAAGGTCGCTTCGCGCGGGATCGCTTTTTCTTCCATCAGCCGCTCAAGGCTTGCGCGTTTGGAATCCTTATCGAGGATCGGTTCGGCGACGGTGCCGGTGAGTTTTCCGTCTGCCGCCTGCAGAATATTTGCCTCATGCCCATCGAACCCGAGGGCGCGCGCGACGCGGGCAGTGAAGAAGGTGAAGCCGCCCGAGACAAGATGGGCGGTGGCGCCGCCCGCCTTCATGGTGGCGACCAGCGTTTTAGCGCCGGGCATCAGGGTGATGCGGCGGTCGAACACGTCCTGCAGCGCGGCTTCGGGCATGGTTGCCAGCAGGGCGACGCGCTCGCGCAGGGCTTCTTTAAAATCCAGTTCGCCGTTCATGGCGCGCTCGGTAATGGCGCTGACACGGGGCTTAAGGCCCATCACATCCGCCAGCTCGTCGATGCATTCCTGTTCGATCATGGTCGAATCCATATCCGAAATCAGCAGGGTTTTGCGGCGCTGGGCGAGGGGCTGCAGGGCGCTATCCACCTGCGTTTGGGCGCAGCGGGCAAGGGTTTCGGCGTAGCTGTGCGGTGGCGGGGCGACGTTCAACACGAGGTCGCAGGCGATGGTCGGGGCAAGCCAGGTGATACTGGCAAACGCAACACCGCTCGACGTCAGCGGGCTGACGAGGTAATCGAGGGACAGGGCCGTACCGGGTGCGGCGATCAGGGTAAGGACATGCGGTTGCGACATAACGAACAAATCACCGTGCTAATGGGGCCGACCGGGGCTGGAAAATCGGCGTTGGCGCTTGAGATAGCGCAATCGCGGCCGACTGTCATCATCAATGCCGATGCGATGCAGATGGTGAGCGCGCTGCGGGTGCTGAGTGCGCGGCCGAGCGTTGCGGAAGAAGCGCAGGCCGAGCATGCGCTGTATGGCGTGTTGCCGCCCGCCTCGCCGACCTCGGTTGCGGTGTGGCTGGGGCTGGTGGGGCCGGTCATCCGCGCCGCCTGGGCGGCGGGCAAGCAGCCGCTGCTGGTGGGCGGCACGGGCATGTACGTGAAAGCGCTGATGGACGGGCTGGCGGATATTCCGGCCGTGCCGAAGCGCGCGCGTGGCGAGGATGCCGCGTCCCTCCACGCGCTGCTGGCGCAAAAAGATCCGCGGATGGCCGCCCGGCTGAAGCCGGGGGATACGCAGCGGATCGTGCGGGCGCTGGAGGTGATCGAGGGCACGGGGGTGAGCCTTGCGGCATGGCAGGAGCGGGCATCACCGCCGCTGTTTCCGGGTGTGCCGGTGCGTTGTTTTGCGATGTTGCCGGAGCGGGCGCAGATGTATGCGCGGATCGACCGGCGCTTCCACATCATGATGGAAAACGGCGCGCTGGAGGAGGTGCGGGTGCTGATGGGCCTTGGCCTCGACCCGGCGCTGCCGATCCTGCGCGCGCATGGGGTGCCGGAGTTGATGGCCCACTTGCGTGGGGACATGACGCGCGAGGACGCCATCGCCAAAGCGCAGCAAAACACCCGCAATTACGCCAAGCGGCAGATGACCTGGATCCGCCATCAGCTACCCGCGGCCCGCCCGGCGACGGTGGCGGCGATGCTGGAGCCGCAAGGGTAATCGCCCGCGCCCTTATCGCAACCGTTGCGATTTATGGGGTTTCTGTTACGTTGCCCGGCTTCAACGAGGGGTACCATGAGCGAAACACGTGAATTGACCGGGGCGGAAATTGTCATTCAATCGATGATCGATTGCGGAACCGAGGTGGTGTTTGGCTATCCCGGTGGGGCGGTGCTGCCGGTCTATGACGCGTTGTTTAAGCAGAATAAACTGCGCCATATCCTGGTGCGCCACGAGCAGGGCGCGGGCCATGCGGCCGAAGGCTATGCGCGCTCGACCGGTAAGGTTGGGGTGCTGATGGTGACTTCGGGCCCGGGCGCCACCAACACGGTGACGGCGCTGTGCGATGCGCTGATGGATTCGATCCCGCTGGTGTGCGTGACCGGGCAAGTGCCGACCCACCTGATCGGCACGGATGCGTTTCAGGAGGCCGATATTATCGGCATCACCCGCAGCGCGACGAAGCATAATTACCTGGTAAAAAATGTCGATGACCTTGGGCGGATTATGCATGAGGCATTCCATGTCGCGGTCAGTGGCCGCCCGGGGCCGGTGCTGGTGGATGTGCCCAAGGACGTGCTCAACGCGATCGGCACCTATCATGGGGCGCAGGGCGTGCGCCGCCAGAGCTATAACCCGGTGAAAAAGGCGGATGCCAAGCTGGTCGAGCGCGCGGTGGATCTGATGGCCAAGGCCAAGAAGCCGCTGTTTTATGTCGGCGGCGGGTTGGTGAATGCGGGCGCAGAGGCCTGCGAGTCGTTCATCAAACTGGCGCATATGACCGGCTATCCGGTGACGACGACGCTGATGGGCCTGGGCGCATTTCCTGGCCATGACGCGCAGTTCCTCGGCATGCCGGGCATGCACGGCTCGCTCGAAGCCAATATGTGCATGAGCGATTGCGACGTGATGATCAATCTCGGCGCGCGGTTCGATGACCGGGTGACCGGGCGGCTGGATGCGTTCAGCCAGAAATCGAAGAAAATCCATGTCGATGTCGATGCGTCGAGCATCAACAAGATCGTCCATGTCGATATTCCCATCGTCGGCGATGCGGGCGAAGTGGTCGAGATGATGATCGCGCTTTGGAAAAAGAAAAAGCTCAGCCCGCAGAAAGAGCCGCTGGCGAAGTGGTGGAAGCAGATCGAGGCATGGCGCAAACGCGACTCGTTTGGCTATAAGCAGACGGGCAAGCATATCAAGCCGCAGCACGCACTGCGCCGGGTGAACCATTTCCTCGGTAAAAAGGATTTTTACGTGACGACGGATGTGGGCCAGCACCAGATGTGGGCGGCGCAGCATATCCTCTACGATAAACCCAACCGCTGGCTGACGTCTGGCGGGCTTGGCACCATGGGTTATGGCCTGCCCGCAGCGATTGGCGTGCAGATCGCGCACCCGAAGAACACGGTGGTCTGCGTTACCGGCGAGGCCAGCTTCATGATGAATATCCAGGAGCTGAGCACGGCGGTGCAATACCGCCTGCCGGTGAAAATCATGATCCTCAACAACCAGTATATGGGCATGGTGCGCCAGTGGCAGGAGATGTTCTATTCCAGCCGCTATTCGGAAAGCTACATGGACGCCCTGCCCGATTTCGTGGCGATGGCGGAGGCATTTGGCCTCAAGGGCATGCGCTGCAAAGACCCGGCGAAGCTCGATGCCAGCATCAAGGAAATGCTCGACCATAAAGGGCCGGTGCTATTCGATTGCTGGGTCGATCCGAGCGAGAATGTATACCCCATGATCCCCGCCGGCGCGGCCCATCACGAGCTGGTGCTGGGGCCGAATGAGGCGGCGGTGGTGCTGGATAAGAACAGGGTGTGATGATCCGATGTGATGATGATCGGATGATCCGTGAAGGTTTATGAAGGGGCGTAATGATGTTGCATAAGACACTGGAAACGATGATACACGGATTATCCGATCATCATCACATCGGATCATCGAGGCAATCATGAGCACAGAAACACTCGATATCGTTTACGACATTCCCGACGCAGTCGCGCTGGAGGACCGGCATATTCTGGCGGTGCTGGTGGATGATGAATTCGGCGTGCTCAACCGCGTGGTCGGGCTGTTTTCGGCGCGTGGCTATAACATCGAGTCGCTGACGGTGGCAGAGGTGGATGCGAAGAAACGCTATTCGCGCATCACGGTTGTTACCCGCGGGTCGGCGGCGAAAATCAAGCATATCATCGCCTTGCTCGAGCGCATGGTGCCGGTGCATAAGGTGCATGATCTCACGGTCGAAAGCCCGTTTGTCGAGCGCGAGCTGGCGCTGGTGAAGGTGGTCGGCACGGGCGAGGCGCGCAACGAATCCTTGCGCATCGCCGATATTTTCCGCGCAAAGCCCGTGGATACGACGATTGAGAGCTTCGTGTTCGAAATCACGGGGACGACCGACAAGGTCGACAGCTTCATCGAGCTGATGCGCCCGCTGGGTCTGGTCGAGGTGTGCCGCACCGGCGTGGCCAGCGTCGCGCGCGGCAAGAAGGGGATTTAGCCCCCCGATTTGGGCCAATTGGGCGGGTTTTGCACAAAAACCCCTTCCAATTCCCGAAAAACCCGCTAAAAGGCTGGGCTCAACCAAGGAGCCACCTATGTCACAAGCCGCCATGAAAATGCCATCTGAATCCGGAATGAAAGTCTATTACGACAAAGAATGCGACCTGTCGCTGATTCAGGCCAAGAATGTCGTCGTGGTGGGTTATGGCAGCCAGGGCCATGCGCATGCGCTGAACCTGAAGGATTCCGGCGTGAAAAACGTGCGTATCGCGCTGCGTGACGGTTCGAAAACCGCGGAGAAAGCAAAAGCCGCCGGGTTTGAAGTGATGAACCCGAAAGACGCAGCCGCTTGGGCAGACGTGGTGATGATCCTGACGCCGGATGAATTGCAAGCCGAGCTCTATGCCAACGACCTGGCCGATAGCATGAAACAAGGCGCCGCCCTCGCCTTCGCGCACGGGCTCAACATCCATTTCGAACTCATCAAGCCGCGCGCGGACCTCGATGTATTCATGGTGGCGCCAAAGGGCCCCGGCCACACGGTGCGCGGTGAATATCAAAAAGGCGGCGGCGTGCCGTGCCTGATCGCGATTTATCAGGATGTTTCGGGCAAAACCAAAGACCTCGCGCGGAGCTATGCTGCAGCCGTTGGCGGCGGGCGTTCGGGCATCATCGAGACCTCGTTCAAGGACGAGTGCGAGACCGATCTGTTCGGCGAACAGGCCGTGCTTTGCGGTGGTATTTCGGCGCTGATCCAAGCCGGGTTCGAGACGCTGGTGGAAGCCGGCTATCCGCCGGAGATGGCCTATTTCGAGTGCCTGCACGAGACCAAGCTGATCGTTGATCTGATCTATGAAGGCGGCATCGCCAACATGCGTTACTCGATCAGCAACACCGCGGAGTATGGCGATTATGTCAGCGGCCCACGCGTCATCACCAGCGAAACCAAAAAAGAGATGAAGCGCATTCTCGCCGACATCCAATCGGGCAAATTCACCCGCGAATTCATGGGCGACCGCGCAACCCAAGGCGCGCACCGCCTGGAGCGTTTCCGCGAGGAGCAGGCGAAGCACCCGATCGAAGCGACGGGCGCCAAGATGCGCGAGATGATGCCGTGGATTGCGAAAAACAAGCTGGTCGATAAGGCGAAGAACTAGCACTTTTTGCACTTGTAAAACTAAATAGAATCGTTTAGTTTTGATGGTGGAGAAAGTGCATGAAAGAAAATCCATTCAGGTTTGGGGCACCCGTAGAAGGTGTCTTCTATTTCGAGAGAAAGCGTCTCAGGGACAGCTGCGAGGCATTGCTGGCAAACGGGATGTCGGTGATGCTGGTTGGTCCACGGCGCTTGGGTAAGACCTCGTTTGCAAAGAATTTTTGTAAGATGTGGGAGACCAAGAGATTGGGCGATGCGCTTATACTGGATGTTTACAACGTATCCAGTCATCAGGACTTCTTGTTACAATTGCTCAATGCCCTGCAGTCGAAAAGAAGTCTTTGGGAAAAGGTATGTGATTGGACGAAGCGCCTGCCGGAAAGGCTCAAGCCAGCGAATCTATCGGTAGGTAATGATGATATCGGAAAGTTAACACTCTCGTGGCTTGCCGAAGAAGGGGCACAAGAGAAAAAGCTCTATATCATCGAAACACTTGAATCGTTAGCGACATTGGATGGTCACGTCTGTGTGGTCATTGACGAATGTCAGCAATTATCGAAAGATACGTTGGGCGATGAGGGTTGGCTTGAGGCAACCTTGCGGCAAATGCTGCAAACGCAGGCTGGGAAGGTGTCTTATTTGCTTACTGGGTCACGCCGTGATGTGGTGCATGCGATGGTGAATGACAACCAGCGGCCTCTCTACCGTGCCTTTCATGTGATCGATTTTCCAGCGCTTGAAAGTGATTTCTCGGCGTGGATTATTGAGCGATTTAATGTGGCCAACGTTAACGCCAGCATGGAAGTTGTAAGCTATCTGCGCCAGCAGGTGAATGACAGTACGAACTATGTGCAAATGGTGTGTTTCCACCTTGTCGCGATGGATTGCGGTACAGTGGACAAAACGCTGATTGATACGGTGCTTGCCAATATCGTTACCCAAAATGCCTATAGCTATGAAACGCATTTGCACAACTTATCTCCGGCACAACAGCGTGTGTTGCGCATGCTGGCGCTCGAAGATGAGGGCTACTACAGCGAACCGTTACTGAAGCGCTATGAAATAAACAGCACGGCGCACGTTACCAATGCCATCAATGCGCTGAAACGCAAAAATATCCTCGATCAGGAAGCAGCGGGTAGAGGGCGTGTCTCGTTTGATGATCCTTTATTTAAGCTTTGGATACGCTATAAATGGGGTGGATTATTGCCGGGTCAGACGGCCCAGCCTACTTTGATTTGAAACGCATTTATTATGAGCACCCTATGACCATGAACCGCATCACCATTTTCGATACCACGTTGCGCGATGGCGAGCAGTCGCCGGGCATGTCGATGACGCGCGAGGAGAAACTGCTGGTCGCCGAGGTGCTCGATGGCATGGGCGTCGATGTGATCGAGGCCGGGTTTGCGATGGCGTCGGACGGTGATTTTGAATCCGTGAAGGCGATTGCGACGGTGGCGAAAAATGCGGTGATCTGCTCGTTAGCGCGCGCCAAGGAAGCCGATATCCGCCGCGCGGCGGAGGCGTTGAAGCCTGCCAAGCGCTGCCGCATCCATACGTTTATGAGCACGTCGGAAATCCACCTGACGCACCAGTTCAAGATTTCGCAGGACGACGCGCTGGTGGTGATCAAGAACGCCGTGGCGCTGGCACGCGGGTTTACCGATAATGTCGAATGGTCGGCGATGGATGCGACGCGCACCGAGCTTGATTATTTGTGCAAAGCGGTCGAGGTGGCGATTGCCGCCGGGGCGACGACGATCAACCTGCCCGATACGGTGGGCTACGGCACGCCCGAGACGATTGCGAAAATGTTCAAAACCGTGATGGGCAGCGTGAAAAACGCGGATAAAGCCGTGTTCAGCTTCCATGGGCAGAATGACCTTGGCCTCGCCACGGCGAACTCGCTGGCGGCCGTACAGGCCGGGGCGCGCCAGATTGAATGCACCATCAACGGCATCGGCGAGCGGGCGGGCAATACGTCGCTGGAAGAAGTGGTGATGGCGCTGAAAGTGCGCAAGGATGTGTTCGGTGTGGAGTGCGGCATCCGCACGGAGCATTTGATGCGGGCATCGCGCTTGGTCACGCAGGTGACGGGGCAGGCGGTGCAGGTGAACAAGGCGATTGTGGGCGCAAACGCCTTTGCGCATGAGTCGGGCATCCACCAGGATGGCATGCTGAAAAACCGCGATACCTATGAGATCATGACGCCCGAATCGGTGGGTGTGACCAAGACCAACCTTGTCATGGGCAAGCATTCGGGCCGCGCCGCGTTCAAGGATAAGCTGGCGGATATGGGCATGCGCCTGGGCGACAACCAGCTGGAAGATGCGTTCGTGCGCTTCAAAACGCTGGCCGATAAGAAGAAAGAAATTTTCGACGAGGATATCCTCGCCCTGCTCGATACGGATGCGGCGGATGAGCGTTATGCGTTCGCTGCGCTGCAGGTGGAGTGCGGCAGCGAAGGCCCGCAAATGGCGCGGCTGGGGCTGATGATCGACGGCCATCTGCGCACCGCGAAGAAAGAGGGCAACGGCCCGGTCGATGCGATGTTCAAGGCGATCAAGTCGCTGATTTTGGATGCCGGTGAGGCGGAGCTGAAGCTCTATCAGGTGCATGCGGTGACGGGCGGAACGGACGCGCAAGCGGAAGTGACCGTGCGCCTCGAGCGTGAAGGCAAACTAGTGATGGGCCACGGCGCGGATGTGGATACGCTGGTGGCCAGTGCCAAGGCTTATATCAACGCCTTCAACAAGCTGGATCGCCTGAGCGCGCGCCTGCTGCTGACCGATCAGGAAGAAACGGCGGCCGCCAAAGCGCCGGTGAAACCGGGCGCGACGGATGCGGCGTAATTCATAGTTCTTAGCGCATCGCCTGATTTCCCGAGCGATGGCTCTCGGAGGTCAGTGCCTTTTGCATGTCGGACACAAAGAGCAAAAAGGGATCGGGTTCGCGCTCATTTTGTTTGCAGTTCGCGCTATACATAGTCCAGTAAAAGGGCAGTTCCGGGTGCGTCAGTTCACGCGCGACATCAATAAATGCTGCATACGGCATCGCTGCTGCGTGGCGTCTCTGGCAGTCACTACTGTAGTGTTCCCACAGGGTAGTGAGATGAGGATTTGCGCTGGCGGTAGCCAGCTTATGCCATTTGTCAGGCTGGACGCGCGCGCATCTGGGGTGCGGGTGTTTGTCTGCAACATGCAAAGGGGCGTGTGAATCGACAAACGACGCATTCGCCCGCAGGTAGGCTTGCATTGCCGTTGGTTTTTTATCCGGATCTGTGGTCATGAGAAATCCATTCTATTACCTAGCGGCTATGCCCACCCGCATCGATTTTGTCTTCGACGCGGTCGATGGTGTTTTTGCTGTTGCGCAGAACATTCACGGAACCAAGCGTGATGGCGCCGACGGTGGCGAAGCCGACTACACTCTGGATGCGGCCGTTGATGCCCAATTCCTTCACGCGTTTGACGGTGCCAATGGTCCAACCGGCGATGCCATGGGTTGGGATGTCGAAATCCTTGAGCAGTTTATCGGCTACTTCGTTGCGGTAATTGTTGGAGATGCTGCGCATCGTGTCGCGGTATTCGCGCGAGCCGAGCGCCCCGGCAGAAAAATCGCGCGCGGTTTTTTGGAACTGCGCGGTGAACTTATCGCGCAAGGGCGCGAAGGGCGTATTGATTTCGCGGAAGCCCTGAATAAAATTATGCCAGAAATTATTGCGCACATTGTTGGCGACACCAATGGCACCCAGCGTCGACGCTGCGACGAAGGAGATGGTCGAGGCCGTATCGAGGTTTTGCACGCCGTGTTTTTTCGGCGCAACGGGTGTTTGTGCGAGTGTTTCTTTTTCAGCCATAAGCAAAATCTAACAGACATTTATGACCGCTTGATGACAGTCTGGCAGATTTCCATGAATTTTCCTTGCCAGCGGGGGAGGCCTCGCTAAAGTGGGTGGCAGGAAATCCTTAAAATATTGGAAAATCAGATGTTTGGACTAGCGAAGCTCTTCGGGATGATGTCGGAAGACATGGCGATTGATTTGGGCACGGCGAATACGCTGGTCTATGTGAAGGGCCGCGGGGTGGTGCTGAACGAGCCGTCGGTGGTGGCCATGCGCTCGGAGCGCGGGGTGATGGTGCCGTATGCGTTTGGCAATGAGGCCAAGCTGATGCTCGGCCGCACGCCGGAAAAAATCGAGGCGATCCGCCCGTTGAAGGATGGGGTGATCGCCGATTTCCGCAGCGCCGAGGAGATGATTAAATACTTCATCCACCGCGTGCATAACCGCAAGAGCTTCAGCGGGCCGCTGATTATTATCTGCGTGCCCTCGGGCTCGACGCCGGTAGAGCGCCGGGCGATTCAGGTGTCGGCGGAGAATGCCGGGGCGCGGGATGTGTATTTGATCGAGGAGCCGGTGGCGGCGGCGATCGGCGCGGGCCTGCCGGTGAGCGAGCCGACCGGCAGCATGATTGTCGATATCGGTGGCGGCACGACGGAAGTGGCGGTGCTGTCGCTGGGTGGGATTGTCTATGCGCGCTCGGCCCGGGTCGGCGGCGACAAGATGGACGAGGCGATTATCAACTACATCCGCCGCTACCATAATTTGCTGATCGGCGAGACGACGGCGGAACGGATCAAGAAGGAAATCGGCGCGGCCTGCGCACCGCATGACGGGCAGGGACGGCTGATCGAGATCAAGGGGCGCGATTTGCTCAACGGCGTGCCGAAGGAAATCGTGCTCAGCGAGGCACAGATTGCCGAAGCGCTGAGCGAGCCGGTGCACCAGATCATCGAAGCGGTGAAAGTGGCGCTGGAATCGACGCCGCCGGAATTATCGAGCGATATTGTCGATAAGGGCATCGTGATGAGCGGCGGCGGTTCGCTGCTGACGCATCTGGATCTTGTGGTCAGCCATGCGACCGGGCTGCCGGTGTTTGTCGCCGAAGATGCGCTGAGCTGCGTGGCGATTGGTACGGGCAAGGTGCTGGAGAATCTGGGCGTCTTCAAGCATGTGCTGTTTAAGCAGGAATAAGCCATGCGCCCGGAGCGGTATTCCTATGGCTATGCAAGCCGGGGTTCGGCAAAATCGCTGAAATCGCGGGTGCTGGTGGCGGTGCTGCTGCTGATTGGGGTGTCGTTGCTGGTGATGACGCGGCTGCATAGCCCGCTGATCGTGCGGGCGCGGATGGCGGCGGGCGATATGCTCAGCCCGGTGCTGGAGGCAGTGACGGTGCCGGTTTCGGGCATCCGCAACCTGATGGCCAACAAGGACGCGCTGTTCAAAGCCTACGAAGAAAACAAGCAAATGCGCGAGGAAAACGACACGCTGCGCCACTGGCAGGCGGTCGCACAAGCGCTGAAAGTCGAGAACGAATCGCTGCGGGCGCTGGCGGCGTACCGGCCGGTGGAGCAGGTGAGCTATGTGACCGCGCATGTGATTGCGCAGAGCCCGGATGCCTATGCCGGCACGCTGATGATTAATGCCGGCGCGGCGGATGGTCTGAAATCGCTGCAGCCGGTGATTGATGCGCACGGGTTGGTTGGCCGCGTGGTCGAGGTGGGCGAGCATACGGCGCGGGTGCTGCTGCTGTCGGATACGTCGAGCCGGGTGCCGGTGATTAGCGGCAATTCGCGCCAGCACGCGATTCTGGCAGGCGCGGGCGAGGCGTTGCTGCACCTGACCTTTGTGGGCGGTGATGTGAACGCGATTGCGCTGGGCGAGCCGGTGATGACCACCGCCGAAGGCGGGCTGATTCCCGATAGTATTATGGTGGGTACGGTGTTCCGGCGCGACGCGACCGGGCTGCTGGTCAAGCCGCTGCGGCCGTTGGCGCAGTCGGAATATGTGCGCGTGATGATCGCGAAATAGAGATGATTGAAGGGGGCATCAGCCCCCTACGCGGCGATGCCGCTGACCCCCTCCGCTTCGCGGCTCGCGCGCAGCGCTACGCATTCACTGCTAAAAGAATACTTGGCCAATAGCTGCGTGCCCGCTACGAGTTTGTCATGCGTTCTGTTTCACATAATATCGTGGTGGCGGTTCCAGCGCTGGTGGCGCTGGTGTTGGTAGCGTTGGCGGCGGCGCCACTGAATTCGAGTTTTTCGCTGGCGCCCAATGTGGCCTGGCTGATGACGCTGGTGGTGGTCGGGCTGTATCCGCCCGCATGGCCGCGCGGGTTTGCGTTTGTGATTGGGCTGCTGCAGGACGTGCTGTTTGGCACGCCGCTGGGCAGCCAGGCGGTGCTGAGTGTGCTGCTCGCCCAGCTGGTGCTGGCGCAGGCGCAGCGGCAGCAGGCCCAGCCATTCCGCATGCGCTGGCTGGAAGCGGCCGGGGTGCTGGTGGTCTGGCATGTGCTGCTGTGGGCGCTGCTCTATGCGGTGATGCCCGATGCGGCCTCGTTGCCCGCGCTGATTCGCGCCGGGCTGGTGAGCGCGCTGTGGTATCCGCTAATCTACGGCATGGTGCGCGCTTTAGGGATTCGGGATTAGGGCAAAAAATCGCTGTTCATCGCGCGGCTTCTTCCTCTATGCTTTCGTTGAATTTCACCCCCCAAATCGCACTGCCTTATGCGCCCACATGAACTGCAAAAGATGCTTAGCCGCCGCGCGGTGGTGTTTGGCGGCGTGCAGGCGGCGGCGGGTTTTGCGCTGCTGTCGCGGCTCTATTACCTGCAGTTTGTGCATGGGGCGGAGTTTGCGACGCAGGCGGAAGGCAACCGCGTTAAAATGCAGCTCATCATCCCGCCGCGTGGAATTATTTCGGATCGCTACGGCGTCGCGCTGGCGATGAACCATGTGAATTACCGGCTGGTGCTGGAAGCGGATAACCGCACCGAAGCGCGCACCTGCCTGAAGCAACTGCAACCGCTGATGAAGCTGAGCGACGGCGAGGTGAAAACCATCACCGACGCCATCCGTCGTCGCAAGGTGGGGATTCCGATCCTCGTGCGCGAGCATCTGGATTGGAACGAGGTGGCGCGGATTCAATACCACATGCCCGAGCTGAGCGCGGCGACGATTGATGAAGGCCAGTGGCGGCATTACCCGTTCTCGGACCATGCGAGCCATTTGATCGGGTATGTCGGCAAAGTGTCGGAAGATGAGGTGGATAAGAGCGAGCCGCTGCTCGGCCATCCCGATATGAAGATCGGCAAGAACGGGATTGAGGCGCTGTATGAGGCGTCGCTGCAGGGCAAGGCGGGCGCGCGCCAGATGGAAGTGAACGCCACCGGCTCGCCGGTGCGCGAGCTGAGCCATCAGCCCGCAACTGCGGGCGATGCGCTGCCACTGACGATTGACTCGCGCCTGCAGGAATTCTGCGTGCAGCGCCTGGGCGAGGAATCGGGCGCCGTGGTGGTGATGAAGGTCCATACCGGCGAGGTGATGGCGCTGGTGTCGGTGCCGTCGTATGACCCCAACGAATTCAGCAAAGGCATCCGCGCGGATTATTACAACGCGCTGAAGGCCAACAAAAAAGCGCCGCTGATGAACAAGGCGATTGCCGGGCAATACCCGCCGGGCTCGACCTTTAAAATGGTGACCGGGCTGGCGGGGCTGAAATCCGGGAAATACACCGCCAACAGCCGTGTCTATTGCAACGGCACGTTTTATTTGGGCAACCACCCGTTCAGCTGCTGGAAAACCGAGGGCCATGGCAGCATGTCGATGGCCGAGGCGCTGGAGCAATCCTGCGATGTGTATTTCTACACGGTGGCGCGCGATATCGGCATCGAAGCCGTGGCGGCGATGAGCACGGACTTTGGGCTGGGCCAGAAATCCGGACTGGGCTTGCGCGGCGAGCAGCCGGGCATTGTGCCAAGCCCGGCCTGGAAGCTGAAAGCGCGTGGCCAGCCGTGGAATCCGGGTGAAACCATCAACAGCTCCATCGGACAGGGCGACACGCTGACGACACCGATCCAGCTGGCGACGATGACGGCGCGCATGGTCAATGGCGGCAAGAAAATCACGCCGCGCCTGCTGATGCGCGAGAAGGATAAGCTGCAAGGCAAAGTGGATGTGAGCGAGGAGCATCTCGCGGTGATTCTCGAGGGGATGAACCGGGTGGTCAACAGCGACCGCGGCACCGCGCATGGCTCGGCGATCAAGGACGAGGCGCTGGCGTTTGGCGGTAAAACGGGCACCTCGCAGGTGCGTAAATTGCTGGTGCATGGGCAGAACCAGAATTTGATTCCGTGGGAGTTCCGCCACCATGCGTGGTTTGTCGGCTATGCGCCGGTGCATGCGCCGGAAATCTGCTGCTCGGTGATTATCGAACATGGCGGCGGCGGGGCATCCGCCGCAGCACCGGTGGCGCGCGATGTGCTGCAAAAAGCGCAGGAATGCATGGCGAATCCGCCACTCAACCCATCGAAAGCGGGGGCATGAGATGAGCTCGGCGATGGTTAAACGCGTGATGAAACGCCTGCAGTCGATGCATATGGGCATCTTGCTGGTGACGATGGCGCTGAGCCTGCTCGGGCTGGTCATGCAATATTCCGCCGCGGGCGGTGATTTGCATGTGTTCGCCCTGCCGCAGGCGTTGCGGATGATGCTGGGCCTGCTGCTGATGGTGACACTGGCGGTGATGCCGCCGGGCCATTTGATGCGGTTGTCGTATCTGGTCTATATCGGCTGCGTGCTGCTGCTGGTGATGGTGGCGGCGGTCGGTATCATGGGGCTGGGGGCGCAGCGCTGGGTGGGGATTGGGTTTTTCAACCTGCAGCCCTCGGAGCTGATGAAAATCGGCATTATCCTGGCGTTGGCGCGCTATTTCCAGCATGTGCAGCTCGATCGTTCCAACCATCTGGTGCTGCTGATGGTGCCGGTGATTCTGACGCTGATTCCGGTCGGGCTGATCCTCAAACAACCCAACCTCGGCACGGCGACCATTGTGGCGGTGATTGCGTTTTCGATGTGCTATATGGCGGGGATCCGCTGGTATTTCTTCGCCGGGGCGCTGGCGGCGGTGGCGGGCGCGGTGCCGGTCGCCTACCATTTCCTGCATGATTACCAGAAGCGGCGGGTGCTGACCTTCCTCAACCCCGATAGCGACCCGCTGGGGGCGGGGTATAACATTATCCAGTCGAAAATCGCCATTGGCTCGGGCGGGTTTGCGGGCAAGGGGCTGCTCAATGGCAGCCAGGGCCAGCTGGATTTTTTGCCGGAAAAGCAGACGGATTTCATTTTCACGATGATGGCCGAGGAGCTGGGCTTCATCGGTGCGCTGGTGCTGCTGGCGCTGTATGTGCTGCTCATTGCCTTTGCGATGGTGCTGGCGGTGCGGGCGAAAAGCGGCTTTGGCCGGTCGCTGGCGGCCGGGGTGGCGGCGATGATGTTCATCCATATTTTCATCAATATGGCGATGGTGATGGGGATGATTCCGGTGGTGGGCGTGCCGCTGCCGTTCCTCAGCTATGGCGGCTCGTTCCTGCTGGCGTCGCTGATGGCCTGCGGATTGCTTCAGCATGTCTATATCAACCGCGAGCAAACCCTGCCGCGCCGCCGCATAAACTAATAGATGATTAGCTCAAATAATGGTAGAATGCAGTATGAAATCAGAAAACTCGATCATCGGACGAGCAGTCGCCCGCCGCTTTTTACGCAACCAGCAGGGTGGAACCATTGTGGAATTCGCCATCGTGGCGATGGTTTTTTTCATCATGCTGTGCGGGGCGATGGAATACGGCCTCATCATGATGACCAAAGTGGCGATTGAAAGCGCCACCCAGCAAGTGTCGCGCACGGTGGGCCTTGGTTCCATCGATGCTAGCTGTGCTGGCGATAAGAATCCGCGCGCCTGCTCGATCAAGAAGATGGTACAAGAAAAAACCTTCGGACTCGTCAACTCCAATGCGGTGGTGGTCGATTCTACCGTTGTCAGTGGCGGGGCCGGGGTGCAATCACCACCCATTCCCGATATGTGCCTCGACCAGCCAACGCCGCCTACCCCGCCCGCCACATGCAATGGCCCATGGCAGGAAAATAATGGTGCGCCAGGTTACCAAAAGCCCAACGATGTGACCGATGCCTCGTTTGGTGTGGCTGGTGAGTTGGTAGAGATACGCGTTTCCTACCCCTGGCGGATCATTTTCCCGCTGTTCCGCCAAAGCATCTTTGGTGCGGATGGGAAATCCAAGCTTTACACGAATGAGGGCGGTGGCGCGACGGACGTGGTGACGATCAGCTCGGCAACCGTCATCATGAACGAACCCTTTACGCTCCCACCGCCACCATCCAACTAACCCAACGGCAAGCAAGGTTTCCTGAATGTTTTTTGTGCGATTGAAATCATGGATACGAAATGAGCGCGGGGTTGCGCTGATCGAGTTCGCGTTTATTTTTCCGTTCCTTTTCCTGCTGCTGTTTGGCGGGGTCGAGGTGGTGCGGCTGATGCTGATTCACCAGAAGCTGGAAAAAACGGGCTATGTGGTGGCCGATATTGTTAGCCAGTATAACCCAGCGACCCCTGGTAATTTTGCTGGCGAGCTCAAGGAATCGGTGCTGCGCACGGATGTGTTTCCCATTTTTAACCGCATTATGAGTCCCTACGAGAGGGAGGACGCGCAGGCGATTATCCTGACCTCGGTGAAAAAGATCAATGGCTCTATTAAGATACAGTGGCAGATATCGGGCGGCGGCACGCTCGGCGACGACTGCACAAGCATTGTGAACGGGGCTACCCCGCAGCAACCGCCAGACGCGGCCGTTGCGGGAACCACCGCGGCTTTCGGTGCCCCTGCAGCCGGGTTGCTGGCCACCATGCCCGACAATGAAAACATGCTGGTGAGCGAAGTGTGTTACCGTTACCAGCCGCTGATTCAGGATCTTTTGCAAGGGGTCGGTGCGGCAGGTGGCAATCTTGGGTTCACCTTCTTTCTTGAGCCCAGGGTTTATACAAAACGTACGTATTTCATGCCGCGTCACGGTGAGCTGATTTACCTGCCCCCTACCTTCCCGGTCCAATGAGGAATTTTATGATCAGGCGCATCTATCAACGGTTTATGGCCGATCAGTCGGGCTCGGTCCTGATGATTTTCGGCATCTCATTCCTGATTCTGGTGGGCATCGGTGGGGCGGGTTATGACCTTGGCCACCAGCAGCTGGTGCGCCAGAAGCTGCAGCAGGCGACCGATGCCGCAGTGCTGGCCGGCGCCAGTATGGCCGATCCGGCAACGGACGAGGAGCGTAAGGCGACCGCCCGCCGCTATTTCCTACTGAATTTCCCGGACGGCTATTTCGGTGTTTCACCCGCGCCGACGCCGACGGTGGAGATTGCAGGCACGACGATCCGCGTGCATACGTTCGATACGTCGATTGAGACAGCCTTTGTACGCAACCTGCCCGCCGGGCCTGAGAACCTGCCCGCCAAAGGTGACAGTACGGCCGAGTTGGGCCTTAGTTCTATCCCGCCGATTGATATGGTGCTGGTGATGGATAACTCCTTGTCGATGAGCAGTGTTGATGTGGGGTCGGGTTCGACCCGCAACGTGCCATCTGGATTGGCGACGGAAACCCGTACTGCAGCCGTGGCGGCGTGCAGCACATCCAACAGCCCCAATGGTGTTAATTTCAACCTCGCATATGAGGACTATTACGCTCACTATACTGGCCTGGGGTACACTCAATCTGCAGCACAAGCAGCGGCCATGTCGCTTGCCGTAACACGGTCGCCTGGTGAAGTGGCAAAATGTTCAGCCTATACCGATGCTGAGACATGCCCTTGGGTGCCAGGTGTTGCCGGGTGCGAAAACTATGGTTTGCGGGGGGCGAACCGCCTGAATGCATTGCGCTACTCTGCGAATTATCTTGCCAGCGCCTTCCTCGACCCCAACCCGCGCACCAACCGGATTGCAGTGGTTCGCTGGAGCGAGATGCTGCTTACCGACGAGCCGTTCAGCGATCAGTATACAATCGTGAGCCGGCATCTCGACCGTATGTTTGCCTATGGCGCAACAAACAGTACGCTTGGCTTGAACGCCGCATTCAGTCGGACATCATCGATGCGCCCAGCTTCCTCGACCAGCCGTGCTGTGGTGTTATTGACAGATGGTAAGAACGAAGTGAGTCGTAATGCTGCTGTTAATGCGACGGTCAACCCGGCCAGCCTTGCGGTGTGCAAAAAGTTGAAAGAAGAGAAGGACGTTCTCATCTATACCGTCGCCTTTGGTAAAGAGGTGGAAAATGATGCGACAGTGGCAGACTTCCTGTCGAAATGTGCGAGCGGCAATCCGGCGACGAATAAGGATCAGTTCTTCTTCATCGCTCCGGATGCAGCCAAGCTGTCATTGGTCTTTGGTGGGATTGTCACCAGCCTGCAAAAAGTGCGGGTGACGAAGTAAGCGTCGTTACGCTGCCTGCGCTCGCTTAGGCGAGGGCGGGGGTGACGGCGGTGCCGGTGACGGTCTGGTGGTGGTGGATGCTGTCCACATCGATCCGGCTGGCTGGTTCGGCGCGCTCCAACTGCATAGTCGAGCCTTTGGCGATTACGCTGTTTTTCTCGTTCTCATCGGTTTTTTTGTCGGTCGCTTTGTGGGCGGGCACGGGGTAGCGCGTGGTGATGTCGGCGAGCGACGCACCGGAAGCGAGCTGGGCCTGCATATCCTTCACCGCGGCGATGCCGTAGCGGTTGGCGATCTCGATGGTGGCGAGGGTGCGCTCGGGCTTATTTACATCGATCAGGTCGTGGCCGAGCAGGTAGACGAACACCGGCAGGGTGAACTCGGCCTGATGCACCGCCTGGCCGGTTTGCGGATCGAGCACGGTGCTGTGTTTATAGGCATAGGTGAGGTTCATCAGCTCGGTGATACGCTGGAAAATCGGTTGGCTTTGCGCCCAGCGCGCGCCCTCGTCGGTGCCGCGCTCCAGCACGTCTTTGAAGGCGTTGGTGGGGTGATAGGCCTGCTCGTAATGCTGGTAGAGATCGAACACCTCGCCGACGCCAATCGGCTGGCCAAGCCCGTTGCGTGGGTTGATCTTGTTGTTCACGAAGGTGACGAGATCCTCGAACATGGTGGTTTTGCGTTTCCAGGTGTCGCCCAGCGCAAGAGCGGCTTTGACGCCGATCATCAGGTCACCGACATTCAGCCAGCGCAGGGCGGGAATGGCGCGGCTGAAGAACAGCAAATCAGTGCCGAAGCGCTCGGCCGTTTTTACTTTGAAGTTATGCAGGGTTTTGGCGACGATTTTGTTATCGCTGTGGGTGATGTCGCTGAAGGTCACCTGGTCGGCCGGTTTGCCCAGTTCGAGCCCGACGGTCTCGCAGAACATGTTCTGGATGTCCTTGTAGACCAGCCGCGTGTAGGTGGTGGTGAGGGCAAGACTGCCCGCGCCCAGCGCGTAGTCATAAGCGATGTCGCTGCCTTTGGCGCGGTCAATGCCGGTGTGTTTGAAGAGGCTGGCAATGCGCTCGACCACGCGTTTGACGATGCCGGGGGCTTTGTCGTTCAGCGCCGATTCGATGCCGGAGCGGGCGATGTAACGGGCAGGCAGTGCGAGCAGCAGGTAGCGCACAAATTCCGAGGTGGGGGCGAGGGTCGATTCGGTGCGGGTGTGTTGCGGGGCGCTGGGGGGCGCGGAAGGGGCGGTGCCGACATGGCTGAGCGGCCCGAGAACGCGCGCAGACGGGTTGGCCGCGCTGGCGTCGGTGTTGGGTTGCTCTGCCGTGAGGTTCTCCATTGAGAACGCACTCCTCTTCTTATCCTCGCATTATACGCCGATTAAGGCGTTGAAACACGCAGCGTTTCGTGAAGATTGTGTGACAGTCGCAGGGCTACGGGCGGGGCCATGCAGCAGGCGCATGGCACGCTGCCGGTCAGGCGAAGCCTGTTTTCGGTTGGGAAATCAGCAGCTCATGGATATGCGGCGCGGCATAAAGCAAGGTCAGCAGGATGGTCGCCACCAGCAGCAGTTGCAGCAGGCGGCGCAGGTGGAGGGCGGTCAATTTGGGGGTGCCGGTGCCCACCCATGGCTGGTCGCCAGCGGGTGTGCGGCCACCCAGCGAGACACCCAGCAGCCGCGCGGTGAAGGCAGGCCAGCTGCGGGCGCGGCAGGCGGCGATGGGGTGGGTCTGCGGCGTAAAAAGGGCGGCGAGCAGCATCACCAGCAGCGTGAGCGCGCGCGGCAGCGCATCGAGCAGGCCGAACAGCGCGCGCGCCGCCCAGCCAAATGCCGGGGTGCGGTAGTGGCGGGCGGCGGTAGCGGCGGTGAGGTAAACCAGCATGGTGGGCATCCCGCCGATGAGGTACCAGACGCTGGCGCCGACGATGGCGGTGGCAAAGCGCTCGGTCTGGGTGAGGACGAGATGGCGAAGCACCGCATGGGTATCGGCAAACAGGAAATGGAGGCCGGGCAGTTCGAGCGGCAAGGTGCCGCGCCGGGCGCGTTGCCAGAGGTTCAGCACCCGGTAGGTGGCAAAGCCATGGCCAAACCAGAGAATCAGCAGCAGCGCTTTGGCGCCCTGCACCCATGGCAGTGGCCGCTCCAGCAGGATGCCGGCGATGACCGCCGGGATCAGCAGCAGCGTGAGGGCGATGATGCCGCGGTATACCAGCGTCGCGATGCCGCGGGCCGGGCGGTCGAGCTTGCGTTGAAGCGTGGCGAGGAAACGCTGGCCGCGTGCGCCAATTGCCTGCATGTCGCGGCGTCCGAGCGCATCGCCAAGGAGGGCGGCGGCGGGCACCACCAGCACCAGCCATTCAGCACGGGCGGCGAGCAGATGAAGGTAGGGCGCGAGCAGGGTCATGGGTGGAAGCTAGAATGATTTTTGCGGTTTGGGTAGGGCCTTTTCGCTTTCCATCGACCACAGTATTTAGTATGTAGTTGTGCAGTCAAAGACTACAGATGGTGGTTCGGTGCTTCAGCAAGCAACATTCAAAAATCCAGGCTTTCCCTTGCCTGAACAGGGCGCCGACCGCTTTGGGATGACGCTGCGCGCGCGCATGGGAACGACCCTCGACCGGCTGGAGCGCGAAGCCCGCCGCATGCTGCAGCTGGAGGAAGAACTCAGCGCCTTTGCCAACCAGTATTACGATGTGGTGGGCGCGGCGACCGAGCGGTTGGCGCAGCTTGAAGCGCAACCATTGGACGACCCGCTGGCCATGCCGGCGGTGCACGCCCAGCGCGATACGCGCGATGCCCGGCGGGTGGAGCTGAAAACGCGTTACCGCAGCCTTGCCAAGGAAATTCACCCCGACCGCGCGATGGTGGTCGATGGGGCCGGGGCGCAAGCCAATCACATGCATACGCTGAACGCGGCCTACCAGCAGGGCGACCTTGCGGCGCTGCTGAAGCTGGAAGCCCAGCTGCTGCTTGGGCAAATGGCGGCGGATGTGACGACCCCGCAAAGCGAAATGGATTATGCGCTACGCGAAGTCGAGCGGGCGGCGGATACCTATGCGGGCGGCTACCGCATGATGCTCAACTCGCCGATCAATGAGCTGATGCTACGCGCCCTATCAGCCAAACAGGCCGGGTGGGACTGGATGCACGCTGTGCTGCGCAAATTGGAACGGGCGATAGAAGAGCGCGAGCGCGCGTAGCGCGCGCATTCGCTCCCACGCGCCAAAGGCGCTTAACTACTGCTCGCAATTGCTTCTTTCACCAATACGATAGTCACTGGCTTGTTGCGGGTCAGGGAGAGTTTGTCGAGGATGCGGGCGAGGGTTTGGACGGCGTCGTAGCTGCGTTCGAGATGGCTGGCGGCGTAGTGCAGCACCTCGGGTGCGACGCGCAGCTGGCGGTCGGCGAAATGTTTGGCGAGGACACCCATCAGCAAGGCATCGTCGGGCGCATGCAGGGCGACGGCGGGCAGGGCGTTCAGCCGCGAGCGCAGGTCGGGCAGGGTGAAGGGCAGCTGGGCGGCGGGGGTGGCGGCGGTCATCAGCAGGTAGTCGCCGCGGGCGCGCAGATGGTTGATGAGCTGGGCAAGGGCCGCCGCATCGGCGACGGTCTCGACGCCATCGAGCACCCAGCAGTGATTGCCGGTGAGCAGCAGGTCGGCCGGAACGGTGCCGATGCGCGCGGTGTCGATGAAATGCGCCTGCGCGCGGCGGGCGAACACATGGGCGAGATGGGTTTTTCCGGCGCTGCGTGGGCCGTGGACGAGCATCAGCGAATAGGGCCAGTCCGGCCAGCGCTCGATGAGGTCAAGCGCGTCGGCATTGCTGGAACCACGGATATAATCCGCGGCGTCGTAACTTGTGCTGCGCGCAAATGGCATGACCAGTTGCATGGGGTGACATCCTTGCGGTTATAAATCGAGATAGAGGCCCGATTGCAGGTAACGCCCGACGGCAAATTTTACGAGCACGCCGATGACGGCAGTGAGCGGCACGGCCAGCAGCACCCCGACAAACCCGAGCAGCACCGCCCCGGCGAGCATGCCAAACAGCATCCATAACGGGTGCAGGCCGACGCGGTCGCCGATGATTTTGGGCGTGAGGATCTGCGATTCGAGGATCTGCCCGGCGCCATACACCGCCACCACCATCCAGAATCCGGCTGAGCCGTCAAACTGGCCATAGGCGATCAGCAAGCCCAGCCCGACCGAAATCACCGATCCCAGATAGGGCACGATGATGATGCAGCCCGCCAGCAACCCCAGCACCAGTCCGAAATTAAGCCCGACCAGCACCAGCCCGGCGATATAGAATATCGACATGAAAATCATCACCGTGATCTGCCCGCGCAGATAGGCGGCCAGCGTGCGGTTGATCTGGTAAAGTTGCTCGCGGATGGTCGGCGCATAGGCCAGCGGCAGCATGCTATCGACCTTGCGGATCATCGACGGCCAGTCGCGGATCAGGTAGAAGCAGACGATCGGCGTGATGAGCAGCAGCGCGGCGACATTGATGAGTGCGGCGCCCGAGGCGACCATGCGCTGCACGAAGCCCGACGATGCATCGACCGCGTTTTGCACGATTTCGTTGGTATCGGCCGGGAGGGTGCCGGTGTCGCTGCCGCCGGTCAGCTGGTTGAGGTTCTGCAGCAGCGGCTCCGCCCAGCTGCGGGCGCTACGCTCCATCTGGTGCAGCATGCCGGGTGCTTTGGCGAGCAGCTTGGAAACCTGGTCATACAGGATCGGCGCCAGCCAGATGATGAGCGCGGTGAGCAGGGTGAACAGCGTCAGCGTGATGATGGCGGTGGACAGGCTGCGGCTGAGGCCCAGCCGTTGCAGCCGGTGGGCGAGCGGGTCCATCAAATAGGCGACGAACAGGCCGAGCACGAACGGCAGCAGGATCGGCTCGACCGCGCGCAGGAAGAGGATGAACGCGGTGAGGATGGCCAGCCACATCGCGAAATGGAACCACCGCGCCTGCCAGCCATTGCCTGTATGTTTGATCGTCTCCATCATCGCTTCTATTCCTATCGTGTGGAAAGGCGCCAGCCATCTGCCGTATCGGTGACGAGGACGCCTTGTTTCACCAGCCCCTGACGTAGCGTGTTCGCGTCGCCCTGTAAATAAATAGTACCCATGACCTGCGATAGGGCGATGGCAGGCAGGGCCAGATCCAGCACTTCGGGCGCGGCGCGCACGGCTTTTTGCATGGTGGCCAGATCCCGCGGGGTGCGGTAGGCGAAGTGGACGGCAATGGTTTTGGCCTTGGCGCGGGCGGCCTGCTCGGCTTCGGCGGTGGAGCTGGCGATCTGCGTCACGGCCGAGGCGATGGCGACCACCGCCCGATTAACGCGGGTGAGGGAGGTGTCATCGACCGTTTCAGCGGGAATTTCGAGGATTTCGTTATGGGTGCCATCCGGCTTCAGGCGGCGCAGCAGTACGCTGGAGCCATCGAGCGTGCCGACGGCACCGGGGGTGAGCACCGCGACAATAATCTCATCCACGCCGTAGCGGGTGAACATCGGCCCCATTTCATCGGGCGTGACGGTCAGCGCGTTCTGGTGATCGATCAGGCGCATATCCTCGAAGCCGCCGCCGGGCAGCAGCACCCCGCCATGGGCTTTGCGGCGCAGCTCATCGGCCAGCGGTACACGCAGCATATTTTCCTTCTCCCACACGAAGGCGCGTTTGGGCGTGACATAGACCGGCAGCAGCATGACGGCGCGCATGATGGGGGCCTGTTCAGCCACACTGGCGGGCAGTTTGAGGGCTTTGGCGAGGGCCTCATCGACAATGCTGACGATCACCTCGGCATAGGTGATCTGGGCCTCGCGGCGGGTTTGCACCACCGAGTAGCCGCGGATGATGGTGCGGTAATCGGCATCGGTGAATTTTTCGAGCTTGGCGGTGGTGCTGGGGCCACCTATTTTGCGGGCGGCGATGTAAACGGCGCGTTTTTTGGCGTAATCCAGCGCTTTTTCGTCGGCAGCGTGGCTGCTCTCATCCACCCCGGCGGCGATCACGCGGATATCCTGCACGCTGGCGGTCGCGGGGGCGGCAAAACCAAGCAGGCCTGCGAAAAAAGCCACAGCGAACCATTGCCAAAGGCGGGGCGTTTGTCGTAGGATGCACATCATCATTGTCATAGGCTAACGCAAATGAGTCATCCAAGCAACGCACGATATAAAGAAGCCGGGGTCGATATCGAGGCCGGTAACGCGCTGGTCGAGCGCATTAAACCGCATGCCAAATCTACCGCGCGCGCCGGTGCGCTGGGCGGGCTGGGCGGCTTCGGCGCGGTGTTCGACCTCAAGGCCGCGGGCTTTCATGATGCGCTGCTGGTTTCCACCACCGATGGCGTGGGCACCAAGCTCAAACTCGCCGGGGACCTCAACAAGCACGACACGATCGGGATCGACCTGGTGGCGATGTGCGTCAACGACCTCATCGTGCAGGGCGCGACGCCGCTGTTCTTTCTGGATTATTACGCCACCGGCAAACTGAATGTCGATGTCGCGGCGGATGTGGTGGCGGGCATTGCGGTGGGCTGCAAACAAGCCGGTTGCGCCCTTGTCGGCGGTGAAACCGCCGAGATGCCGGGCATGTATGAAGGCGAGGATTACGATCTCGCGGGTTTTTCGGTGGGCGCGGTCGCGCGCACGCAATTGCTGCCCAAGCCGACGGTTGCTAAAGGTGATATTCTGCTCGGCCTGTCCTCCTCGGGTGTCCATAGCAATGGCTACTCGCTGGTGCGCAAACTGCTGGCCGAAAGCAAGGCGGATGTGCATGCGCCGGCGCCGTTCATCACGCCCTATGCGACGCTTGGCGATGCGCTGCTCGCACCGACCCGCATTTACGTGAAATCCCTGCTGCCGATCCTTGCCCATGGGCAAGTGAAGGCGCTCGCCCACATCACCGGCGGCGGCCTCACCGAGAACCTGCCGCGCGTGCTGCCCGAAACGCTGAGCGCGGCGATCGACCTCACCGCCTGGCACCTGCCGCCAGTGTTCGACTGGATGCAGACGGTGGGCGACATTCCGCAAAGCGAAATGCTGCGCACCTTCAATTGCGGCATCGGCATGATCCTCGTCGTCGCCCCGGCGGATGCGCTGACCGTGCGCGCCGCGCTCGAAAAAGCGGGCGAGACGGTGCATATCATCGGCGAGCTGATTCCCGCGTGCGAGAAAGGCCGCGTCACTTACGCCGAGACCTTGTGCTGCGCGTAAAGACCGCGGTTCTCATTTCCGGCAACGGCAGTAACCTGCAGGCCTTGATCGATGCCGCCGCCGCGCCCGGCTTCCCGGCGGAAATTGCCCTCGTCATCAGCAATAAACCCGATGCCTATGGCCTCACCCGCGCCACCCATGCAGGCATCGCCACCCATGTGATTGCCCACCGCGACTACCCCACCCGCGACGCGTTCGATAGTGCGATGAGCGACGTGCTTGTTGCGCAGGGCATTCAGCTCATCTGCCTCGCCGGGTTTATGCGGATTCTCTCGGATGGGTTTGTACAGCAGTGGGAAAACCGGCTCATCAACATCCATCCCAGCCTGCTGCCGAAATATAAGGGCCTCAACACCCACCAGCGCGCGCTGGATGCGGGCGATGCCCAACACGGCGCGACGGTGCATTGGGTGATTCCCGAGCTGGATGCCGGGCCGATTATCCTGCAGGAAGCGCTCGCCATTCTGCCCGGTGACACCGCTGAAACCCTGCAAGCCCGCGTGCATGCGCTGGAGCACCGGATCTACCCGGCCGCGCTGGCGAAAGTGGCGGCTAGCGGATAGACGGGTCGTTCGCGGCGTCTTTTATTAGCAGAGATTCGGCGACCTGTTGGGTGTAAGGCGAGCCGAGGGTTGAAGCTCGCAAGTACTGTAGCCATTTGGGGTCTGAGGTTTTTAGCTCTGCCGTCTTCCGATGATGATGCCGCTTTGACCCGACAAGATCGGCGTATTTCATCTTTTTCCCGACAAGGTCGACAAACTTCTGGGGCTTTGGCTCTCCCATATGTGGGTCGTTAGCGGCCGGAGGGCTATACAGGGCATCATTGGCGGCCGCGCCATGCATGATACCATGATCGCCATGCGTCTCGGGATGGCCAGCATGGGCCAGCTCCTCCAGCGCGGCGTGTTTACAATCGTTGGTGAGTGCCATGGGTTGCTTACTTTATTGGTGTTTCCCCAATCATAAGCCCGCGCGCATGCATTGTAAAATGACAATTGTGTGACAGCGGGCAGCATTTTCCGCTGTCACCCCGTCGTATGACGGGGTCTGGTTTCCCGCGAGTAGTATTGCCTGCGCTCATGCGCGCCGGATTGGCTTCGCCTCTCTCCGCTACGCTCCGGGTCCGGCACAAGGCCGGGATGACAAGGGAGGGAGTGGGGACACACGGGGGCAGGTGAGAAAATGCATAGTCCCCATTTAGCCGTGCGCAGCGCGACGGCGCGGAGCCGGAGCGTTAGCGAACGACGGGCATAAACAGTCCAGTGGACTGTTTATGCGGTAGCGGGGGCGGGACGCCCCCACGCGCCGAAGGCGCTAAATAATCTAGCCAACGATCTCGCTGCCCGCGAAGAAGTAGGCAATCTCGGCAGCGGCGTTCTCGAGGCTATCCGAACCGTGCACCGAGTTGCGCTCGATGGATTCCGCGAAGGTTTTGCGGATGGTGCCGGCTTCGGCGTTGGCTGGGTTGGTGGCGCCCATCAGCTCGCGGTTTTTGGCGACGGCGTCTTCATGTTCCAGCACCTGCACCACGACGGGTGCAGTGATCATGTAATCGACCAGCTCGCCGTAGAAGGGGCGCTCTTTATGGACGATGTAGAATTGTTCGGCTTGTGCGCGGCTCAGCTGGATGCGTTTTTGCGCAACGATGCGCAGGCCCGCAGCCTCGAACATCGCGTTAATCGCGCCGGTCAGGTTGCGCTCGGTAGCGTCGGGTTTGAGGATCGAGAGCGTGCGTTGAACGGTCATAATTATCTCCATAGGATTGTAAGCTGGGGGGCTATTAAGCGATGCCGCCCGGATGCGCAAGTTTTTTATGGGGCATGGGGAATCAGTTGAAAGCCCGTCGCCCATCGGCTATGGGTTTGGGATCAGCCTCAGGGGGTCGTCGCCATGCTTAAATCTGCGCTCGCAATGCTTGTTATCGGTGGGTTGCTGGTGGGCTGCGACTCGACCAGCTCGCTCAAGGAACTGCGCACCGCCGAACCCGCGGGCGACGCCTATCAGGCCGCCCTTGCCGCCAATTACAAGGAATTCGCCGAGAGCAAAGCCACCGCCTATGACTGGGGCGATTCGCGCTATTTCGCCGATAAGGGGCTGATGGCTGCCTATGGCCAGGCTGTTGTGCCGGAGGACCCGGCCCTTTGGGATGTGCCCGCCGATGCGCTGAGCGAACTGACCGAGCTGCGCGCCAAGCTGCTGGCGGCGGTTGAAGCCAATAAAACCACCCAGCCGGAACTGACCGCCTCTGCCGTGGTTGCCTATGATCGTTGGGTGGAAGCCCAGCCGCCGGGCGCGCGCAGCGAGCAGCGCGAAGTGTTTCTCGCCCTGCTGACCAAGCTTTCGGAAGCGCATGTGGATAGCAGCCCGCCACCACCGCCCCCGCTGGTGCCGCCCGTTGCTGCGCCGGATGCGCTCGATAGCAGCGCCACCACCATCTATTTCCCGCTCGATAGCGACCGGCTGGGGGATTCCGCGCAAGCGGCGGTGGCCGAGTTGGAGCGTTATGTGAAAGCCAATAAAACCACCAGCATCGCCATCAACGGCCATGCCGACCGGGTGGGGACGGAGGAATATAACATGAGCCTCTCCGAGCGCCGCGCGCGGTTTGTGATGGAGGCACTCGCCAAAGCCGGGGTGCCTGCCACGATCATGAAATATTTCGCGTTCGGTGAGACGGACCCGGCCATCCCCACCGCAGATGGCGTGCCGGAGCCGAAGAACCGGCGGGTGGAAATTTTCATTGAGTAGCGGCTAGGCGGCCTGCGTTATCAGCTACATTTTTGGGGTGGGCCTGGGGGGAATTGTTCCACGGTGATATAGCCGCGACCGGCGGCATCGGCCTGTTTG
Source organism: Pseudomonadota bacterium (assembly GCA_040384265.1). Classification (GTDB taxonomy): domain Bacteria; phylum Pseudomonadota; class Alphaproteobacteria; order Rickettsiales; family UBA3002; genus QFOX01. Next base: position 57,685 of record JAZKJM010000003.1, on the reverse strand, counting down.
AAATTATCCTGCGCGTGCTGGCGTTTATCCTGCGCGCGCTGGCGTATGGAGGGATAAAATTTGGCGAGCCAGTCCGCTATATCCGACGTCTCGCCCGCATTGTATTCGGCGGCGGTTAGCTTTCCATCATGGTCGCTGTCATAGCGGGCGAAAAGCTCCTGACGGTCGGATTCGGACATCATGCAGGCGCTCGCAGCGGTAGCGGTGCAGGCCACGCAGCAGGCGGCGATTAGACGCAGGAAATGTCGCATTCGTGCTCTCCGTACGGATGAGCGACTACTATGCGGCTATGGCGCAAGAAAGCAAGAGTGGATAGGCTACGCTGCTTTCGGCAAGGCGGCTGCTTTGGCGGCTTCCATGACGAAGAGGGTCATCTTCTCCAGCGCCCGCGATTCGATCTGGCGGACGCGCTCGCGGCTGATGCCGTAGCGTTTCGACAGGTCTTCGAGGGTGATGGCGTCCTCGTTGAGGCGGCGCTGGACGATGATCTCGCGCTCGCGTTCGTTGAGGCTGTCCATCGCCTGATTCATCAGCGCGCGTTTCTGCAGGAAGTCTTCGCTCTCGGCGAGGGTGGTTTCCTGATTGTCGGCAGTGTCGGCGAGCATGTCCATCCACTCGGTTTCACCATCGCTGCCGACGCGGGCGTTGAGGTGCTTATCCGTCGCGCCCATGCGCTGGTCCATGTCGATCACGTCCTGCTCGTTGACGTTGAGCTCGGTGGCGATAATGCGGATTTCATCGGGCGTCAGGGTCTTGCCGTCATCGACCGTCTTGAGTCGCTTGCGCATTTTTTTCAGGTTAAAGAACAGGCGCTTCTGCGCGGCGCTGGTACCCATTTTGACAAGGCTCCAGCTACGCAGCACGAATTCCTGCATCGAGGCGCGGATCCACCACATGGCATAGGTGGAGAGGCGGAAGCCGCGCTCGGGCTCGAATTTCTTGACGGCCTGCATCAGCCCGATATTGCCTTCGGCGATGAGTTCGGCCATCGGTAGCCCGTAGCCACGGAAACCCGAGGCGATTTTGGCGACAAGGCGCAAATGGCTGGTGACGAGCTTGTGGGCTGCGTCGTAATCGCCATATTCGCTCCAGCGTTTGGCGAGCATGTATTCTTCCTCGGGGGCGAGGATGGGGAATTTCTGGATTTCCTGCATGTAGCGGCGCAGACCACCATCGGGTGAAATCACCGGTAACGCGCGTTGCTTCGAAACTGCCATAAGTCTACCTTGGGGGCGGCATTAAGGGCCGCGTGTGGGCTTGCCATTTCGGTGATTCAGCACACCGTTTTCTTGCCACATTGGTAGTCGATTATGCCCGAATTGTCAAGGAATCGAGGGCGGTTTCAAGGGCCGTCAGGTCATCCGGCAGGGGGCAGGTGAAATGCATGGATTCGTTGGTTTTTGGGTGGGTTAGTACCAGCTCCTGCGCATGCAACGCCTGACGATGAAGAAGATTTAATGTGGCAATCACGGGCTCCGGCAGGGTCAACCCACCCGAGCGCACGCGGTTCAGTTTGGCGGCGGTGGACATGCCGTAAATAGGGTCGCCGATGAGCGGGCATTTGGCGTGGGTCATATGGACGCGGATCTGGTGGGTGCGGCCGGTTTCGAGTTCTACCATGACTTTGGTTGCCAGCGGGGTGATGTTGCCCGCCGCATGGTAGGTGGCGATGGTGTCGTAATGGGTGACGGAATCGCGCCCGCCTTCGAATACGCCCATCTGGCGGCGGTGGCGGGTGTTGCGGGCGATCGGCGCGTCGATCGTGCCGTTGCGCGGGGTGAGCGCGCCCCAGAGATAGGCAATGTAGGTGCGCTTGAGGGTGCGCGCCTTGAGCTGCGCCGACAAATGGGCATGCGCGAAATCATGCTTGGCGACGGCGAGCAGGCCCGAGGTTTCCTTATCGATACGGTGGACGATGCCGGGACGGGCGACGCCGCCAATGCCCGACAAGGTGCCGCCGCAATGGCCAAGCAGCGCATGCACCAGCGTGTCACCACGGGTGCCCGCAGCGGGGTGGACGGTCATGCCCGCGGGTTTGTTGATGATGATGATGTCGTCGTCCTCATACACCACGTTGAGGGCGATGGCCGACGGGGTGAGGTCGAGCGCGGTGACGGTGGGGATGCGCAGCGCGTAGGTCTCGCCGGGTTTGACCTTGGTGGCGGAGTTGGTGCAGGGCGCGCCGTCGCGCATCACCGCGCCGCCTTCGATGAGGGCTTGCAGCCGGGCGCGGCTCACATCCGGCAGGGCGCGGGCGAGGGTTTTATCGAGGCGCTGGCCGAGTTCGGCCTCGTCGATAGTGACGGTGTGGGAATCGCTCACGCCGCAAGCTTGCTGCTGAGCCCGGCATCGTTCACGCTGCCGATGGGGCCGAGCGCGGCGACGGTCGGGCGGGTGGTGGACAGGCACAGCTCGGCCATGCGCACCATGTCGGCAGCGGTGACGCCGTCGATCTGGTCGAGCAGGGTCTGGGCAGTGCGGTAATAGCCGTAGATATGCAGGTGGCGGGCGATCCATTCGGCGATGGAGCTGCAGTTTTCGCGGGTCATCACCACGCCCGCTTTCATCTGGTTTTTGGCGCGCAGCAGCTCGGCGTCGCTGACGCCGTCGCGCATGGCGGCAAGCACCTGCTTCAGCCCCACCGTCAGCTCGGCCAGATGCTCGACCGTGGTGCCCGCATAAATGCCGAGCACGCCGGTATCCTGATAGCCCGAAGCATAGGCGGAGACGGAATAGGCGAGGCCGCGCTTCTCGCGGATTTCCTGGAACAGGCGCGACGACATGCCGCCGCCAAGGATGGTGGCGAAGATTTGCAGCGCGTAATAGTCGTCATGGCTGGTGGAGAGGCCAGGGAAACTAAGCACGAGCTGCACTTGCTCCAGCTCTTTCTCCAGCGTTTTTTCGCCGCCTTCGTAGGTGGCTTGCGGGGTTTTGGGCTTGGCGATGGTGTTTTCCTGCGCGCCGAAAAATTCGGTGGCGGTGGCGAGCATCACCGCATGATCCACCGCGCCGGCGCCGCTGAGTACGAGGCGGGCGGGCTGGTAATGTTTGCGCGTGTAGGCGATCAGATCCTCGCGGCTGAAGCTGGCGACGCGCTCGGGCAGGCCGAGGATGCTGCGGCCAAGCGGCTGGTCGCTATAGGCCATTTCCTGCGCGAGGTCGAAGACCAGGTCATCGGGCGTATCGTGGTGCATGGCGATTTCCTGCAAAATCACCTGCCGTTCGCGCTCCAGCTCGCTCTGGTCGAAGGCGAAGTCGGAGACGATTTCGCACAGCAGGCGCAGGGCGTCGGGCGCATATTCCTTGAGCACTTTGGCGTAATAGACCGTGTGCTCGTGGCTGGTATAGGCGTTGACGTTGCCGCCCATCAGATCGAACGCCTCGGCAATCTCGCGGGCGTTGAGTTTGCTGGTGCCCTTGAATGCCATATGTTCGAGCATGTGCGACAGGCCGCCCTCGTCCAGCTCCTCGTGGCGCGCGCCGACATCCACCGCGATGGCAAAAGCGGCGCTGTGCGAATCGGCAAGCACTTCGCTGGCGACGCGCAGGCCGTTGGGGAGGGTATCGAGCGTGTAGGTCATGGGAAAGGCTTGTATCCTATGCAACCGGGCGCGTCACGTTGAATTAACGGGTGCGGGGCTCGCTCAGTTTCCCCTTATCCCGCATGCAGTGCACGTATGGTGAAGAGAAAAGCGACCGACTGTTACCCGCAATGTCAGCCAAAACGGTTTCGCTGGTTGCTGCGGTGGACTCTGCTTTGCACTGGTTGTGCAACGCCATAATGGCATCCGCGGAGAGGTTCATGCAGGCAGTGAAGCGATTCTCCAATACCATGCGGTCACCAAGAGGAGCATCAATATGGACGGCCGTGGCCTTTATGCACATCTCTTCTTTGCTGGGTGCCGATGGTTTGGCCACCACGGGTGCTGCAGGCGCCGCTTTTTGTGCCGGCGCGGGTTGCGGTGCCGCAGGGGGCGTGTACGTAAATGGAGCAGACCCGGATGGCGCGGTGTTGCAATCTGGCTTCCCGCGGCCCAGCATGACGCTGCCCAATGGCGGATTCGCTAGGGGCGTCTGATTGAAGATGGGGTTCTGCGACTTAGATGCAAAGCTTGGGAATCTCGACTCAATGCTCTGAGATTTGACGCTGTTCCCGTAATTATTTGGGCAGTCTGCATCCGCTGGTGCGAATGAAGGGCGCGGCGCAGCAGGCGTGTCTTGACCCTGAAGCGTTGCTCGTTGTCCGTTGATGATGATGTCGCCGCCCACTTTGCCGCCGGGATGGACGATAACGCGTTGGGTGCTGCCGGGAACAGAATAGATTTTCGTGTCAGTCATGCGAGTCTCCATAAAAGAAATGTGATGGAGGGCTTCTAACAGCTAATCATGCAAGTTTTATGAAGCTTTTGTGACATTGCCGATGAAGGTTTTTAGGGCATCCACGTCGTGCGCAAGGGGGGTGATGACTTCCGGACGCTCGTAGAGATCGGCCAGATGGGGGGGCAGCGGCGGGGTGAGGCCGGTGGCTTCGCGCACGGATTCGGGGAATTTGGCGGGGTGGGCGGTGGCCAGGGTGACGGTGGTGCCGGGCAGCTTTTTTGCCTGCGTGGCGGCGACGCCGACGGCGGTGTGCGGGTCGAGCAGGTAGCCGGTGGCGGCATAAGTAGTGCGGATGGTGGCAATGGTGGCCGCATCGCTCACCGCGTGGGCGGCGAAGATGGCGTTAAAATCTGCGTGCTGGCTGGCGGTGAGGGCCAGTTGCCGCGTGGTGCGGAAGGCGGTCATCGCCGTGCCAAGGGCGGCGCCGTCGCGGGCGAACAGGTCGAACAGCAAGCGCTCGAAATTGCTGGATATTTCGATGTCCATGCTCGGCGAATGGGTGGGCTGCACGCCGTTCATCCGGTAGGTGCCGGTGGCCAGCGCGCGGGCGAGGATGTCGTTGCTATTGGTGGCGATGAGCAGCGTGCCGATGGGCAGGCCCATGGCGCGGGCAAGGTAGCCCGCATAAATATCGCCGAAATTGCCGGTGGGCACGCTGAAATTGAGGCGGCGGGCCGGGCTGCCGAGGTTGAGCGCGGCATAGAAATAATAGACCACCTGCGCCAGCACCCGCGCGAAATTGATGGAATTGACCGCCAACAGCTTGTGGCTCTGGCGGAACGCGGCATCCGTGAACAGGGTTTTCACCATGTCCTGGCAATCGTCGAACGTGCCATCCACTGCGAGGGCGTGGATGTTGCGGGCGTTGAGGGTGGTCATCTGGCGGCGCTGCACATCCGAGGTGCGGCCATGCGGGTAGAGGATGACGATATCGATATTGCTGCGGCCCATGCAGCCGGCGATGGCGGCAGAGCCGGTATCGCCCGAGGTGGCGCCGAGCACGACCGCTTTTTCGCCCGCATCCGCCAGCGCCGCTTCGAGCAGGTGGCCGAGCAGCTGGAGGGCGAAATCCTTGAAGGCAAGCGTTGGGCCGTGGAACAGCTCGAGCACGAAATGATCCGGCGCGAGCTGGGTCAGCGGGGCGATGGCGCTGTGGCGGAAGCTGCTATAGGCGGCGTCGATCATGCGCTTCATGTCAGCGCGCGCGAAGCTGCTTTCGACAAACGGCATCATGATTTCAAGCGCGAGGTCGGGGTAGCTCAGCCCGGCGAGGCTGGCGATTTTGGCGGGCGAGAATTGGGGGATGGACTCGGGCACATACAGCCCGCCATCGCTCGCCAGCCCCGCCAGCAGTGCGCCTTTGAAATCAACCGGTGCGGCCGTGCCGCGTGTGGAGATGTAATGCATCAGCGCTTTTTATGATGATACGTCACAAAAATCACGAGAATTCCGAGGGCGATGCCCCACCAGGTGAAGACGTAGCCCAGATGGTCGTTGCGCAGGCGGATGGTGCCGTCCGACGGGATGGGCAGGTGCTTGATGTCCTGGGTGCCGACGAGGTCGACCATGACTGGCATCACGTTTTTGAGGTTGGCGTGTGCGGCCATATCGGCGATGTCGCGGCCGAACCAGATGTTTTTTTCCGGTTGGCTGACGGGGGTGAAGGTGCCGCGCTCGGGGCCGACGCGGACCATGCCGCGGATGGTGGCCGGGCCTTTGACGGCGGTGGTAGGGCGTTTTTCGGCGAGTTTCATGGTGCCGGGCACCCAGCCGCGATTGACCAGCAGCAGGCGGCCATCGGCCAGTTTGAAGGGGCTGATGAGGGCGTAGCCGAACTGGTCGCGCCAATAGCGCGGGGCGAGGTGGAACTCGACCCCCGGCACCCAGGTGCCGCGCAGGGTGACATTGGCGAATTGCATGGTGCTAAGGGCGGCGTCATCCGCCGGTAGCGCGGTCAGCGGTGGTTTTTCGTGGGCGCTCGCGACATCGGCGATCAGCTGCTCTTTCCAGCGCAGGCGATCGAGCTGCCAGCTGCCCGCCGCCACGCAGACGCCAAAAAAGACGATGGACATCAGCAGCGGCACAGGGCGCGGGCGGTTGAAGTGGGCGGCGAGGTTACTCATGGGGCGTGTTCTCTTTCAAAAGCGCGAGGCGGTACTCGATGGTGATAAGCCCGGTTTTGAACAAGCGCAAGACCACAACGCTGGCGATGAAGGTAAAGGGGATCCAAAGCGCAGCATGGATCCACAAGGCGGGCTCGTAATGGTTTTCGACAAACGCGGCGGCGAGGATGACCAGCAGCCCGACGATGATGAGTGCGAAAAAGGTCGGCCCATCGGCCGCGTCGTGGTGTTTAAGGGTCAGCTGGCAGTGGCTGCAGGCATCCACAATGCCGAGCATGTCTTTATAGAGTTTGCCTTCGCCGCAACGCGGGCAGCGGGGCTGCCGCAGCTGCGTGAACAGGCTGCGCACGGGGCCTATGACGTCACCCAGTAAATGCCGACGAAGAGGAACAGCCAGACCACATCGACAAAGTGCCAATACCAGGCGGCGAACTCGAAGCCCAGATGGCCTTTGACGGTCAGCGTACCACGGCGGGCGCGCACCAGGCAGACGGCGAGGAAGGCGGTGCCGATCATCACATGCAGCCCGTGGAAGCCGGTGGCGAGGAAGAAGGTGGCGGCGTATTTGCCGTCTTTCAGGCCGAAGGCGGCGTGGCTGTATTCCAGCGCCTGGCAGCAGGTGAACAGCACGCCCAGCACCACGGTGCAGGCAAGGCCGCGGATCACATCGCGGGTGTTGCCTTCGAGCAGGGAATGGTGCGCCCAGGTGACGGTGGTGCCCGACAGTAGCAGCAGCAGCGTGTTCAGCAGCGGCAGGTCGAACGGGTTGAAGGGGATGATGTTCGCCGGTGGCCAGACGCCTTCTTTGATCGCCCACAGGTCGGTCAGCGGCAGCTTGGGGAAGAAGGCCGCATCGAAATAGGCCCAGAAGAAGGCAACGAAGAACATCACCTCCGAGCAGATGAACAGCACCATGCCGTAGCGCAGGCCGAGGCGGACTTTTTCGGTGTGGGCGTGGTCGTGCAGGCCCTCGCGGATCACATCGCGCCACCAGAAGAAGCAGACGGCGACGATGGCGGCAAACCCGGCAAAGGCAAGGAACGGCCCGATCGGCTCATGATGCAGCGAAAACGCGCCACCAAGCACGAATGCCAGGATGGAAAACGCCATCAGGATCGGCCATGGGCTTGGGTTCACGAGATGGTATGGATGGGTGACTTTTGCGCTCATTTTGATACCTCGTTAGAAGGCGGAGTTTCCGCCGTAAACTTCGATTTGTTAGCACTTTCATAGCTAAAAAACGTGTAAGATAAAGTAATATTTGCCACATCGCGCAGGTCGGGGTCGTCGAGGATGGCGGGGTCGATGAAAAATGACACAGGTAGGTTGGCGCTGGCATGCGGCGCGAGATGCTGCTCCTGAAAGCAGAAGCACTGGATTTTGTTGAAATAGCGGCCTGCCGCGAAGGGGGTCACGTTGTAGGTGGCGCTGCCTTTGGTGGCGACGCCGGATTCGTTAGTGGCGCGGAAGGCGACGAGGCGGTTTTCACCCAGATGCACGGTGACGGATTTCTCCACCGGCACGAATTTCCATGGCAACCGCTGGTCGGTGTTGGCATCGAAGCTGACGGTGATGGTGCGGGCGTTAGGCGTGGTGCGGTTGACGGCAACGCGCTGACTGGTGCCACCAAAGCCCGTGACCTGGCAGAACAGGCGGTAAAGCGGCACAGAGGCATAGGCCAACATGAGCATGCCCAGCACAATGCCGGTAAGCTGAAGCGCGACGGTGCGGTTGCTGATCATGGCGCGAACCTAGAGGGGACGCAGCAAAACGCAAACAGTAAGTACATCATTGTCACGAAACATTCATACATTATTAACGCATGCGATAGTATGATGGCCCATCAACAAGAGCATCGTACGGGGAGTGTTTATGGCTAATGCGTTGTTTGGTTTTAAGGAACCACTGAATCAAGAGCTGGTCGTGCGGGCGGCGTTTGAGACGGAATTCAAGGGGAGAAAGCCGGATGCGCCCACATTAGAGGCTTACAAAGCGCCTTATAATGGCATGAGCGCGCAAGAGGCGCTTATTTATTACGCGACGGATGGGCAGCGCAAGGATGTGCCGAAACATGGGGTGGATCCGTTGGATCAGGGCCAGGCCAAGAAGCTTGGGGCCGTGCTTATCATGTACGAAAAAATTGCAGAAAAGGAAAAGCTCGTTATGGCGCGCCCGGATGTGGTCATTACGGGTAAGTCTGGGGAGAAAACGATAGGATATCCGCTCGAACCCAAGGAATTATCGGGGTATTTGCAAAGCGTTGAAACAGCGGGCGGAATCAAGACGTTGAAGCCCATCGAAGAGTGGGTGGCAGCCAAAAAAGTGGGGCTCACCGGGTTTGCCGATCAGCAAACCATTCAGAACGGTGCCGAGAAGATTGCCGTTGAAACGCTCCCCGGCCAAACGCGCGTGGTGAGCAACGGGGTGATCACCAAGCCGCTAAAAGCGGCCTATGGCGGTGTGGATGGGGTGACGGTCGGTGATGGTGACAAGCTGGATATTTATCTGACGCCCAAAATTTACGAGTCGATCAAAAGCGGTACGGCCTATAGCGGTCCCGTCTTGGTGATGCAGCAGATGGATAAAGGCAAAAACGACGAGCTTAAAGTCGGCTTTGCGGCCAATGTGAATGAATTCAGGGACATGCAGGCGAGCAGCTGGGACAAACCGGAAGATTTTGTGAAATTTAATCAAGGGAAGTATGCCCAGCTCACCCAGGAGCAGTATGGCCACTTGAAAGCGGCGATCAAAACCGAACCGGCGATCACGTTGGATAAATTCATCAGCGACGAGAAAACCAAGGGGATAACGATTGAGGCGGTGACGCCAACCCCGCTTGCAGTGGTCGCAGCAGCGGTGCCCGCGCCTGTGCCTGCAGCACCGCCCGTGCCTGCAGCACCGGCTTTGGTGGAGCATTTTTCAGACAAAGCGGTGTATAGGCGGGCGTTGGATTTTGTCAAACGGGAGGATCTGAAGGCACGCCAACCCGGTCAACTGGTTGTACTCGAAGAAATCGTCGCACAGAGCACCCCATCGGTGGCCGCCACGATACCGAAGCAGCGTGATCTTTAATAGCCGTGTTCCTTGGTTTGTAACCGTCTGCAGGAAGTCTGCGGTGGCCATCGGCAGCGGATGGCATGGTGGCCAACGAGAAAAGCCTAGCGCTATGCGCTAGGCTCCACCCATTTTTATCATCGTCAGATAGTAGAGGCCCATCACGAACAGCATCAGCACGATGAACGCGAACAGGTTTTTGCTGCGTTTGCGTGTGTGTGTTTCGCTGCGGGCCATGCTTATTGTTTGTTGCGGCGCATGAAGTCGAGCACGATGAGCACGAAGATCGTGAACAGGCTGCCCAGAATGAAGCTCAGGCCCATCAGGTAGATGATGTTTTCGCTAGCGAAAATGGCCTCAGCCTGCGCGGTGGTGGCAAGTTCGGTGGCTTGGTGGGCGGCGGTTGCGGTCTTGGAATCCATGCGAAAGCTCCTTGTAATAAAGTTGATGGAAGGGAAGTTATAATAGTTTTAAATGATTGAAAAGCCTTGAGTTGCACGGTCGAGCAGCAGCAGGGCGAACAGGATGAACAGGTAAAGGATCGAAAAACCGAACAAACGCATGGCATCGCGCGGGTTTTGCGAGCGCAGCACGACGATGGCAAGGCGCAGGAAGTTGGCCCCGAGCAGGCCCGTGCCGATGCCGTAAAGTGCGCCCGCGCCGACCAAGAGGGGGGTCAGCGAAACGGCGATGAGGATCAGCGTATAAACAAGGATATGCCGCTTGGTTGCTGGGATTCCGGCGGTGACGGGCAGCATGGGGATGTTGGCGAGCGCATAGTCACTGTGGCGATAAAGTGCCAGTGCCCAAAAATGTGGCGGCGTCCAGAAAAACACGATGGCAACCATCAGCCACGGCATGACCGCAGGCTCCGGCGACGCAGCCACCCAGCCGATGAGGGCGGGAAATGCCCCCGCCAGCCCGCCGATGACGATGTTCTGCGGTGTGTGGCGCTTGAGTAGCATGGTGTAGATGACGGCATAGAAGAAGATGGCGAAGGCCAGCCAGCAGGCGGCGGCGACGCTGACGGCAAGGCCGAGCATGGCAACGGCGGCGACCGCAAGCATGAGGCCGAGCGCCAGCACATCATCCGCCGCGATGCGCCCGGCGGGGATGGGGCGTTTTTGCGTGCGGGTCATGATGGCGTCGATGTCGCGGTCATACCACATGTTGAGCGCGGCACCCGCGCCCGAACCCAGTGCGATGCATAGGATGGTGATGAGCTGCAGGAAGGGGTGCAGGTGGCCCGGCGCCATCCACAACCCCGCCGCACCGGTGAAGACGACCAGCGACATGACGCCGGGCTTAAGCAGCGTCCAGTAGTCGTGCAAGGAGGATTCGGGGCGGTCGCCCGGGAGGGTGGTAGTTTGGCTCATAGGGCGTGTTTAGACCGTTCATGCACGCAGTGCAAGTGATGTGGGGTGCTCTTGCGGCTATGCTAACGGCTATATATGTAAAAAAGTACCAAGGCCAAACCGGCGATACACCAGAACAGACTCTTAAAATATTCCCGCGCGGGCGTATCCAGTTGGTGGCCGAAGACTTTTGCCGCAACAAGCTTCCGCTTCCAGCGGATGCGGGCTAACAGCAGGGTAAGCAAGATTGGCAGACCGACAAATACAAAGAGCATCAGTAGGAGTGCCAGCCAACCGGCCATTAGTGATGGCTCGGATAGGCGCTCGTTACCTTGGTGTAGTCCGGCTGGGTTTCGAAGGTGTGGAACGGTGGCGGGGAGCTCAGCGTCCATTCCAGCGTGGTCGCGCCTTCACCCCATGGGTTGGCTTTCGCCGGGCGCTTGCGGATGAACATTTCAGCAACCACGACGAGGAACCACAGCGCCGCGCCAAAGCCGATATACGAGCCGATGGACGACCAGTAATTCCAGCCCGCATACACGGCTGGATAATCCGGAATGCGGCGCGGCATGCCGGCCATGCCGAGGAAATGCTGCGGGAAGAAGGTCAGGTTGGTGCCGACGAAGAACAGCCAGAAATGCGCCTTGCCCATCCACTCGCTATACATGTAGCCCGACATTTTCGGCACCCAGTAATAGAAGGCGGTGAACACGCCAAACAGCGCGCCCAGGCTCATCGCATAATGGAAGTGGGCGATGACGTAATAGGTGTTGTTGAAAGTCAGATCGATCGCCGAGTTGGCGAGCATGACGCCGGTGACGCCACCCATGGTGAACAGGAAGATGAAGCCCAGCGCAAACACCATCGGCGTTTCAAAGGTGAGCGAGCCGCCCCACATGGTGGCGATCCACGAGAAGACCTTGATGCCGGTCGGCACCGCGATGACCATGGTGGCGATCATGAAATACGCCTCGGTATCGGGCGATAGGCCGACGATGAACATATGGTGTGCCCAGACGACGAAGCCGAGCACGCCGATGCAGCTCATCGCCGCGACCATGCCGAGATAACCGAAGATCGGCTTGCGCGAGAAGGTGGCGACGACTTCGGACACGATGCCGAAGGCGGGCAGGATGAGCACATAGACTTCCGGATGGCCGAAGAACCAGAACAGGTGGTCGAACAGCAGCGGATCGCCGCCGCCGGCCGGGTTGAAGAAGTTGGTGCCGAGATTGCGGTCGGTCAGCAGCATGGTGATGGCGCCGCCAAGCACCGGCAGCGACAGCAGCAGCAGGAAAGCGGTGATAAGGATCGACCACGCAAACAGCGGCATTTTGAACAGGGTCATCCCCGGTGCGCGCATGTTGAAAATGGTGACGATGAAGTTGATTGCGCCGAGGATTGAGCTGATACCGGCAAGGTGGAGCGAGAAGATCGCCAGATCCACCGCCATGCCTTTATGCAGGCCATCGACCACGGAAAGCGGTGTTTGCACGGTCCACCCTAACCCGACGCCGCGGGCTTCCCCGGTGCCGACCAACGAGCTGGCGACCAGCAGGCCGATCGACGGAATCAGCAGCCAGAAGGAGATGTTGTTCATGCGCGGGAAGGCCATGTCGGGCGCGCCGATCATGAGGGGCACGAAATAATTGCCGAAACCGCCGATGAGCGCCGGCATGATGAGGAAGAACACCATCAGGAAGGCGTGCGCGGTCAGGAATACGTTATAGAGCTGGTAGTTGCCGCCAAAGATTTGATCGCCCGGATATTGCAGTTCCATGCGCATGACGATGGAGGCGGCCGCACCGAGCAGGCCCGCGAAGCAGGCGTAAAACAGGTACAGGATACCGATATCCTTGTGGTTGGTCGAATAGACCCAGCGGCGCCAGCCTTTCGGGGTGCCGTGATCGTCGTGGTGGGTGTCGTGGGCTGCTGCGTGGGCCATGGGAGTCTCTCGTTTTAGTGGGTGAGCGCGGCGAATTGCAGCGCGTCATTGGAAGCGAATTTCAACTTGGCGCCCTTGACCCAGGCGGCGAATTGCTCGTCATTGACGACGATGATTTTGATGGGCATGAAGCCGTGCTGCTTGCCACACAGGATCGAGCATTGGCCGTAATAGATGCCTTCTTTTTCGGCCTTGAACCAGGTCTCGTTCAGGCGGCCGGGGATGGCGCCTTTTTTGACGCCAAAGGCAGGCAGTGCCCAGGCATGCATCACATCCGCCGCGGTGAGCTGGACGCGCACGACCTTGTTGACCGGCACCACGACCGCGTTATCGACGCTCAGCAGGCGCGGCTCGTCCTGGCGCAGGTCTTTGTCGGCGGTGAGGTTGGAATCAAACGCGATGCCCTGCTCGGGATATTCATACGACCAGTACCATTGATGGCCGACGACCTTGATCGTCAGGTCCGGGTTGCTGATGATGGTCTCGTTATTGTACGCCTTGTAGTGGATGCGCAGCGACGGGATGGCGATGCCGACGAGGATCAGGATCGGCACCACCGTCCAGATGATCTCGATGGTTTTGTTGTGGGTGAAGGTCTGCGGCTTGGGATTGGCGCGCTTGTTGAATTTGAGGCAGATGTAAATCAGCAGCCCCAGCACGAGAAGGACGATCGCGGTGATAATATAAAGCACCGCATCATGCAGCGGCTCCACCTGTTTCATGACGGGCGAAGAGGCGGGCTGGTAATACATCTGCCATGGTTTGGCGTAACCCACTTGTTTGGCCGGGTCGAAGGTGGTGATGGCATCCGCGGCGTCGATCGCCTCTTTTTTCTCGCTGTCGGTCAGCGGCTTTTCAGCGGGCTTGGCTTGCGTGGTGGCGGTGGCGGCCGGGGCGTCAGCAGGGGCGGCTTCCTGCGCGGTCGCGTGCAGCGGCAGGCTCAGCACGATGGCGGCCAGCAGGGTGAAGCAAAGAGTGCGCAGGAACGAAGAGGGGGTGTGTGTCATGATCCAACATTGCCTAGGTGGTTTGGTTTCGCGTAGCGGATTGACCGCGCCGATGCAAGTGATTCATGATGAACGGAAAGATTGGGGCCGATGGCGACAGGTTGCTGCGCTAAGCGCGCCCAGTATCCTGGGCGGCGGTTTGTTTGGCCAGGGCTTCATGGTTGCGGCGCAGGGCCTGTTTCATGTCGGCATTCTGGTTGAGCAGCATATAGCCGCCAACGGTGACGGCCGTGGAGAACACGGTGCCAAAGACAATCTTTCTTTGAGTGTAGGGCCCCAGCGCGCTGAAACGTTGGGCGGTGCCTTTGATCATGCCAAGGCCTTCGCTCTCGATGCCAAGGGTGTCTTTCACGAAGCTATTAAATTTTGTTCCGAAGCGACGCTCGATGGCGGCGGTTTTCTCGACAAAGCCGCTGCGGCTAAGGGGCGTGGTTTGGGCCTTGACGAGCACGTCGTTCATTTCGTTCTTACGCGCGGTGCGTAGCTCGGCGATAGGGCCGCGCTCTTTCATGTTGTCGTAGAACATGTCCCACACTTTGACGACTGCCGAGCCGACGCCTGCAACCAGCGCGACACCAAAGACGCTGGTGCGCAGCAGCTGCTCGTGGGGGGCATTGGCTTCGGGTGGGCGCTTTTCCATGACGATAGATTAACGCGACTTCATGACAGAATTATGACAGGATCGAAAAAATCATCACCCTTTAGGAATATCCCATGACCGCGACCCCCGACCCGTTTTTCTCCACCGGCTTGCTTGACCGCGCCCGCAGCATTCGGGTGCTGGAGGACGCGCTGCATGGCGCGGATGATGGCGAGCTGTATCTCGAACAGCGGGCGAGCGAGTCGTATCTGTTCGATGACGGGCGGCTGAAACAGGCCAGCGGCGACACGTCGCAGGGCTTCGGCCTGCGCGCGGTGAAGGGCGAAACCACTGCTTATGCGCATAGCGCCGAGCTTTCCGATGCAGCGCTGCAGCGGGCAGCGCAGACGGTGCGCGCGGTGGATGCCGGGCAACCGGGCGTGCATGCGAAGCTGGAACCGGCCTTCGGCGCGAACCACCAGTTCTATACCGGCGATAACCCGCTGGCGGCGGTGCCGTTTGAAGCGAAACTGGCGGTGCTTCAGGAAATCGACGCCTATTGCCGGGGGAAGAATCCGCTGGTCAAACAGGTCTCGGCGACGTTGGCGGCGACCTGGCAGATGGTGCATATCCTGCGTGCGGATGGCCGCGCGGCGACGGATGTGCGGCCCTTAGTGCGGCTGAGCATTCAGGTAGTGGTCGGCAAGGACGGCAAAATGGAATCCGGCTCCTCGGGCGCGGGTGGCCGGTTTATGTATGATGCCCTCACCAACCCCGCCGGCTGGCAGCCGGTGGCGGATGAGGCGTTGCGGCAGGCGCTGGTGAACCTTGAAGCGCGTCCCGCCCCGGCGGGTGAGCTGCCGGTGGTGCTGGGCGCGGGCTGGTGCGGCGTGTTACTGCACGAAGCCGTGGGCCACGGGCTGGAGGGTGATTTCAACCGCAAGGGCAGCAGCACCTTCGCTGGCCGCATTGGGGAGCAGGTGGCGGCGCGCGGCGTGACGGTGGTGGATGACGGCACCTTCCAGGATCGGCGCGGCTCGCTGAGCATTGATGACGAAGGCACCCCCACCCAGCGCAACGTGCTGATCGAGGACGGCATCCTCAAAGGCTACCTGCAGGACCGCATGAATGCGCGGCTGATGGGGGTGGCGGCCACCGGCAGCGGGCGGCGCGAAAGCTACGCCCATGCGCCGATGCCGCGGATGACGAATACCTTCATGCTTGGCGGCACTAGCTCCAAGGCGGAGATGATCGCGGGCGTGAAACGCGGGATTTACGCGGCCTATCTCGGTGGTGGGCAGGTGGATATCACATCCGGCAAATTCGTGTTCAACGCCACCGAGGCCTACATGATCGAGGATGGTAAGATTTCCTATCCCATTAAGGGTGCAACGCTGATTGGCTCGGGGCCCGAGATCATGGGGCGCATCACCGCGATTGGCAATGATATGGCGCTTGATCCGGGCATTGGCACTTGCGGTAAAGCGGGGCAATCCGTGCCGGTGGGCGTGGGTCAGCCGAGCCTGCTCATTTCCGGCATGACAGTGGGCGGGACGGAGTTGGCGTCCTAGACACTGTTAACAAAGTGGTTTCTATGGTCAGTTGCGTTGTCCTTTTTGTACTCAGTCGGTCATGTAGCGCTGCTACACTCCCTCCTTGCGTGCAAAAACTCCTAGCACCTGCCGCATATAAACCACTTTGTTAACAGTGTCTAAAGCTCGCGCGCTTACTCTTTATTCTTTTCGAGCGCCTTGAGCTGCTTCATCAAATCGGCGTTGGTGATGGTGGCGGGCTTCGCCGGTGCGGCGGGCGCTGCTGGTGGCTTGAACAACGCCCCGTCGCCGCGCAGTTTGCTGTCGTTGCGCTGCAGTTGGGTTTTTGGCGCGGCCACGGCGGCGGCTTTACCGTCCTCGATAATTTTACCGCTTGGGTCGCGCTTCACTTTGGCGTCGAAACCGATTTCATTCTTCGGGGTAACGGGGTCGTAGCTGTAGGCCGGGGTGCCGACGATGCCGTGGGGGGCCTGCTGGTTGATGAACACGCCGATGGCCGGTGCCGGCGCGACGGCTGCTGCGGCCGGTTTGCCGCGCCCATCCATACCGATGGTCTCGATGGCGGCGGATTGGGCCATGGCGGCGCTGGCCATGGTGGAGATGGCGAGTAGGGTGGTCAGGAAGCGCATAGTATCTCCGGTTGGGTAAGGTATTGCTTCATAGCACGGGCGGCGGGCGCTGGCAATGCCAACGGTTCAGCGCGCGCCGCCGTTGCCCGGCGTAATTTCGCTTAAGGGGTGGTGGCGGGGCAGCCCACCGCAATTGTGACAGTTCCGTGAAGATTGCGCCGTTTTATGCGGTTTCCATTGCGCCCTTGGGGCCATTTGCGTAAAGTGAGGGTAAGGAAGATGTGTGAACAAATTAACTTAATTGTCATCAAACTGTCATAAAAATAGTTAATTTGTTAACGAATTTTTAGTGAAGTTTCGGTAAAGTTAAGAATAAGCGGGAAACGCATCGGTTTTTAGGAGCACAGGTATGACTGTCCAACTGCAACAGGTTTCGTCGGCGTCGGGTGATAAGATCACGGCTATGCTGGTAAACGCAATTCTTACGGACAATCACGAAGATGCAAAAATGGCTCAGCTCGTTATCCAAACGCGCGGCAGCATGAATGAGGTTCCTAAATACACCCAAGCAGTGACTGACATTGCTTCCGGCCTCGAGAATCGTGCCAAAACCCGTGAGTCGGGTAATGGCCAAAGCGTCGCATAAGCCACGTTTGCGCTAAATCGCGCGAAAAATCTTCCCTTTCGACATTTCAAACTTTATAGTTTGCGGCCTATGCAGGATAGTGACAGGCCATGAACACCACTTGGAAAACAAGCGCATTCAGCAAAAATTCAACTCCGGTCGAGTTGGATGAGGCCTTGCTCGATGAAAAAGTGGTGATCCTGCTTCAAGGCAAAAATGTCTATAATGATCAGATATTTACCTATCTCGAATTAAGCCTGCGCTCGCTGCAGCAGCTGCGCGACAAAATGCGCAAGACCGAGGATTTCATGCCCGCCGAATATGGCACGGTGCTGGCCGCCGGCAAAGGCGAACCCACCGCCGAGATGCGTTCCGAAATGGCCGTCACCCACAACATGATCGACGTCCCCCGCCCCAAAACCGCCCCCCCGCCAACCTATGCGGTGCCGCAACCGAAGCTATGGGATGACTAGCGCTATCCGCTAGTCATCCCATAGCTTTAGTATTGGTTGGCGGCGTTGCCGCAAGGGGCGTCCAGCCCCCGCCCTCGTTCGCTCCGGCTTCGCGCAGTCGCGCTGCGCACGGCTCGCCTGACGCTATTCATTTTTTAGTGTTCCCACGCGTCTTAACTAAATCTTTACCACCCATGGGTTAGGGTCGGGGTTTAGACATGGGAGACGGTTATGGCACCGATCGGTGAGATACAGTTGAAATCGCTGGTGGATGCGCAGGTGTTTGGCGCGCGTAGCGAGTGGGAAAAACATGAAATCGGCGGGCAGGCGACGTTTGTGAAGCCGATCGCAGTGAGCGATGTGCACATGAAGGCGTGCATTGCCAATCGGTTTGATGAGCTGGGGTTTATTCCCAAGTTCTTCCGCGAGCAGGGGCGCGAGTTTGTGGCGCTCGAAGGCGTCAAACAATCGCGCTATGCGGATGTGGAAGCGGCGTTTGTCGACCAGATTTTGACGCGCCTTTAGCGCGCTACAGCTTCACCACATCCCGCATGGTGTAAAACCCGTTGGGTTTGGCGGCGGCCCATTCGGCGGCGACGAGGGCGCCTTTGGCGAAAATGTCGCGGTTGGAGGCTTTGTGCGACAGTTCCAGCCGCTCTCCCTGACTGGCGAAAATGACGCTGTGGTCGCCGATCACATCGCCCCCGCGCAAGGTTGCAAAACCGATGCTGCCCTGCGCGCGTGCGCCGGTATGGCCGTCGCGGGATTTTATGGCATGGTCGTTTAAGGAAATGCCACGGCCCTGGGCGGCGGCTTCACCCAGCGCGAGCGCGGTGCCCGACGGCGCATCCACCTTGTGGCGGTGATGCATTTCGACGATTTCGATATCCGCATCCGGCCCGAGCGTGTGGGCGGTGCGCTCGACCAGCGCCATTAGCACATTGACCCCGACCGACATGTTGGCCGACCAGACCACGCGGGTTTGCTCCCCGGCGCGGATAAGCGCCTCTTTTTGCGTGCTGTTAAGGCCAGTGGTGCCCGAAACGAGGATTTTACGGTGCATGGCGGCCAGCGCCGCAAGGCCGACCGTGTGTTCGGGGGTGGAAAAATCGATGATCGCATCCGCCTGCTCGAACAGGGCGGCGGTGGCTTCCACCGTGAGGGTGGCGGCGAAGCTGACACCGGCATTCTCGAACTGGCTGTGGGTGAGCGCCTGCGTGCCCGGGCGGATACCGGCGGCGACCAGCTCCAGTGTCGGGTGGGTGGACAGCGCCTTGATGAGGGCAATGCCCATGCGGCCACTGGCGCCCGAAAGGGCGATTTTTAACGGAACTGTCATACATATCCTTGCTGGTTGCTGCTATGATTAGCCATCAATCCGACAAAAGCAAAGCGTGAACACACGCGTGATATTTTTTAAAGGCTGTGAATTTATGTCAGGCAAATCAGGTAATAACGTTGTCCAAGTAAACTTTCAGCCCCAGCGGCTGATTTCCCAAGGGCGTGGGCATGTGGCGGATGCTCCCGCACCGCTGGGTGCGCAGCGTGTGCAGCACCAACTGGACGAGGCAGTGAAGAAACTCGTGTTTCAACGTGAGCGTTGGAATGGCCCGATTCTTGGCAGGGAGTATTATGAGCAAGCGATTGATCGTTCGGAGTTTAGGCAGCTTCCGACGCAGGATCTTATTACTATCGCCAAGAGCATGGAGCGTGTGCTGAAGGGGGTGGGGGTGGCCGATGGTGGCCGCGTGCGCGTGAATGCTGTGGGCAAACCGCACCATGCGGCCATCGAGTTGCAGGTGCCAGTCGATCAATACAATAAGGTCAGCCGACAGTTTTTGCTCAATGAGAGGTCAGGGCCGTAGCGGTATGCGCGGGCCATGGTTTGCGGGCACGATGGATAGACAACGGAGGCGGTGATGGGGTTGAGGCGGGAGGCAGGCAACGATGAGCGATGAAAAACCAGCATCGTATGCGGCGGGCGTAAAGCCATCTACTGGCCCAAGGCGGCATTGCGCCAGTTACGTCATGGAGACGGAAGGTAAGGTGAGGCGCGTCAATTTTGTAAAGCATAGCGATGATTTGGAGAGGTGGCGGGCGTTGGCAAGTGTGCCCGATCATGCGCAGGCGACGCCGTCCTGGCCGCTGGATGCAATTGACCATGAGATATGCACCACTCTTTTTAGTCCGAAGCCATGGAGTCTGCGCGTGGGAACGGGCACGCCGATGCGTATTCGCCGGTTCCCCTTTATTGATGTCGGGTTTAAGGATGAGCGGCAGGCTGAGCAGCGGATGGAGAATGCCCTGTTGCGGCTGGGGCTGCAGGATGCGACGTTTGATATTAGCAATAAACTGGTGAGTGTCTGGATGCCTGAGACCAGCTATCTGAAGCAGCATGATGCGCTGGAAAGCTTTGCGGCAGCGCTGGCCACCGCGCCCTCGCAAGGCCAGCAGCGCTAAACGCTATTCCTTCAAATCTTCCCAGAATTCTTTGACGCGTGAGAAGAAGCCTTCGGATTCCGGGCTGGTTTCCTTGCCGCTGGTGGTATCGAATTCGCGCAGCAATTCTTTTTGTTTTTTGTTGAGGTTGACCGGCGTTTCGACCGCGACCTCGATATACATGTCGCCTTTGGCCTGGCTGCGCAGCACGCTCATGCCCTTGCCTTTGAGGCGGAACTGGTGGCCGGTCTGGGTGCCTTCAGGAATGGTGACTTTGACGCGCCCGCCATCGATGGTCGGCACTTCGATATGACCGCCCAGGGTGGCGGTGGAGAGCTTGAGCGGCACGCCGCAATAGATATTGGCGCCGTCGCGCTTGAAGATGCGGTGCGGCTTGATCGACAGGAAAATATAGAGATCGCCCGCCGGGCCGCCGCGGAAACCGGCTTCGCCCTCGCCCGCAAGGCGGATGCGGGTGCCTTCCTCGACCCCGGCCGGGATGGTGACGCTGAGGGTTTTTTCTTTCCGCACGCGGCCGGAACCGGCGCAGGTTTTGCACGGATTTTTGATGACTTTGCCGGTGCCCTGGCAGGTGGAGCAGCCGCGCTCGACCGTGAAGAAGCCTTGCTGGGCGCGCACGGTGCCGCGGCCGGAACAGGTGGCGCAGGTTTCGGCGCTGGTGCCTTTTTCCGAGCCGTTGCCGTTGCAGGTGTCGCAGCTGGCGCTGGTGGTGATTTTGATGTTCTGCTGCTTGCCTTTGAAGGCATCTTCCAGCTCGATATCGAGGTTGTAGCGCAGGTCGGAACCACGGGTGGCGCTGGCTTGGGCCTGGGCGTTGGCATTGCCACGGCCGCCGCGGCTGCCGGTGAATTCGCTGAACAGATCCTCGAAAATATCGGAGAAACTGCCGCCGCCGGAGAAGCCGGAGAACCCGCCGCCCTGACCGCCGCCGCCCATGCCACCGGCAAACGCATCGTGGCCGAAACGGTCGTAGGCGGCGCGTTTTTGCGGGTCTTTGAGCACGTCATAGGCTTCGCTGACAGCTTTGAATTTCTTCTCGGCCTCGGCGTTGCCAGCGTTGCGATCCGGATGGAATTGCATGGCGAGCTTGCGGTAGGCTTTCTTAAGCTCATCCTCGCTTGCCCCTTTGGCGACGCCCAGGGTGGTGTAAAAATCATCGGCCATAGGGCGGGTTCTTAGGGATTTAGGGGTGGATGGTCAAGGGAGTAAATTCCCTCCCCCGTTACAGGGGAGGGAATGTCACTAGTTCGATTTCTTGTCGTCGGACACGTCTTCGAACTGGGCATCGACCACGTCGCCATCCGGGCCGGCATTGCCTGTCGGGGCTTCGGTGTGGCTGGTGTCGCCGGTCGGTGCGGCCGAGGACTGGGCTTTGTAGATGGCTTCGCCGAGCTTCATCATCGACTGGCTGAGGGCTTGCGCCTTGGCCTCGATGTCGGCTTTGTCGGAGGATTCCAGCACATCGCGCACGGCTTTGATGTCGGCTTCGATCTGGTTTTTCTCCGAATCGCCAACCAGGCTGCCATGCTCACGCACGTTCTTCTCGGCTTCATGGGCAAGGGCTTCGGCCTTGTTCCTGGCTTCGATGAGGGCGCGTTTTTCCTTATCGGCGGAGGCGTTGGCTTCCGCTTCTTTTACCATTTTGTCGATGTCGGCGTCGCTCAGGCCGCCGGAGGCCTGGATGCGGATCTGTTGCTCCTTGCCGGTGGCTTTATCCTTCGCCGAAACATTGACGATACCGTTGGCATCGATGTCGAAGGTGACTTCGATCTGCGGCATACCACGCGGGGCGGCAGGCAGGCCGACGAGGTCGAACTGGCCGAGCACTTTGTTATCCGCCGCCATTTCGCGCTCACCCTGGAAGACGCGGATGGTAACGGCGGTCTGGTTGTCATCCGCCGTCGAGAAGGTTTGCGACTTCTTGGTCGGGATGGTGGTGTTGCGGTCGATCAGGCGGGTGAACACGCCGCCGAGGGTTTCGATGCCGAGGCTGAGCGGGGTTACGTCCAGCAGCAGCACATCTTTGACTTCGCCTTTGAGCACGCCGCCCTGAATGGCCGCGCCGATGGCGACGACTTCATCTGGGTTCACGCCGCGATGCGGGTCTTTGCCGAAGAAGTTTTTCACCATTTCGATGACTTTGGGCATGCGGCTCATGCCGCCGACCAGCACCACTTCGTCGATGGCGCTGGCATCCACGCCCGCATCCTTGAGGGCCTTTTTGCAAGGCTCCATGGTGCGTTGGATCAGGTCATCGACCAGCGATTCGAGCTTGGCGCGGGTGAGTTTGATGGTCAAATGTTTCGGGCCCGAGGCATCGGCGGTGATGAACGGCTCGTTGATGTCGGTCTGCTGGGTGCTCGACAGCTCGATTTTCGCTTTTTCGGCTGCGCTTTTCAGGCGTTGCAGCGCCATCGTGTCCTTGCGCAGGTCGATGCCTTGCTCGCGCTTGAACTCATCGGCGAGGAAATCGACGATGCGCATATCGAAATCTTCACCGCCGAGGAACGTGTCGCCGTTGGTGGATTTCACTTCGAACACGCCATCCCCGATTTCGAGCACGGACACGTCGAACGTGCCGCCGCCCAAATCGTAGACCGCGATGGTCTGGCCGTCTTTTTTCTCGAAGCCATAGGCCAACGCCGCAGCGGTCGGTTCGTTGATAATGCGCAGCACGTTGAGACCGGCGATTTTGCCGGCATCCTTGGTGGCCTGACGCTGGGCGTCGTTGAAGTAGGCGGGAACGGTGATAACTGCATCCGTCACTTTTTCACCGAGATAATTCTCGGCGGTTTCTTTCATTTTGCCCAGCGTAAAGGCGGAGATTTGCGACGGGCTGTATTTTTCGCCGCGCGATTCCACCCAGGCGTCACCGTTCTCGGAACGCGAGATTTTATACGGCACGAGCTTGGCGTCTTTTTGCGTCGTCGGATCGTCGAACGTGCGGCCGATCAGGCGCTTGACGGCGAAGATGGTGTTCTCCGGGTTGGTGACGGCCTGGCGCTTGGCGCTCTGGCCGACGAGGCGCTCGCCGTCGCCGGTGAAGGCCACGATCGACGGGGTGGTGCGGGCGCCTTCCGCGTTTTCAAGCACTTTGGCGCTGCCGCCTTCCATGATGGCGACGCAGGAGTTGGTGGTGCCTAAATCGATGCCGATTACTTTTGCCATTGTCTTTCATCCCTTTTTTTATTGGTGCTGCGGCAGTGCCGCGAGCGGTTAAGTCCATGAGCCATACCGGCTACGAGGGACTAAATAAGGCAGCCCGCGCCAGATGCAAGGGGCTAGATTACGAAAATGTCAGGTTGGGGGAGGGGCTAGCGGTCGCCGCTGCTGTTTTGGTATTCTACGGGTGGCGGGGCGCAGGAGGTGTAGGGGCTGCCATCCGCGCAATAGGTGGTGTAGGTTTTGTTCTCTTTGTTGCCGCCCACCCGCACTAAGGGAACTGCGCCATTGCTGCAGGTGTTGCACTGGCCGCATGCTTGCGTGTTGCAGGCCTGCGTTAGAGTGGCGGGTTGTGGGCTGGTGCATTCGCCCGTGCCGCCGGTGCAGTAATAGCTCGCCGTTATGGTGCCGCCACCGCACGAGGCGGAGCAGGCGCTGTAGGGGCCGAGCGCCCAGTTACCCGTTGCGCAGGATGTCGCAGGGGTGGCCGGGGCGCGGGAACTGGCGCTCATATACACAACACCATGGCCAAGCCCGCCAATGATGGTGCGCACCTTGATGATGTTTGCGCCAGCATGCAGGTAGGGCTTAATATTCACAGCGTTGTAACTGGAACGTGCACTACCTGTTTCTCCGCCGGTCAGGCATGAGATGGTGGGGGCGGGATACGTGGGGCTGCTATCGCCCGATTCCACGGGAGGCGATTGGTCATAGGTGGCATCCGAGCAGGTTTGGACCAAACCGCCAGGGGAGGGCTTCATATACGCCCCTCCCAACGATGCAGGGACCTCGAGCATAGAGCCGCCTTCGCTATTGAAAACCTGCACACCATTGACCTCGACCGACACATGGTCATCGTAATGGGCGGAGTCCATCTGGGCGCTTGTCAGGGTTTCCATGTCGTAGACGGTAAGCGTATAGAGGGTATCATAGACACCGACGCCGCCGTCATTGCGCCAGTTGCCCGGCAAGGGGGCGGTTAGTTCCCATTTGCCACTGCTGGTGGGGGTGAGGCGCCCCTCAGTATCGTTATAGCCCCCGGCCCATGGGCCAAACACAAGCTGCACAAGGGCATTGGTGGTCGGGATGCCGCCTGAGGATATGTGCGTCGTTTTGAGGGGAAGCATGCTATAGTTATTGGTTCCAGACCCATGCCACACTCGGATTCCGTCGGTGCTGACCAAGGCAAATCCGCTGCCTTCGCTCTTGGTTTCCATGGAGGGTGCGAAGAAGGGTTTGCAGGCGGGCAGGTTGCAGGTTTGAACAACGCTTGGATCCAGTTTAAACGTGCCGTGATCGCAGGTGGCGGTTGCGGTGCCGCTGTTGCTGGTGGTGCCACCGGTGGTGGTGAGTGCGACGGTGGCGCCATTATCAACGGGGGCAGTGCTGCTGGCGGTGGCCGTGGCGCTACATTCGTTGCCACCAGTTAGCCATGTCAGGGTGGTGCTAACCGTGCATGGTAGCGGTATGCATGTCTCGCTGCCGTCAAGCACGGGGTCGACGACGCCATTTTTGCACAGTACGGAGACCTTGCCGCTATAGCCTGCGGCGAGGGTGACATCATTGAGCACGTTGGCGATGGTGTCGAAGTTCGTCATCTGGTGGCTGGTGTTGTCGGGCTTGGCCGCGCATGCGTTGCCGCTGACGGTCCAGTCGACACGCGCGGGCAGGGTGCAGGGCAGGACTTGCGGGCGACCGTTATAGGCGACGAGGTCGTCGTAATACTGGTCGCCGCTGTTTTTGCCATCGTTGAACTGGCTGGCGATCAGGGTGGGCAGCAGCCCGCAGTTTTTGGTCTGCAGTGGGGCGAGCGCGGCGGTGGCGGCGGTCAGGCACCATTCCTTACTGGCACCGGCATAGTTGCGTTTCACCGCGCCGATACCGTCCTGCCCGTGGCTGATGACAGCATAGGCCGCTTCGGGCAGCAGCGCAGCGGCGGCGGTGCTGTTGATGGCGATGGCGCCGGTTTTGGCATGGTCGAGGAAGCCGGCGCTGGTGGTGTAGGCGGTGGTCACGGCGTAGGTGAATTTATTGTCCCAGCAATCGGCGGCAAAGGAGGTCGGCAGGCCGAGCGCCTGGAACGGCAGCGCACCATAGGAGATGCCGGTGGTGGCATCGGTGTCGATGTCGGTGGGGACGGTCGCTTCGCGGCCAAAGTTCGGATCGCTGACACCGAGGCGGCGGTTGGCGGGTAGCGGGTAGCGGTCGTTCTGCTGGGCGTATTTCTGCAGGGAATCCTTGATGGTGGTGAGCTGAGCCTGGGTGGTTTCGTAGCAACCCGAACGGGTGCTGGCCGAGGTCATCGTCAGCACCACACCCGCTAATAGGCCCGCTCCCACAAGCGCAATCGACATTTCGACTAGTGAAAATCCGCGACGCTTCATGCATGTCCTGAGAGAGGCGTGGTGCCATTTAGTGGCATGGTTAAAGCATAGCATAATCACCGCCGCGCTGCACGCAGTTTATCACGCTAGATGACCCTCGCGCGGTCGGCGGCGATGACAAGGTCATCGAAATAGGCCGCGCCAGCATTCTTGCCGTTGTTGAACAGGGCGTTGGCGACGGTGGCGGGCGAGTTGGCGGGGTAGCAGTTGTAGGTGGCAAGGGTGGTGCCGGTGCCGCACCAGCTGACGCTGGTGGCGTTGAGGGCGGCGGCGTTGAGCATGTCCTCGCCCTGGCTGATGACGGCGTAGGCGGCAGCGGTGCTTGAGGTGGTGCTGGCACCGCTTTTTACGGTGATGGTACCAACCACCGCAGCATCCAGATAACCACCGCTGGCGGCGTTGGTGGTGAGGGCGGTGGTCACGACATAGGTGAATTTATTGCCCCAGCAGTCACCCGCAAAGGAAGTGGGCAGGCCAAGCGCCTGAAACGGCAACGCGCCCCAGGTGGTGGTGCCCGAAACGGTCAGGTTGGCGGCGACGGCTTCGCGCCCGTAATTGGCATCGCTCACGCCAATATCGCGGCGGGCGGGCATGGGGTAGCGGTCGTTCTTGCGAACGAAACTGGTGATGGCGGTCTGCACTGTCGCAAGCTGGACTTTGGTGGTGGCGTAGCATTCCGAGCTTTGGTTGCTTTTGGTGGCTTGCAGCACGAAGCCCAGCATCAGCCCACTAATGGCGATGACGATGGTCAGTTCGAGCATGGTAAAGCCGCGGTTCATGGAAACAGTCCAAAAATGTAAGTGAATTGAGCTATTTAGGCGTTAACGAATCTAGCATGAGTACCGCCCTGTATCAATAGGTTTTGCGTCTGTGGCGGCGGTGCGCTGCAAAGTTTGGGCGGCTGTGACATTTGTGGGCTTACTGGCGGTAATAGCTGAGGATGTCGTCGAAATAGGTGGTCGTAGTGGCGTTGGTGGCGGTGTAGGTCGGTCCCTGGTTGAAAGCGATATCGTTGTCGCAGTTTTCGAGGCGGCGCTCGGTGCTGGCGGCGGCGCAGCCAATGGCGACCGTGGTATCGACGCGTTTATAGGCACCCACCCCGTCGCGGCCATAGCTGACGAGGATGAAGTCCGGCGCGGCGATGGTCTGGCTGGTGGTGACCTCGGTGACGGTGGGGTTATTGGCCTTGACCGGGGTGCCGAGGGCCGATGTCATCTGGCGGTTGACGATATACATGATGCGGTTGTTCCACGGGTCGAACGCGTCGTTCACGTTGATGCCACCATATTGGGAGAGGGTCTGCACCGGCACCATGCCGCGAAGGATATCGGTTGATCCTGCGGTGAGCACTACACCGCCGCTTGCCGTTGGGGCGGTGTTGTAGCAACCGGTGTAACTGATGCCGAAGCTTGCGTTGCTGGGGTCAAGGTCGTAGCGCGCCGGGCAGGGGTAGATATTGGTGGTGCCGCTGCGGTTGAACACCGAATATTCAATGATGGCGTTGGACAGGCGGGTGAGCTGCTCGGCAGTGGCGGTGCGGCGGGTGATCTGCTGGGCGGTGGTGTTGCGCTCGACCGCCGCCGCGCCAATCACCGCGAAGGCGATGAATAGCGCAGCAATGACGACGAGGGTGAAGCCCTGTTCGCGCGGGTTGCGGGTGCGGGGTGCATGCATCATGGGCACCTGCTGTATGCACCGACACCACCTGCGGCGGCAGTCAGTGCGGTGCCGCTCCAGAAGCAGGAGGCAAAGCAGTTGGTGGAGCTGCTATAGAGTACTTTGTTGCACAATACGGGGTTGGTCAGGTTGGTAGTAAGGCCAGCGGGTACGGCGAAGGCGCCGGGGTAATTATAACTGCCGGTGCAGGGCGCGCACCAGCTTTCGCAGCCGCTGGTGCAGCTGGTATAGGCGGTGTTGTTGACGGCGACGCGTGCGCTCGCATTGCTGCCCCAGACGACATAATCGTCGAAATACTGCGCTGCGTTGGGGCCGTCATTGTAGGAGGTATCGTAGAAGGTGACGTCGCTGCCGCCGTTGACCTCGTTGCAGTTCTCGATGTCGTTACATTTGGTGGCATCGGCGGCGACGCTGCATGGCAGCGGCGAGCTGTTGGCGGCAACGGCAATGCAGAGTTTCACGGCAGGCACGGCCGTGCCCGCGGTGGGGAATGCGCCCCGCCCATCCGGCCCGTGGCTGACCACGACATACGACGCGGCCGGGCCGGGGGTTTGCCAGGTGAGCGTGCCTGCTTCAGTGGCCGGAACGGCAACGCCGAGATTCACTTCGATCCATGCATTGTTGCTGAATGCGGTGACGGCAAAGGAGCCTTTGCCGAAGTTGGTGCTGACCGGGGTGACAATGGTGCCTACCGCAATGCCGCTGGTGCTGGCGACAGCAAAACGAGCCGTGTTACCGGCAGGGTTGGTGACGCCGGTAAAGTTCACCTGAACGCGCTGCGTAGTCACCGTGTAGAACGTGCCGGTGCGCTCGCCATAGCGAACGTTAAGGGCACCGTCAGAGCCCGCGGCGCTGGCGCTATTGGTGACCTGGTTGCTGGACACGGCGTAGGTCAGTTTGTTGCCCCATGCATCGCCCGCATAGTTATCGGGCAGGCCGAGGGTGCGGGTGGGGACGCCGCCGTAATAGGCCCCGGTCACCGAGACAATGCCCGGGCTGCTGACGGTGCAGGTGGTGCCGGGCGGGCCAGTGCGCTTTTCGACGCCAAAGTCGGTATCGGTCGTGACCTTGGCGCGGTCGGCCGGGCAGGGCAGGTAGCCGTAGAGCTTCGTGTAGCTATCGAGGGCGAGCTTGATGGTGTTGAGGCGCTCCTGCGTGGTCACGCGGTCGGCGGCTTTGAGCGCGCCGCTGGCAAGCGAAATGCCCGCCGCAGCCACCAGCGAGATGATGGCCAGCACCACCGACAGTTCGAGCAGGCTGAAACCATGGCGGGCGCGCATCATAGCTGGCTCCGTTTGCGCCAGATCACGTAATCGTCGAAATAGTTCGTGAGGTTGAGCCCGGCATTGTAGCGGTTATCGTAGAACACATTGTTGGGAATGTTGCTGACCGAGACGGTGTTGGTGCCGGGCAGGCCCTGCACGCAGTTTTGCGAATCCACCCGCGAGTTATGCGCGGCGGTGGGGGTGGGGATGCAGGCGGTGGTGGCCACCCCGTTTGCCGAATAGGCCCCGCGCTTATCCGAGCCGGAGCTAAAGACGATGTAGGCGGCGCCATCGGGCGGAGTGGTAGTGGGGTCGGCGACGGTGTTGCAGCTGCCGGTGTTGCAGGGCTGGGCCAGCACGCCGGTGCGAATCTGGATGCCGCCGACGCCGCTGGCGGCGATGGTGGTGGCGTTGGTGCCATCATAAAATCCGAAACGGCCGGTAGTGGTGCCGGCGAGGGTCATGTTTTTGGTCACGACATAGTTGATTTTGCTACTGAAACCATCGAGCGAGGTGCTCATGGGCAGGTTGAGGGTGCGAAAGGGCACCGCGCCGCTCATCAGCCCGCCACCGATGAGGCTGGCGTAGTTGGTGCCGGTGGCGAAGGTGCCGATGGAGCAATCCTCCAGCCCGTAGCTGGTGGAGCCGAGCGGTGCGGCAGTGCGCGCGGCCGGGCAGGGCAGGCGGCCATAAATGCGGAAAAACCGGGCGATGGCGGTGTCGACGACGGCGAGGCGGTCCTTAGTGACGGCACCCGAGGTGCGGTTGATGAAGTTAGCGGCCCCTTCGAGCCCCATCACCGAGACGACGCTCATGATGGAAACCACGACCGAAAGCTCGACAAGGCTGAAGCCGCGCTTCATGGCGCGGCTGCGGAGCTTCAGGAAGGAGAAACGAAAGGCCATGCCACAGCATAACGCAAAATGATTAAGAGGGGATTAATGAATGCGCAAATGCCGGGCAGGCGCTTTATTAGTTGAGCAGTGAGGTTTTTTTGCTACGAAGTGAAGGGCATATGTTTTTCAGCGGTTTCGGTGGGCCAGGGGCGCATGGAAACCACTGCCGGGGGGGATAGCTCAGCGGTTAGAGCAGGGCGCTCATAACGCCTTGGTCGGGGGTTCAAATCCCTCTCCCCCCACCATCCTTCGCCTGCGGCTTCGGGTGGCTTACGCTAGTAAGCCGCGCGAAGGCGCTTCGGCGAAGGAGTGCCCTTCGTAGCTCCTCTTGGAGCGTAGGAGGGCGGGTGCCATAGGTTCTGAATATATCACCCGCCCCCACCATTTGTTGTCTTTGATATACATCATCAGCAAGCTGAGCGGGTGTGCTGTTGGATGCAGCGGTCCTATTGCGCAAGGGAAACCAGCATGGTTGTCGCCGCGGAGCGCCCATGTTCATCGACAACGCGCACTTGGTAGCGGCCGGGTTTGGGATGCCAGGAAAGGGATTCGCCGGGAACAGATTTTCCGAAATAATCGTTATCAATGAACCAATGCAAGCTGGTGGCATCGCCGTCTGCGGTAGCGTTCAGGGGAATCGCCTCCGATGCGCTATCCGTCAGGCGGGCATGGTATTCAACGCTGGCCTGGGGTGACGTGATGACCGGCGCCCGCCCGCTTGATGGCGCGGTTGTGTTATCGCAGTTTTGCTCGCGCGGTGGCAGGGAGGGTTTGCGAATACCGGCTTTTTGCAGGGTTTGCCGCAGATCGCTCGGCCATACCTCAAAGGTGCGGTATTCGGTGAGGCCGGGTTCGAAATGGCAGGCGCGTTTGCCGGTCGCGATATTCACCAGGATTTTACGGTAGACATCGTGCCGATGAATGGGCGACACGCCCGGAATGAACCAGGTGCTGGCCAAAGCCGGGCAGCCCTCGGAGGATAGATCGCCGGTGGTAGCGCACACATCCAGTTTACGCAGCCGCAAGTGGTTGGGCTTGGACGCAATGCGTTCGGGGTGGGGCTCTTTTTCATCGATGGCATCGACCATTGCAAAGAACAGCGGCGCGGCGGTGCGCACCCCGACCAGCGCCGGGTTATTTTTACCGTTAAAATTCCCTACCCACACCACCAGCACATAATGGCCGAACACGCCCGCAGTCCAGGCATCGCGGTAGCCGTTGGACGTGCCGGTTTTCCAATAGACGCGGTGCGCTTCACTGACGCTATAGGGCCGGGGCGTATCGCGCAGGGCATCGAGCGTCATGAAACTTGCCTCGCCCGTGAGGAGCGGTTCGCGTTTTGGCGTCTGCGTGTCGTCCATGCGAAACACGAGGGGTTGCAGCATGCCATCATTGGCGAGCATGGCGTACAATCCGGCAAGTTCGCGCATGGTTACTTCGGCGGCGCCGAGCACCAGCGACAGGCCATAATCGTCCTTTGTGCGCAGCTTGGCGATGCCGGCCTGGGTAAAGAACTGATAGAGATCGGGTGCTTTCAGTTGCGAAGCGAGCGTGATGGCGGGCACATTGCGGCTTAAGCGCAGCGCATCGTGCGCCGGGATGGGCCCGCGGAAATCGCGGTCGAAATTATCGGGGCTGTAGCTGCCGAAATTGGTCGGCGCATCGCCCAGCACGCTCATCGGGTGGATGAGCCCCTGATCGAACGCCAGCGCGTAGACAAAGGGTTTCAGCGCCGAGCCCGGCGAGCGTTTGGCGTTCGTGCCATCGACTTGTCCGCTGATCGGTTTGTTGAAGAAATCGGCGGAACCGATGCTGGCGATGACCTGCATGGTCTGTGTATCGACCAGCAAGGCGCTGGCATTGTTGATGCCGATATCGCGCCGGTCGGTAACGTAGCGGCGCAGAATATTTTCGAGCATCGTCTGCATATCGAGATCGACCGTGCTATGGATTTGCCCGATGGTTTTATATTTGGCCAGAAGGTTGACGACCAGATGCGGTGCCCGAAACGGGAGATTCTCCACGCCATAGGTTGCAAGGGGCAAGGTGAAGAAAGGTTTCTGGTCGGCACTTTCCGGGTGGGTTTCGAGCCACCGCTCAAACAACCGGTTGCGTGCTTGGATAAGTGCCGGTTTGGCGGGATTGGCGTGCTCCGGCCTGCGCTTATTGGGGTTCTGCGGAATGACGGCGAGGGTCAGCGATTCGGGCAAGGTGAGGTCGATCGGCTTCTTGTGCAAATAGATAAAGCTCGCCGCGCCTACGCCTTCGACATTATAGCCATACGGCACGAGGTTCAGGTAGGCTTCGAGCAATGCATCCTTGCTGTAATGCAGGTCAAGCTGCACGGCGCGCGCGATCTGCCAGAGCTTTCCGGTGATGCGGTGGCTGTTGATGCCGTATTGGATGCGCGCCAGCTGCATGGTGATGGTGGAGGCGCCGATCTTGCGGTTGCGTAAGAGATAGGATTGGACAAATGCACGGCCAAGCGCGACGGGATTCACGCCCGCATGGCGATAGAAATACTGGTCTTCATGCAGCAGCACCCCTTCGCGCAAATGCGGCGCGATATCGTTAAGCGGCACGAAGAGACGGTATTTCTCATCGCGCGATAAGGTAAGCCGCAGCAGCGCGCCGTGCCGATCGAACACCGCATGGGAGAAGCTGACAGTGTCGAGCAGTGGCGGCTTAAACGCGAGAAAGACAACGAAGGCAAAGGCGACGCTCGCCGCACTTATTTTGGCGGCCTTGATCCACTGACGCCGGGTGATGTGTAGGGCCCGTAGCAACGGTTATTTCACCGTGATCGTCCCGACCACTCCCCTGGCTTTCACGGCGCGCTCATACATCGATTCCACATACGGCGGCGGGGTAACGAACGACCCGGCATTGACCGCTTTTATTTTGTAATGCCAGGTCACCAATTCCGACGGCACGGTACCGAACGCGATTACCCGGTCCTCGCGGGCATCGACCATTTCGGGCTCCCATGGCTGGCCATCGAACGATGCATCATCATTTGCGGGGGTCATCGTGGCGCTGTCGTCTTCTGCTTCTTCATCGTCCTCGTCACGCGACGGGCGGCGGGTTTCAACCGGGCGGGCGATGCTTTCGGGCACCACTTCGAACCCGGCGGGCAACAGGTCGACGACCGCCATGTTGGTCAGGGTTTTATCATCATGCGCACGCATGGTGACGACGACGAATACGGTGTCGCCGATCGCAACTTCTTTCACCGGCTTCTGGTCGGCATCGAGATAGTGATGATTGATTTCCAGGCCATCCTGAATCGGATGGGTGGGACGCGCGCGGTCGTAGCCGTCGGTAGTGATCTGGTAGAACAGCCCGTATTTTCCACCACCGGCAAATGTCACCGGGTTCTTGTCCACACTCAGCGCGGCCCGTTTCACCTGGGTGCCCGTGAGCGCAAGCGCGGTGAGTTTACCGGCGGCATCGGCTTGGGCGATGGAAAGCTGCGCTTGGGTTTGCTGGCTGGATGCCTGGCCGTAGCTGCTGAACGCCATGATGGCGTAAGAAGAGGAGAGCGTGTTGTAGCTTCCTTCCCCAATAAAGTTCGCGATGCGAAACAGGATATTGCGATCGAGCTGCGGCAAGCGCTCGGGGAAATGGTTGGAGATGACGGTGAGATACTGCGCGTAGCGGTTCATGCTGTTATAGTATGGGCTTTCGCTCCACCAGAAACGCGGGTTTTTTGCCCAGGAGACCGGATCGCCCAGGGCAAATTCATCCATCAGCTTGTTCGCTTCCGGCGCCAACTGCATCAGTTTGTAGGAAGCCGCGATATAGACCGCCGTCAGATCCTGCTTCCATGCGTCTTTCTGCTTGGTATTGAGATACTGCAGCAGGTTGGGCAGGTAATTGGCGGTCACTTCCCCATTGCGTGTCAGCAGGTAAATCCCATACGCTTGCACACGTGCCTGATCGAGCGAGGACGGGCTGCGATTGACCAGTTCTTTTACATATTGCTGCGTCTGGCGGAAGGTTTCATCCGGCACGGGCAAATGTTTTTCCTTCGCCAGCGTCATGTAATGCAAGGCATAGGTGCTGATGAACTCATCTTCCGAGCCGCCGCGCCACCAATAACCGAACCCGCCACCCGGCTGCTGCAATTCGCGCAAGCGGTTCATGGCATTCACCACGCCCTGCTCCACCAGCTTGGAATCGCCGCCCAGATCCTTCTGTCCGGCGAGAATCACCGCGGGCATCGCTTTGCTGATCGTTTGCTCGGTGCAACCGTAGGGGAAGCGCTCGAGATATGCCGATAGGCCGGGAATGAGGCTGACCGGGAGGGTTGAAACAGCCGCACTGCCGGTGCCGAATTCCTTGTAAAGGTCCCGCTCCTGAGCGACGGTTTTCTCGCCTTTGTCGGCATAGCCGCTGCTTAGTGCGGTCATGCTCGGTAGCGGTGGCCGCACACTCAGTGTCGCTTCATATTTCGATGATTTGCCAGCAGCGGTCGCAATAAATTTCAGGCTTGCACCACCCAGCACATCCTTCGGTTTGACGCGTAATGTCATTTTTGCTTCGGTGCCTTCAGGGACGCTCAGGGTGGTTTCCTTGCCCTCCAGAATCTCCAGATGTTCGGAAGGTGCAACGGCCAGCTTCAGCTTCGCATTTTTGCCCGATCCCACAATATTGTTGGCGACGCTGACGCCCACCACAAATTCATCCCCCGGTGCGGCGAATGTGGGTACGTTTGGCGTAACAATGAGGTCGCCTTTCACGGCCGTCTTGGCTTCTGCTGCGCCAATGGTGCGCTCGGAGACGGCGACTGCCATGACCTTCAGGCCGCCATTGAAATATTCGGGAATCTGATAGGTGACCTGCCGCGGTTTTTCATCCGCATCGATCACCCCCGACCAGAACACCACCGGGGGCAGGGTTTTGCGCTTGAAGGGGTTAAGGTTTTTCCCTTCCGTCAGCGATCGGTCGCCACCGGGTGCCGCAAGCTGCTGCATGATGGAATATTCCGGCATCAACAGGTCGAGGATTTGCGCCGTCGCTACCTGTAGTGCCCGTTTGCCGATGAAATATTCCAACGGGTTGGGCGTTACGTAATGGCCATACTGCAAAATACCTTCATCCACCGCGTAAATGATAATTTTGCCCGGGGTTTCCATGCTGTAGTGGATGGTGAGTTTATCGCCGGGTTTCGCTTTTTCCGGCACCTCAAGCGCAATGGCGCTATCGACCGAGGCGGTGCTGACCATGAATGGCACTACCGCGAATGCGAGCGGCTTGGTGTATATTTCTTTGGAATCAATCGCCCGCAGGAACTGGACATTGACGAAGCCTTTGCCGGTAAAGCGTTTGGGGATGGCGATGGTCTGCACCGAACTGGTGCTGTCGGTGCTGAACCATTTATAGCTGAGCACCTTATCCGTTTCGATCGTGATGAGCCCGGCGCCGGTATAGGGCGACACGATATTCATTTCGATCTTATCGCCCGCATTGTATTCCGGCTTATCGAGCTTAATGGTGATGGGGGCGTCCTTGCGCACCTGGCCCATCATGCTTCCTGTGCCCACCACGGTATAGGGGATGCGGTTCAGCACCAGCCCCTTGGCATTGGAGACGACCAGCGCATAGCTGCCGGGTTTGTCGGTCGCCAGCGGGTAAGCAAGGCCCTTGGCGGCGATATTCATGGTGCCGTTGGCGACGACGGATTCTTTGGGAATAGACCGGTACGCATACGCCCCGCGCTCATCTTTCACCAGGGTCGAGACATAGGTGATTTGCAGCAGCTTGGTGGTGAGGCCGCTCGCCGCAATCGCCTTCAGATCCGGATCGAGTGCGATCAGCGATAGTTTGCGCGCGTCGCCCTTGCTGATATAGCCCAGATTGTTGGCTTTCACCCCGACGACGTAGGGTAATGGCGAGACCAGCACGCTGCGCGCCGTCTTGACGCTACGGCCGGAATCCGCCGCGAATCCTTCGCCGGAGAAGGTCAGCCGGTAGGTGGAATCCCCAAACTGGCTAAGATTCAGGTCGAAGGTTGTTTTTCCTTCGGCATCGGTTTGATTGCTGCCGATGGGCTGGTCGAAGCTTTTTTCTGCCTTCAGCGCATCGAAGAAGCTGTAATCGGCGTAGTCAGGGAAGGCAAAACTGCCGGGCGAGAGATTGATCCCCGCCTTGACCCGGTAGTCGACGGCTGGTGCACCGTACAGATGCTGCAGCGTCACGGTTGTTTTTAGCCCTTCGGGCGTAATCCATCCCTTCGGTACGGGCTTGTTGAATTCCGACGTAATCTTCATCGTATCGGGCAGGAACTCCTCGACGCGAACGGAGGTGCTGCCCAGCGCATTGCCCTGCGCACCATCCTTGGTAATGTAGAGCCGAACATTATAAACACCGGTAGGGGAAATATCCTTGGTCGAGAAATGATATTCGACAAAGCCCACCGCGTTCATTTTTAGCAGTGGCTTGTCGATCACCTGGCCGCGCGGGTTGGTGATTTCAAGCCGCAGTGGCAGGCCTTCCAGATTCTGCGCCCAGTTGCCTTGTTTGACGACGATACCGATATGCACCGCATCGCCCGGCCGGTAGATGCCGCGTTCGGAGAACAGGAATGCTTTCAACCCTTCCTCACTGGTATGGATGCCGTCGGTTTCGAACTTCGAATAATTCAGTGAGCGGTCGCTGCGGCTGTAGGGCATGAACGCTAAATCATCGTCATTGCGCACCACATACGCCACGGGCGCTTTCTCGTTAATGAAGCCCGATAGATTGGGGATGTTCGCATGCCCATCGCTATCGGTTTCCAGCTTCAGCACGGCCAGGCCGTTGGTGCCAAGCACCTCGATCGTGGCGCCCGAGACGGGTTTGCCGGTCTGCACGGATTGCACGAACGCATCGTGCGATCCGTCGCGATTGGTTTTCACGATCAACCCCAGATCGGACACCAGCACGAATCGCTTATCGTTGCTGACAACCGTCTCCTTGCCGTCCTTATCCCGATCGATGGCGTTGATCGTGAGGAAGAACAGCCCTTTGCCATGTGGCTCGCCCTTGAACAGGCCCTTGGCATCGGGATTCTTCTTCAGGTAGGGCGTAAAGTCGAACGCGCTGAATTGCGGCGTGCGTGGGCCGCTTTGAGGCAAGCTGATTTCTTCACTGAATGATTCGCTGACATTGTTTTCCGAAAACTGATAATTTTCGAATTCAGGCTTCTCGAAATCGCCGCGTGTCTGGCTGATGAAATGGCCAATATCGCTCGTAATCACACGCTTCACATCGAATTTCAGCTTGCGGGCGCCGAGCGAAAAGACCGAAACTTTACGTTCGCCGTTTAAGCTGAGCAGCGCGCCATCGCTGAGCAATTGCACTTCTTTCTCATATTCCGGTACGCGCAGCGTATCGTTATGGTCATGCTCCAGCACGTAATCGCCCTTGGCGTTCAGCCCCCCGGTAATGCGTGCGTAAATCCAGCGGCCCGCTTCGGTATCGAGTTTCACGCTATGCAGCGTCGCGTAGGGTTCGGCGGTTGGAAGTGGGGTGAATTTCACTTCCGGTGCTTTGTCGAACAATGCATCGGTCACCTCGTTTGCACTGGTCCAGGCATAATCCTTTTTCGCGGAATAGGCGCTGGACTCGGCAGCCTTATCTTTCGGTAGCAGGCGAATTTTCAGATGCTTGACGAGTTCTTCGCTCGTCACCGGAACGTTGGTAGTGATGATGAGCATCTGCTCGGGCACGTAACGATCGTTCTTCACGACACGCAGGTCGATTTTGTCGATTTTCGCATAGCTGAACCGGCTCGGTACTGCGACGCGTTGCTCGAACCGGCCCGGGCCATTGGCGACATAAGTGAGCGGCTTGCCTCCGGATTTGGCCACCAGCCCGGGCTTAATCACCACCTTGAGAAAGCGCTCTTTATCGGGCAATGACGTTAGCGGTGTGCTGATAACCGCTTCCGTTGCGCGCTCGTTCATGTTGATCTCGAACGGCACGTTCTCCGCTTTGGCAATGACCTTGCGCTGGTTGGGTTTGGAGTCGTCCGTCAACTCCTCGAGGGTAAATTCGAGATGCTGCTTCAGCGATTCTGTATCGACCGGTGAATTGAAACGAATCGTGGTGGTGACGGCTTTTTTCTCGACATTCTCATGGTCCTGGAAAAATTCCATTTGCGGAATCTGTGCAACCAGGGGCTCGGTATCGAGGCTGTAGCTTCCGTTATTGAGCTTTACCTGATCGGGGAATATTTCCTGTTTGAAAGTCAGCTGGTAATGCTGGCCCGTGGGCCAGGCTTTTTTCGGCTTGAACATCAGCGTATAGTCGCTGCGCCACCGCCATTCACCGGGCATTTCCGGCACCATGGCGATGCCGGTGCTTTGCCGCCTTCCGGACAAATGCAGCTTGCGATCCGGTGTGTTGCAATAGACCCGTGGCTGCAGCACATATTTGCCATCGAGCAGCACTTTTTCCATGTTCGATGTTTCTGTGCAGAACGAGACGGAAAGCGGCGCCCTATCCTGCAAATTGGGCGAATTGCTGCTATGCGGATCGATCGAGAGCGTGATTTTATCCGGCAGGGTTCCCGTCACCGGGCCGTCCACTTTGTTCGCCGTCACAGGGGGTGGGGGAGTTGGCGCCGCGGCATGAAGCGGCGATGCCAGAAGCATCCATGCCAGCGCCGTTGCTCCCCATGCCCGCATTTTGCCCCCGTATACTGCCAAGCATTTACACCGAGTTGGCAGCCGCTCACATGTATAAAGAACTGCAAAATAGATGTCGAATATAAAGTAAGGGGGCGGGTGAGGAAGGTCATGATCACCCGAGGGACGACGCCGGGCGTGAGTGCTTAAGGCTCTCCCATTTATCCCACCCTTGCGGGTGTGGCGCCGCTAGATGCTTTGCTGCTCCGGCCGTGCGTGGGGCATGCCGAGTATGTCGGCGAGGGGGCGGGTGATTTCGATTTCGAGCGTATCGTTCTGCACGTTATGGCGGTAGCTGGTATTGCTGCCGGTGGGGGTGCGGCCAGGAGTGTCGGTGACTGTCATCACCAGCGGGGAGTCGCCTTGCGGGGAGAAAACCAGCGTGGGCATGATGATGCTGTAGAACTGCGGCTGCGAGAGATGCTCGACGCTGGATGGCACCCGTGTGGTGGTGGTGGTGGCAGCAGGGGCTGCTGTCACCAGCAGGTCGCCCGCAATGTAGGTGAAGCTGTAGTTATTATCTACCGCGCCGCTGGCGGTGTAGTTGCCGGCATAGCTGCCCGCTACGCCCGCGCCGTTGCGTGCGGACAGGACGGTGGCCGGGGTATCGATCACTGCGGCGGTTTCGTTGTTGCGCAAGCCGCTATAGCTCACGGTGCTGGCGGGAATGGCGGTGCCGCCCACGATGGTTTGGCTGGCCACCGTGCCAGTCAGCAGCACCTTGTTGACCGTGAGGCCGGTGGCGTTATTGGCATAGGTGAAATCATAGCCCAGCGTGGAAGCAAGGGTGCCGCTGGCATAATTGATGCTGTAGCTGCCCGCGTTGTTGCCTTGCGTGTAGGTGGTGGTGCCGGTGAGCGCGCCGGTGAGGGCATCGGCAGTGCTGTCATTGCCTGCGGCGCTGGTGAGGTAGCCCGCGATGCCGTAGCTGTAGCCCACCAGCGTGGGGGCCGCATCGTAATAGGAAATGCTGGCGGTCGGTGTGATGGTGAGGGTTGGGCGGGCGCTATAGATCACGCCGTTGCCGCTGGTGGGAATGGTGACGCCGGTTGGGCAGCTGCCGCCATAGGTGCAGCCGTAGCGCACGAAATTGCTGGTCAGGCCGTTGAGTGGGCTATTGGCCGGGGTGGTGGAATAGGCCAGCCAGCGCCCGGCGGTGACGTTGAAAGCAGTGGTCGCGGTGTTGATGAAGTTGCGCGCGGCGGCAAGCGTGATGTTGGTGGTGGTGCCCGCCGCTTTGGTCAGCGTGCCGGCGAGGGTGATGTCGCGGCCGGAGCGGAAGGTGACGTTGGCATCACCAAAATCCTTGGTGGTGTTGATGGTCATGTCACCCGTGTTGGCGGCCCCGAAGCTGTAGGACGCGGCGGTGATGTAGTTCAGGTCGTTGTTGCTGAGGTTCAGCGTGCTGCCGGTGGTGCCGATGGACATGGTGGCAGCCGCCGTTAGCGGGGCGATGGCGAGGTTGCGTGCGGAGCTGATGTTGCCCGCCGCGCCAAGCAGTACGGAATTGGCGAGCACGGTAATATCGCCGGTGCCAGTGGTGGTGACGCTGCCGACCGTGTTGGCGAGCAGGCCCACCGAGTTCGCGCCGCCGCCCGCGGTGCCTGAAAGCGTCATCGAGCCCGCACCGCTGGTGGTGAGGCCGCCGCTTACTTCACTGAAAATACCGTGGTCGTTGCTGGTGCCCACGCCGCCCGTGCCGTTGACGGCAAGGTTGCCGCTGCCGGTGGTTTTGATGGTGCTGCCTGCGCCGGTGACATAGACGCCGGAGTTAAACCCAAACGCGCCGCCGGAGCCGCCACCGAAGCCGTTGACGGTGAGTGCGCCATCGGCGGTTATGATTTTGCCACCGCTTTCGGCCAGCACACCGTAATTGCGGCTGCTGACGCCTGCGCCGCCATGGCCGGTGACGCTCAGCGTGCCGGTGCCGATATTGGAGATGCCGTTGCCGCTGCTGTTGACGACATAGACGCCATAATTATCCGCGCCATCGGAGGCAGCGCCGGTGCCATCGATCGTCATCGCGCCGCCATTGCCGAGAATGCTGCCATTCTCGACGGTGATACCATGATTGGTGCCGCCCACGCCATTACCACCGGTGCCCGTCACGTTGATCGTGCCGGTGCCGGTGGTGGTGATTGCACTGGTGCCGCCCAGCAAGTAGACGCCGTGATTGAGCGAATCCGCGCCGCCGCCATTGGTGTTCGCGCCGGTGCCAACGACGGTCAACGCGCCATCGACCGTGGTTAACCTACCGCCGGAGAAAACAAAGACCCCCTGATTACTATTGCCGTTGCCGACACCCGCGCCATGGCCGGTGACGTTCAGCGTGCCGCTACCGGTGTTGCTGATGGTGCCGTTTTGCACGACAACACCGCGATCATTGCCCCCGCTGCTGGCGCCTGCGGTGCCGGTGACATTCACCGCGCCGCCATGGCCGCGAATGAAGCCCTGATCGACGAACACGCCGTTATTGCCTAGCCCGCTGCCTGCCGCGCCGCCGCCTGTGCCGGTGACGGTCACTGCGCCGGTGCCGGTGGCCTGCACGGTTTTGCCGCTGCCGACCCAGACACCATATTGGGTGCTGGAAGTGCTGGCGGCATTGGCGAGGCCGGTGATGGAAATCGCGCCATCGACGCTTGTGATATTGCCGCGAATATCGACCCCGGCAAGGCTATCGACGCCGGTGCCGCTGATGCCGTTGAGGGTGATGGTGCCGGTGCCGCTGGTCCCCAGCGCCGCGCCGATGCGCACGCCGGATGCTGCCGCCGCCGTGCGGCCATTGATGAGGATGTTGCCGCCCGCCGCATCCACCGCCGCGCTGGTGACAACGCCGCCTTCGGCATAACCCGCACCGGCCGTGATTGCGCCCGCGCCGCCGCCGATGGTGATATTGCCGCCGTTAGTCGTGATGGCTTGCGTAATGGATACTGTGCCCGCCCCTACACCTGCATTATTCGCCCGTAGCGTGACCGCTCCCCCTTGGGTGGTGATGGCGGCATCCACCGCGATATTGCGATACGCGCTCAGCGTCAGCGCATGGTTGGTGCCGGAGGTGATGGCGGAGCTCACCGTGATGTCGCCGTTGCCGGCGAAGCCATCGTTGGTGGTGGTGATGGTGACGTCGGTGGTGAGCAGGGCGGTGACGATGGTGGCGACATCGATGGTGCTGGCGGTGTTGGTGGGGGTGTAGTTGGGGCCGCCGCTGATGGCGCTGTCGGCGTTGGTGATGATGATATCGGCCGGATCGAGCAGCCAGGTGCCGGCGCGGCGGCGGCGCGAGCTGGCGGTGACGCCGGCGTTCACTTCGATGGCGACGCGGCCGCCGGAGGTTTCGATGAACCCACCATTGCCGGTTTCGTTGTTCGCATCGGCGCTGATGCGGCCGCCGATGGTGGTGCGCTCATCCGCCCACACGCTTACTTTGCCGCCATCGCCGGATTCGGTCGCATCCGCACTCACCAGCGCGCCTTGCGCGATCATGGTCGAGAGCGACGCCGGTATCGGTTTCACCACGGGCGCCACTTGCGCGGCAGGCAGGGGTATTTCTTCAGGCGTGGTCGTCTCAGCACCCTCGTTAACATTC
This sequence comes from Pseudomonadota bacterium, assembly GCA_040384265.1. Classification (GTDB taxonomy): domain Bacteria; phylum Pseudomonadota; class Alphaproteobacteria; order Rickettsiales; family UBA3002; genus QFOX01. Next base: position 15,940 of record JAZKJM010000003.1, on the reverse strand, counting down.
GCCCGCGGCGCTGCCGCGAAGTCGCCGCCGATGTGGATGGTGCCGCCGCCGTTGGCGCCGTTGGCGTTCAGCACGGCGGTGGGGGCGAGTTCGACATGGTCGCCCAGCACCTGGATGGTGCCGCCCTTGCCGGTGGTGTTGCTTACATCCAGCGTGCCGGTGACGCGCACGGTGCTGCTGCCGGTGCGGGTGCCCTTGTCGGCGGGGTCGGCCACCGCGTTGCTGCCCTCGGCGAAGATGACGATTTTGCCCTCATGCTCGGCGATGCCGCGCGCGTTGAGCTCGCCGCCCACCTCGATCAGGCTGTTGACGGCCTGCGCACCCGCAGCGGCGGTGAGTTTGATGACGCCGCCTTCGGCGTTGATCACGCCCGTGTTGCGCACCAGCTGCGCCTGCACCGCGTCGCTGACTTTGACCTCCATCAAATCATCGCCATACAGGTCGAGCGTGAAGCTATCGCCACTGGCCAGCTGCACCCGGCCCAGCCGCGCATTGATGGTGCCCGAGTTGATGACGTTGGGCGCGACCAGGCCCACCAGCCCCGCCTCGCGCGCGGTGATAATGCCGTGGTTCTCCACACTCGCATTCGGGTTGCCCGATTTTTTGAAGCGCAGGTTACCCTGCATAAAGTCATCGTTGTCGATGTCGCTCGTGGTTGCTATCAGCCCGTTTACATCCACCGTGCTGTGTGCGCCGAAGATCACCCCGTTCTGGTTAAGGATCATCACGTTGCCGTTGGAAGTCAGCGCGCCCTGGATAAGTGAAGGATTGCCGGTGTTATCCTTGTTGAGGACGATCGCGCTGCTGCTTGGCAAGTTGAATCGTGTCGTCTCGCCCACGCCGATATTGAAACCGCCGCGCCAGTCGATAACCGCTTTGTCGGTCGATGTCGTCACCGTCAGCGTGCTACCGCTGCTCGTAATATCCGCCGCGCCGCCAACCACAACCCCGTCCCCAGGGTTCGCATACGCAACCGATGCCGTGCTGCATAATAGCAGCGCCAGCCAGAGGCGATGAAATGATGTCGATCGAGGGTTCAAAAAGGGCCGCCTTGAGCAGGGTTACTTAAGAGTGCAGCGTAGCCCCTATTGTAGCACAATCAGAACCCATACGATAACTGCATCATATATCGGGGGTTTTTCCCGTTGCCCTGCAGCGGATTTGTCACATCGCGGGTGAGGGGGAAGGCGACGGCGAGATTGCTGGAAATGCCGTAGGTTGAATCGATGCGTACCCCCGCGCCGGCGCTGCTGCCGGAGGCGTGGGCGGGTTGGCCGGTGTCGTAGTTCCAGACTTTGCCAATATCGTAGAAGCCATAGGGGGCGAGGGCGACGCCCTTCCACGGCGGAATCCCCATGTAACGCAGCTCGGCGCTGGCGGCGATGCCGCGGTCGCCGGTGATTTCCGAATCGTCATAGGCCCGCCCGAAGGGCTGGCCGCCATAGCTGAATTCTTCCGAGGAATAGAGCGCGCCGGAGGCGATTTGCCCGGAGGTGGCAAGCATCGCGTTCCAATCGCTGGTGATGGCCTGCAGGCGCGCGAGCTGCCATTCCGCCTTGCTGAAATCCGGTGTTGCCTTGGCGCGCGAGAGGTTGAGCTGCCCGGCTTTGCTGGCGCCGAGCCCATCGATCCCCTGCGAGAGGGTGGTGGTGAGCAGGTTGTTGCCGTTCCACCCATCGGCCACGCCGTAGGTCAGCCTGGCGCGAGCGACGCGGGTTTTATCGCGCGTCAGCGGCGTGCCGAGAATGTCGGAATCCGTATCGCGCGATTCGAGTGCAATCCGCGCGGTGAGGTTTTCCTGCCGTTGGCGGATCAGCTTGTAATTGAAGCCCACGCCCAGCAGCATCGAGTCGCTCTCGATCTCGCTGGATTTGAGCGTATACCCCGGGTTGGCGTAGGTGTTGCCGCCGTAAATTTCCATGTTCAGCGCGGGCAGCAGGGCAATTTCCTGATGGATGTTGCCATAGCGCAGCCGCGATACTGGCAGGCCCGCTAGCACCGTCACCGAGGTTTGCTGCAGTGGCAGCACCGAAGCCTCATACTGCGCCGACATTTCATACGGCCCTAAAAAGCGCGAGCCGTTATTATCGAACCCAACGCGGCCACGCCCGTGCGTTTCCTGGGGCGCCAGCGTCAGCTTCACGGCCCCATCCTTGGCGCCTTTGATAGGTTCCAGCACCGCGCGCAGGCTCACGCCCGGCAGGTCGTTCAATTGTAGCAACACCGCTTCCAACTGGTCGGTTTTGAGGGGGCGGTAGGACTTCAGCCGCTCCAGCCACCCGCGCACCACGTGGCGTTCTTGCAGCGGATCATCCAGCGCGATCTCGCCGATATAGCCCTCGACCACGGTGATGCTGATGATACCGTTTTCTACCTCCTGCGCGGGCACGAACACCTGCGAGAGGAAATACCCCGCGCTGCGGTAGCGCTCCATGAGTTCGCCCGCGATCTGCCAGGCTTTGTCGAGGGTGATCGTTTGGCCGATGAGGGGCTTGTAAATATCCTCGACCTCGCTGGTCGTAAACGCGTTCATGCCGCTGATGCGCACCTCGCGCAGGGTCAGCTTCACCCCCTTGCTGGCCTCGGGCGCCGTGGCAGAAGGCAGGATATGCATGGGGCTTGCAGGCGCCTCCAGCGCAGGCGGCGGCGTCATGTCCGGCACCCGCTGCTCCACCCGCCCCGCATCCGCCGGGCCAGGAACCGTCTGCGCAAGGCACACAGGCGCAGCCAGCGCCAACCCGAGCGCTGTAAGCCAGACTATGTAACCCCGCAGATGCACTCCCATGGATCCTTTCCATTACTAAAAGCAACTATATGGGGTGTTTAGCGCAGATTCTGTTTTGCAGTGCAACTATTGTCTGACTTGGGGGCAGTTTTCGCGGGCGGTTGCACGGCCCGATGTGGTTATTCTGCCGGTTTAGTGGCGGTGCCGATGAGGGTGACACCCACGAGGATCAGCGCGCTGCCGATGAGCTGCAGCGGCAGCACCGGTTCATCGAACGCGAACCAGCCGGTGAGCAGGATCAGCACATAGGCCACGGCCGTAAGCGGCGCGGCGCGGCTGACATCGATGGTCGAGAGGATGCGGATCCACAGGATGAAGCTGAGAATTTCGCTGAGCACGATGCCCGCCATATAGGGCGTGCTGAGGGCGGTGGTGAGCCAGTCGAGGCCGAAGGGCACATCGCCCATGCCCTCGGACAGCAGTTTCATGCAGGTCTGGTTGATGAGCGTCAGCAGCGGCACGGTGAGCCACCACAGATGCGGTTTTTGCATGGGGGTGGGGGCGCTCATGCAGCCTCGCGGATATCATCGGCGGCCAGCAACGGCGCGGCGAGGCGCAGCGCACGCTGCAGGAAGCGGTTCTGGTGTTTGAACACCATGCGGGTGGGGATGAGCGTGCTGCCAAGGCGCAGCTTGTTTTCATAGCCGGCCTGCCCGCTTTGGTAGCAGCTGAGGCGATGGGTGATGCAATGGGCGACATTGGTCAGCCAGCTGATGAAATAGAGGTTGTGGGCGCGCCCGCGCTGCGCATCCATGCAGAAGAATTTATCGAGCAGGGTGGTGTCGTTTTGCAGCAGCAGGTTGAAGGCGAGCAGCTCCTCGCCCTCATAATACAGGGTGCAAAATGCGGTATTTATGCTGCGCAATATATTTTGGAAAAACGCAGCATTCAGTTCCTCGAATTGCATGTCGGCGCGCGCGCGGGTGCTGCGGTAAAGCGCCATGACCTGCGGCAGCACGTCATCGATGCTGCGGCGCTGCTCGATGCGTAAGCCTTCCGCGGTGCGCCATTTGCGGCGCATGTCTTTGCGGGTGCCGGCGGAGAGGGAGGCGAAATAGGCATCCATATCGGCGAAGTCGATGGGCAGTTTGGCAACCGGCAGGCCGATGGTGCTGGCATACCCATGCTGCGCAAAAACCGGCTCCCAAAAAGACTGCTGGAAGGCGGGAATATCTTTCAGGCCGAGTAGGCGGTAACCGGCGGCGACTGCGTGCTGCTCGAAGGCGAGGGCCATGTCGGCAAGGATTGCGGGCTTGGCGGCATCCGCCACATCAGCGTGGAATCCGGCAAGGCCATATTCGCTGACGGGTGAGCCGAGGCAGGCCAGTTTCATGGTCAGCAGGCCGGGGCGAATGCTGCGCAGCATGGAGGCGATTTTTTTGCCTGCACCATCAAGCGTGGTATCGAGCGCATAGTCGGTGAGGAAGGCGGGCATGGCGGCGATGAGGGTGCCGTTTTCATAGGCCAGCACATAGCGCCAGGCGAAGCCCGCGAGCGCCGAATCCTCGACCGCACGCAGGTAGTCGTAATCCTCCGGCTCGCTCACGAAACAGGCGTTCCATGCATCGCGCGGGATGCTGCGTAGCGAGAGGGTGATTTCAATGTCACGCATCGGCGGGCCGCCCGAAAAAATCAGCGGTGAGGGCGGCGACATGGTGGCGCTCCTGATCGACATGGATCATGTGGTAGCTGTTCTCCAGCCACGCAATGTCGCAGCGGCCACCGTGCAGCTGCTGGATGGCGAGTGCGTTGCGCGGGTGGCCCACATCATCCTCGCGGGCATGGATCAGCAGGGTGGGGATGGTGATGGTAGGCAGCATGCTGGCAAGCGCCCGGTTGAGGCGGAAATTCTGGTAGAGCGCTTTGAGCGGGAAGCTTGGCAACGTGCCTGCGATGCCCGCACCATTGCCAATGATGGCCTTGCGAATGCGTTCGGATTTAATGCCATACGGATCGTCTTCGCCAAAGCGGATGCGGTTAATGAACGGGATGCGCGCGAGCAGTGGAATGCCGCGCGGTGCCCAGCGGTAATAGAAGGGCGTGTTCCAGCCATCGTAATTGAGCAGCGGCGAGAAAATGGTGACGCCTTTGACGCAATCGCCCTCGAGCGCAGCAGCGCTGAGCGCGACCGCGCCGCCGACGCATATCCCGGCGAGATAGACCTCATCCACCGTGGATGCGAACGCGCGGATGGCCTCGCGCACGGAGGCGACCCAGTCTTCATAGGTGGTGGCGAGCAGGGCGTTTTCATCCAGGCAATGCCCGGCGAGGGTGGGGGCGGTGACGGTGTAACCCATTTTGTGCAGCGCCTTGCCGACAAAGCGCATCTCGGCCGGGCTGCCGGTCAGGCCGTGAACGAGCAGGATGCCCTTTTTAGTGGAGCCCTGCATATGGAAATCATAGGCGCTCATGCGGCGTCTGCGCCTGGGCGGCGGTTGGATGCGGCCATGAAGCCCAGCGCATGGCAGGTGCCGATGACATGGACCCCAGCGGCGCGTTGCTCGGCTTCGATCTGCGTGCGCAGGGCCTTGATGGCGCGCCAGTGGGTGCTGGGGCGGTAATGGTGCTCGGCATGGTAGCCATTGCCGAACCATAGCCAGTTATAAAGCCGGTTATAGCTGCTGACGCCCCAGGCAATCGGCACATCCGGGTTGCCGTGCAGGTGTTCGTAATAGCCGTTGAGCGAGGACAGGCAGTTGCCGATGTAATAAAACGGCACGAAAAACAGCACCGCGCGCCAGTCATAAACGGCGGCGGCAGCAACGAGGGTAAAGAACGCCGCCAGCTCGAAGCGTGCCCAGCGGGCGTTGAACGGTTTGCGCTTGGCGATGGCGCGGTGGATTTCGCCCAAATCATCGCGGAAGAAGCTGAGCAGGCAATAGCGCCAGACATTTTCCGGCGCGCCGTTTTTGCCGTGGCGGTAGATCGAGAGCCAGTCGACAGTGCCGCCATCCGCCCCCGGTCGGTCGGAGTTGCCGACATGGTGGCGCATATGCACCCAGCGGTAATAGGTCTGGCTGAAGCCGATGGCGAGCGATTCGAGCAGGCTGAAGGCATAGTTCATCCAGCGCGGTTTGAAATAGGGCGTGTGGATGAAATTATGCGACACGCCGTTGATGTTCCACGAGATCGAAATCGCGTAAATAACGCCGAGCAGGGCGGAGGCCCACAGCGCCCGATCCGCAAAGCCGACGACCAGCCAGACGTTGAAGGCGAGATGGGCGAGCGCTGCCAGCAGCGGCACGATATCCCAGCGCGAATGGGCGAAAATGAGTGGGCGAGTGGTCATAGGCCGGTGACTCCGACGCAGGCGACGCCAAGGGTGATAAGCAGCGCGCCGAGCATATGGTTGCGGGTGATTTTTTCCTTCAGCAGCACCACGCCGCCGATGACGATAACAACATAATTGAGCGCCGCCAGCGGGTAGGCGATGCTCAAGGGAACGGTTTCGAGCACGACGATCCAGGCGACCAGCTCGACGAGCCACAGCCCAATGCCAAACCAGATCAGCGGGCGCTTGACGGCGGTGACGAAATCCACCCCGTCGCTGGCGCGTTTGAAGGCAAGCTCCCGGCCCGCTTCGCACAGCACGCAGGCGCCGATGAGCAGCAGCATGGCAAGGGTGAGGTGGGGCATCATGCCATCACCCCTTGCAGCATTTCAAGCAGCGCCAGGTTGCTCAGGCTGTTGACGCGGGCGGCATCCTCGGGCGATGGCGCAGGGCGTGGCTGGTCGAGGAAAATCTCGGCGTTCTTTTTGGCGCGCATGAACAGGTTGCCGCTGTAATGAGGACGGGAATAATCGCCCGTCACATCCGCGCCGACGATGCGGTGGCGGCGGCCAATGCTGCGCAGCATATGCAGCAAATAATCCATCCGCATATGGCCCTGATCCCAGTTGGTTTCGGCATCTTCACGCGCGAGCACGTCCTTATCGATGGTGATATAAACGCCGCGGGTGGGGATGCGTGCGAGCACCGTGTCGATGAAGTTTTGCTCGCCCAGCGCCTGCATGGTTTGCCAGTGCAGCGTGGTGCCGCTTTGGCGGTGGCTGGCGCCTTCGCCATAGGCATGGCGCACGCGGCTGCTGGGGCGCTCGAACGGATACAGCTCCAACATGCCGTCGCGCATCAGGTTCAGGTTGGCGCCTTTCCAATCGGGGTTCTTCAGGTCGTTGCTGGCAACGCCGATGGTGATGATTTTGCTGACCGCCGGGTGGGCTGCCGCGCGGTTCACCCACGAGCCGCAATGCGCACCGCCCTTAAAATGCACCCAATCGGGGTGATTATCGAAATGGATGATGGTGATGGGCTCGGCCGTTGCCGCAAGCGTGGTGTCGAGCAGCAGCGACGTGACGTGGTGAAAATCACCCGAGCCCATGAAGCAGAGTTTGGGCTCGTCGCGCGTGTCGGCGAAGCCATCGCGCAGGCGATCCCGCAGGCGGGTGAGCGCCGCATCCTTGCCCCACAGGCGAATGGCTGACCCTTCCGTTTGCACATCCAGCGCGCGGCCGCCGGAGCGTTCGCAACTGGCGATGAAACCGGGCTGCGTCAGCAGCGCGTCATCCAGATGCAACAGAAAGAGCTGCATGGCAACTAGCGCTTGGCGGCGCGGGTGAACAGCTCGTCGAGCAGGCGCAGCGCGAGGTCGATCTCGCCGTGGCTGATGGTGAGTGCGGGCGCCAGCGTGATGACGTTTTTATGGTAGCCGCCCACATCGAGCACGAGGCCGTAGGTGCGGCCATCCACGTTCAGGTCGGCTTTCATGCCCTCTTCGGCGATCCAGTCCATGGTCGCTTTGTCGGGCGTGTAGCTGTCATCCTTGCAGATTTCAATGCGCAGGGCGAGGCCGAGCCCATCGACATCGCCGACGATGCGGTGGCGTTTTTTGAGTTCCTGAATGCCGGCCAGGAAGCGCGCGCCTTTTTCCATCACCATGGTTTCGTAATTTTCTTCGCGGGTCATCTTGATGACTTCCAGCGCGACGGAGGTGCCCATCGGGTTGCTCGCAAAGGTGGAGTGGGTGGAGCCGGGCGGGAAGATGGTCGGGTTGATCATGTCTTCCTTCGCCCAGATGCCCGACAGCGGGTTGAGCCCGTTGGTGATGGCTTTGCCGAACACGATGACATCCGGCGTGACGCCGAAATGCTCGATGCTCCACAGTTTGCCGGTGCGGTAGACGCCCATCTGGATCTCATCGACCACCATCAGCACGCCGTGATCATCGAGGACTTTCTTGATGCCGGTGAAGAAATTCATCGGCGGGATGACGTAGCCGCCGGTGCCCTGAATCGGCTCGACGTAAAATGCGGCGTATTCGCATTTGTTGGTTTTTGGATCCCACACGCCGTTATATTCGCTCTCGAACAGGCGGGCGAATTTGGCGACGCATTGCTCGCCGTACTCTTCCTTGCTCATGCCTTTGGGGCCGCGGAAATGGTAAGGGAATTCGATGAACTGCGCGCGGTCGCCGAAATGGCCGTAGCGGCGGCGGTAGCGGTAGGAAGAGGTTATGGCGGATGCGCCGAGCGTGCGGCCGTGGTAGCCGCCTTCAAACGCGAACATCAGGCTTTTGCCGCCGGAATAGTTGCGCACGAGCTTGAGGGAATCCTCGATCGCCTGTGCGCCGCCGACGTTGAAATGCACCCGGCCTTTGACGCCGAATTTTGCTTCCGCATCCTGCGCGATGGCGGCGGCGAGCTCAACTTTCTCGCGGTGCAAATATTGTGAAGCAACCTGCGGCAGCGTGTCGAGCTGGTGGTGGGCAACCGCATTCAGGCGCGGGTTTTTATAGCCGAAATTGACGGCGGAATACCACATCTGCAGGTCAAGGAATTCCGAGCCTTGCGCGTCATAGACGAACGAGCCCTCGCAGCCGGTGAAGAATTTTGGCTCTTCCATGTAATGCACGGTGTCGCCGTAGGAGCAGTATTTTTCCTCGAGCGCGCGCAGTTCGCTTTCGGGCAGGGCGGCGGTGGCTGGCATCAGTTTTTTGGCGGCGTTAGACATGGGGCATTTCCTTTAAGCGAAGGCGTGAATAGGTTCGTGGGTATCGACACCCGGCAGCAGGCGCTGCAGGGCTTGCGTCACGTCCGAGAAATCCTCGTAGGCGACGAATGGCGTGGCGTTGCGGGCGCAGAAACTGGCGAGCTTGCCTTTGGCAAACACCAGCTCGGGCTTATCCGAAACGCAGAAATCCGATTGGCCGTCGCCGACATACATGCGCGGCTCGCGGCCCTTATCGACCACCTTGCATTTGCACACGCCCGCGGCGCTGGCGCAGCTTTCGATGGCGTAGGGCGAGTCCAGCTCGTAGCCGGTTTCGGTAATGGTGAAGCGGTTGGCGATGATGGGCAGATGCTGCAGCCCAATGCGGCTGAGGATGCGGCGGATGAAATAATCCACCCCATCGCTGAGGATGGAAACGCGGATGGATTGCGCCTCGCAGAAGCGTACGAAATCATAAAAATCAGCGTCGATCTCGACCGCGTCGAGCGTGGCGTCGAGCGTTTCCTTGCTGGCGGTGATGAGCGGAATCTGGCGGCGCATGCATTCGGCCGAACCGATATGGCCAAGTTTCCATTCCTGTTCAATGGCTTCCCAGCGCGGATCGGCAAGGCGGCTTAGGATAAAATCGGTCGCATCCTCACGCGTGATGGTGCCGTCGAAATCGCAGAATACATGCATGGTCTTCCCCCGTAATAACGGGAACATAGGGGGTGTTGATGACGACAATATTACCTGAAAATGACGCGAAAATGAATGGGATGAGGGAAATCAGCCCAATTTCGGCAGGCGCAGGGTGACGCTGAGGCCAATGCCGCCCTCGGGATTGGTGAGGGTGATGCTGCCGCCAAACCGCTCGATAATATCGGCGACGATGGTAAGGCCAAGGCCGCTGCCTTCGGTGGCGACCTCCTCGGTGCGGTAGAAACGTTGGAAAACGAGCTGCTTTTCAGCGTCCGAAATGCCCGGGCCGCTATCGATGACGACGAGCTCCACATCCGCCCCCGCATCACGGATATGGGCGCGGATGATGCCACCGGCGGGGGTATATTTGATGGCGTTGTCGATGATGTTATCGAGCATCAGCACCAGCAGCGTATCATCGGCCAGGATGTGGGATTTCTCGTCGCCGCCGAGCATGATATCGAGGTTTTTTTCGTTGGCGATGGGGCCCATGGCGGCGATGGCGCGGGCGACGGCGGTATAGAGATTGACCGGGTGCAGGGTGATCGGCTGGTGGCTGATGCGCGCGGCGATGAGCATTTTTTTGACCAGCTGCTCGGCCTGCAGGTTGCTGGCGGTCAGGTCGTCGAGAATGGGGCGGCGTTCCGCCTCGCTGTCGGCGGAGGTGAGCATCTGGATCAGCAGCTTCGACCCGGCAAGCGGCGTGCGCAGCTGGTGGGCGGCGTGATCCGCGAAGCGGCGCTCGGCGCTGATCGACTGGGCGAGCTTGGTGAACAGCTTGTTGATGGATTGCCCCAGCGGCGCCAAATCGCGCGGCAGATTATCCACCAGCACGGGCGAGAGGTCATCGGGTGAGCGGCTCTGGATCTGGGTAACAAGGCTTCGGGTGACGCTCAAACCGCCCTTGATGCCGCGCCAGATCGCAAAGCCCATCAGCGGCACCAGCACGCCCAGCGGCACAAACAGGTTGAGCAGGATGTTCCAGATCAACCCGTTGCGCAGCGAGAGCTTCTCGCCCATCTCGATCGTGACTTTTTCATGGTGCAGCACCAGCGTGTAAACGCGCCATTTCTCGTGGTTGTATTTGATGACGCTGAAGCCCGGCTTCTGGGCGGCAAGGCTGGGTGGCGGCGCGGTGTCGGACATCATGGCCAGATGGTCCTCGCGCCAGATACGAAACATCCGCGCGTCGCCATATTCATCGGCGTTGCCGTTCCATAACGAGGCGTCCCGCTGGCTGATATCGGGGTTCTCGACGCGTTTGGTGCGGCTCTTACGCTGGGTTTCACCCAGCTCGTCGGCGACCAGTGTCCACAGCACGTTGGCGTTGTTGATGAGCTGGGTGTCATAGACATAATTGATTTCGTGGCGGCAGCTATAGAAAGCGAGGCCGCCGATGAGGGTGAGCACGCCAAGGATAATCGGCAGCACGCTGAGGAATAATTGCTGCGGCAGGGTGCTGCGTCGTGTCCACCAGCTCATGCGCGCACCATGTAGCCAACGCCGCGGATGGACTGGATGAAATCCGCCCCCAGTTTTTTGCGCAGGTGGTAAATCGTGACTTCGATCGTGTTGCTTTCGACGAGGTTGTCGGCGTCATACAGCGCGTATTCGATGTCGCTCTTGGTGATGTATTTATCGGCGCGCTGCATCAGCAATTTGAGCAGCCGGAACTCGCGCGCGGTGACGGCGATGCCCATCCCTTTGCTGCGCACCACGCTTGCGCCGGGGTCAAGCTCAACCTCGCCGCAGCGCAGCATGATATCGGTGCGGCCTTCGCTGCGGCGGATGAGGGCACGCAGGCGGGCGAGCAGCTCGTCGAGGTCGAACGGTTTGACGATATAGTCGTCCGCGCCGCCATCGAGCCCTTCAACTTTTTGCAGCGGGGTGTCGCGCGCGGTGAGCAGCAGCACCGGCACAGTGCATTTTTTCTGGCGCAGGGCGCGCAGGATATCGAGGCCGGAAAGCTTGGGCAGGTTGATATCGAGCACAATGGCGGAAAAGCCGGAATCCTGTGCGGCGGCGAGGGCCTGCTCGCCGTCCTGGAACCAATCCACGCCATAGCCGCGCTTTTCGAGCGCTTTTTTCAGCGACGCGCCGAGTATGCGGTCGTCCTCTACCAGCAGAATGCGCATGCGATGGGGTCCCCAATAGTCCTGATAGCATCCTTATAGCCAATATCGTACAGAGGGTGCATCTATTTTTGGGAGCAACGGCGATGAAACGGATAGCGGTGATAGTGGGTGCATGGGTGATGCTGGCGGTGCCGCTGGGTGCGAGTGCGCAAACGCCGCGGCCCAGCGAGATTCCCCCGGTGATCACCAGCACGGCACCATTTGGCACGGGCAAGCTCAGCCGTCTGCTGATCGTGGCCTATGATGCCGCGTTATGGACGGATGCGAAGGCCTGGTCCTACGGCGCGCCATTTGCACTCAGCCTGCGCTACCATATGGGTTTCGAGAGCGCCGACCTGGTGGACCGGACCATTGACGAGATGAAAGGGCAGGGCACGCTGACGCCCAGCGACGAGGCAGAATACCGCCAGCAGCTGGCCAAGGCCTTCCCGGATGTGAAGGATACGGATCGCATCACGGCCGTGTATGTGCCGCCACGCACGGTGCAGTTTTATTATAACGGCACGCCGACCCATACGGTGAACGACGCGACGTTTGCGCCACGGTTTTTCGATATATGGCTGTCGGAAAAAACCAGCGAGCCCTCGCTGCGTAAGGCATTGCTGTCCCGGTAGCGTTTGCCGCTGGCATCGTGCGCGGCTGCGTGGTTAATGGAAGCTATATCACGGAGGGTTAAAATGAAACGTATCTGCACGGTCTTTGCGGGGTTGCTCTATGTGCTCACCGGCTGTTCCAGCCTGACGACCGAGGATTATGCCGACCAGAAACCGGTGATGGATATTCGCCAGTTTCTGAATGGCAAACTCGAAGCATGGGGCGTGCTGATCGATTATAGCGGCAAGGCGGATATGCATTTCCACGCGACCATGAACGCCAGCTGGAGCGGCAATGTCGGCACATTCCATGAAGATTTTGTCTATAGCACCGGCCGCAAAGAATCGCGCACCTGGACGATCACGATGACGGACGATCACCATTTCACCGCCACGGCGGGGGATATTGAGGGCACGGCCATCGGCACCCAGCACGGCAATGCAGCGCATCTGCGCTACAGGCTCAACGCCAAGCGTGACAGCGGCGGTACGATCCAGCTCTCGATGGATGACTGGCTGTATCTGGTCGATGAAAAGACGGTGATGAACCGCACCAAGATGCGCAAGTTCGGCCTCACGGTGGGTGAGCTGATGATTACGATCAAGAAGCAGTAGCCCGCTAGCGCGTGCAGGCGCTGTCGGCGCTGGGCGCGCGGGCCATGATGCGCGCGGTATAGCGGCTGACATAAGCGCTGGGGCGGGTGGCGCTGCGTTTGATCGGGTTGGGCAAAATGGCGGTGAGTTGGGCGGCTTCACGCGCATTGAGTGAGGCGGCGGACTTGCCGAAATAATGCCGCGCTGCCGCTTCCGCACCGAAAATGCCACGGCCGAATTCGGCGACGTTCAGGTAGTTTTCCATCACCCGCCGCTTGCCCCAGAAGGCATCCACCACCAGCGCCATCGGGATTTCGATGCCCTTGCGCACATAGGAATGGCCCATCCAGAGGAAGATGTTTTTGACGGTCTGCATGGTGATGGTGGACGCGCCGTGGGAGGCGTCCGCATCGTCGTCCACCACCTTGGCGACAACGCCGTGGAGGGCCTTCCAATCGACGCCGTGATGGTCGCAGAATTTTCCGTCTTCGGCGGCGATCACCGCGCGCACGAGGTGCGGCGAAATGCGCTTGATCGGCACATAGCTGCGCTCGACATGGCGTAGCGTCAGCACGCGCGCCGCCATCAGCGTGGAGATGGGCGGCAGGAAACTGTTATAGAGAAACAGCGCCCCCCACAGGGACATGAGTAGAAGCAGGATGGTTTTGATAAACGCCATGGCGGCCACCTGTAGCGGTTACGAAGGCGAAGGGCTAGCGCTTCGCTGCTATTTTTTGTTTAGCGGCTTTGCCGCGTGGGGGCGGAGTCGCCCCAGCTAGCGCTCCGGCTTCGCGCGGTCGCGCTGCGCACGGCCTGCTGCAAGCGATGCATTTTCTCTCCTGTTCCCGTGTTGCCCCTACCCCCTCCATTGTCATCCCGGGCTTGACCCGGGATCCATCGGGCGGGAGCGCAACCCATATGACCACCCCATAATGGGAGTAACCGCGACTTGTGTCACCCCGTCAGCGTTTCACCACTGGTAGTATTGCCTGCGCTGGCATGACAATGGAGAGAGTGGGTGACACGAAGGAACACTAAAGAAAATGCATAGCCCCCATTTAGCCATGCGCAGCGCGACTGCGCGTAGCCGGAGCGCGTAAGCGCGAACGAGGGGGAGCGGTAGCGGGGGCGGGACGCCCCCTGCGCCTTCGGCGCTGGGTAAAGAATTAAAGAAGACGCTTCGCGCCTTCTTTAATTAAACCACTGCGACTTATCGACTGGGTCGAGCGAGAAGCGGCAATAGGTGAAGCCTTCGTTCCAGGCGGAGGTGTAGAGCGAATTGTCGAACAGCTCCGGGCGTTTTTTGAAGCCGTAGGCGGCTTTGGCAACGGCACCGGCCTGCGCGGAAAGGCCGGAATCGCAGCCATCCTCCCAACCGAGTTTATATTCCGGCGGGCCGGCGGGCTGCACGAAATACAGGCTCATTGGGCGGCAGCCGGTGATGGCAAGCAGGCTGAGCGCGATGGCGAGCGTTCGGGTGAGGTTGCGGCAAGTGAATGTCATATGCCCATTATAGCGCGCGGTGGCCTGCGCGTCTGTGAAGATTGTGTGACAGCGCGTGCCTACTGCACGGTCTCCAGCGTTTGAAACCGCTGCGAGATGCGTTCGATCTGGCCGCGCATGTCGCGCTCATCCACGCCGTCGCGCTTCATCACGAGTTGGATCATTGGGTCTGCGAGGATTTCATCGAGCGTCGGTTCGCCGAGTAAATCCGCATCGGTATACAGATAGCTGGTCATGACTTGCCTCGAGTTAGATTGAAAACCTCAGGTTTTCCGTCCATCTACCGTGGAGTGTTGCCTCACCTGAACCTCAAGCCGTAGCACAAAATCGCGCCGGTTACACGCGGAAAATTGATATATATGCATATAAAATATGCTGCAGTGCGAAGGCGGCCGCTACACCCGCGCGCTCAGCCAGATGGCGCTACGGCAGATGCCACGGATGGCGGCGGTGAGGGCGCCGTAGAACGGGGCATCCTGCGCCTCGTGGGCGAGGCCGATGGCGTGGTGCTCCATCTCCTCGTTGCGGAATTGTTCGACGGTGGGCTGCAGCGCCGCGTCGAGCGTGCCGCTGGCCAGTTGCTCGTTGTAATGCTCGGTAATCACGGATTCGACCGCGACAGTGCAGGCCATCGCGGCGCGGGCGCCAAGCATGGCGGTGACGGCACCCAGCGCATAGCCGCCGATATGCCATAGCGGCATCAGCGCGGTGGGGCGCACGCCGTGGCGCGGCAGCAGCGTGTTGAAGGTGGCCAGGTGCACATCCTCCTGCGCGGCCATATGGCGGATTTCATCGGCGCAGGCGTGGTTTTTCAGGATGGCGAGCTGGCCCGCATAAATCCGCTGCGCGCCATATTCCCCGGCATGGTTGACGCGCAAGGCGGCGGCCGATGCGGCGCGCGGCGCAACATCACCGGGCAGGCGACGGCGTTCAGGTGCGTTCGTCATAACGCCTCCGCTCGAAACGGTATTGGAAGGCGATGAGGGCGATGATGCCCGCCGCCCACAGGCTGTTCCACGTCGCCATCGAGAGGCCGAGGAACTGGGCCATCACCGCGTTGCAGGCGACCAGCGGCGCGCTGGCGATGGCGGCGCGCAAGGCCTCCAGCGAGCCATCCGCCGGGCCTTGAGCGACGCAGCCGCCGGTGTAATGCAGGATATGCGTCTCGATGCCGGTATGGATGAGGCCGAGCGTGCCGGTGGTGAGCAGGCCGCAGATGCCCAGCGCCACCAGCACCCGCCACGGCAACCCGCCGCGCGTAACCAGTAGCGACAGCGCGCCACAGAGGATGACCGCCATATACGGATAGCGCTGCAGCAGGCAGAAATGGCACGGCGCCAACCCATAGCCATATTGCGCGATGATGGCGGTGGCGAGCGGGATCACCCCGCCCAGAATGAGCAGGGACGCCATGGCGACGAGTTTATCCGGATGGGTGCGGCAGCAAAACATAGCGGCAGGTTAGCACCGCAACGGCAGTTGACCAAACGAAAAACGCCGCTATAGTGCGCGCTCGCTTGCGTGAGGGGTGCCGCTAAACCCTTCCGCGCCGCGAGCCCCGGTGGTGGAATTGGTAGACGCGCTAGACTCAAAATCTTGTATCCTCACGGGTGTGCCGGTTCGAGTCCGGCCCGGGGCACCA